>JAEKLZ010000049.1 GCA_019508225.1 Inquilinus limosus | reverse complement strand
GCCGCTCCCCAGGAGGAGCGGGCGGCGCGGCATCTGCGCATGCTCGCCCGGGCGGCGGACATCCATATGGAGGTGATGGAGGCGACCCGCACCGAGGCGGTGGAGGCGCCGCAGCCCGGAATCGACTATTGCGAGCGGATCGCCGTCGTCACCAAGTCGCTGCGGCTGACCCTGCTGCTGGAGGACAAGTTCGCCAATCATCGCGACGAGCGGCGCAAGGCCGCGGCCAAGCGCGAATCGGCCCAGGCGGACTGGCACGATCTGCGGGTGAAGCTGGCGATGCTGGCGGCCGCCTATGAGGTGTCGGAGGACGACGAGGAGGTCGACCGCCGCGTCGCCGAGGTCTGCGAGCGAGTGGAGCGGCCGGAGGTGGTCGAGTTCATCGAAGCCAGCCGGCCGGAGGTCGCGGTGGCGGCGCTGTGCCGGCGCTGGAACTTTCCGCCGCAGGTGGAGCGCTGGCTCGACATGGCCGACGAGGCCATGGAGCATTACGGCTTCATCCCGCCGGAGGATGGCGAGGACGACGATCCGGAGGATCCGCCCGAGCCTCGCTCCGCCGCGCCCGCCCGCCACAAGCCGGAGCCGGTGGATACCGGGTGACCGCCGGCGAACTCACCCGTTTCACCAACTTTCAGCACTCGCGAACGCAGCCTTCCACACTCCCCCTCCCCTTGCGGGAGGGGGTGGGGGAGGGGTCTGCGCGCGTCCGCACCGCTGCCTATAAAACCCTCGTCATCCCCGCGAAAGCGGGGATCTCGTCGCGCCTGGACCCGAGGGAGATTCCCGCTTTCGCGGGAATGACGGCCAGGAGAAACAGTAAAAACCCCCTCCCCCTGCCCCCTCCCGCAAGGGGAGGGGGAGAGCAGAAGGGGATGGATCGGCTCGAACGGCGGTATCCTGAAGAGGCGGCCCGGACGCTCACACGTCCAGGTTCGTCACCTTCAGCGCGTTCTCCTGGATGAAGTCGCGGCGCGGCTCGACCACGTCGCCCATCAGGGTGGAGAACACCTCCTCGGCGTCGTCGGCGTGCTTGACCTCGACCCGCAGCAGCACCCGGGCGTTGGGGTCCAGCGTGGTCTCCCACAGCTGGTCCGGGTTCATCTCGCCCAGGCCCTTGTAGCGCTGCACCGCCAGGCCCTTGCGGCCCTGCTCCAGCACCCGGTCGATCAGGTCGATCGGGCCGGTGATCGGCCATTCCTGGGCGGCGCCCTTCGGGTTCATCCAGGTCAGCACGCCCGGCCGCTTGTACAGCGCCTGCAGCTCGCCGGCCAGGCGGTCGAGCTTGTGCGCCTCGACCGACCGGATGATGTCGGAATCGATGATCCGGCCCTCGGTCACCCCGCGCAGGGTGCGCCGGAACACCAGCCCGCCGGGCTGGTTGCCCTGCGGCGGCAGCTGCGACCCGTGCCAGCCGCGCTCGAACTCCGGCTCCAGCGCGTCGAGCCGGCCGGAGATGTAGGTCGCCGTCTCCGTGGCCAGCGTCGGGTCGTTGACGATGCGCGACGCCAGCGCGCCGGCGATCGCCACCTGCTCGACCACCAGGCGGCTGCCGACCTTGCGGATCAGCGGGGTCAGCTGGTGCTTCACCTCCAGCGCCTGCACGATCCGGTCCCGCAGGTCGTTGCCGGCGACCTGGGCGCCGTCGAACGGGGTGAACACCAGGTCGCGCATGCCGCTGTCGATCAGATAGGCCTCGAGCGCGGAATCGTCCTTCAGATACACCGCCTCCTTGCCGCGGGCGGCGCGGTACAGCGGCGGCTGGGCGATGTAGAGGTAGCCGCGCTCGATCAGCTGCGGCATCTGCCGGTAGAAGAAGGTCAGCAGCAGGGTGCGGATATGGCTGCCGTCGACATCGGCGTCGGTCATGATGATGATGCGGTGGTAGCGCGCCTTGTCGACGTCGAACTCGTCGCGGATGCTGGTGCCCAGCGCCGTGATCAGCGTGCCGATCTCGGCCGAGCCCAGCATCTTGTCGATCCGCGCCCGCTCGACGTTCAGGATCTTGCCGCGCAGCGGCAGGATGGCCTGGAACTTGCGGTCGCGGCCCTGCTTGGCCGAGCCGCCGGCGCTGTCGCCCTCGACCAGGAACAGCTCGGATTCCGCCGGATCGCGGTTCTGGCAGTCGGCCAGCTTGCCGGGCAGGGAGGCGAAGTCGAGCGCGCCCTTGCGCCGGGTCAGCTCGCGCGCCTTGCGCGCCGCCTCGCGGGCGGTGGCCGCCTCGACCGCCTTCTGGATCACCCGCCTGGCGTCGTTCGGATGCTCCTCGAACCAGGTCGCCAGCATCTCGCTGACCACCGACTCGACCACCGGCCGGACCTCGGAGGAGACCAGCTTGTCCTTGGTCTGGCTGGAGAATTTCGGGTCGGGCACCTTCACCGACAGGACGCAGCTCAGTCCCTCGCGGGCGTCGTCGCCGGTCAGCGCCACCTTCTCCTTCTTCAGGATGCCGCTCTCGGTGGCGTAGGCGTTCACCTGCCGCGTCAGCGCGCCGCGGAACCCGGCCAGATGCGAGCCGCCGTCACGCTGCGGGATGTTGTTGGTGAAGCACAGCATGGTCTCGTGGTAGCTGTCGTTCCACTGCATCGCCACTTCGACCGTGATGCCGTCGCGCTCCGCCGTCACCGTGATCGGCTCGCCATGCAGCGGCTGCTTGGCCTTGTCGAGATAGGCGACGAAGGCCTTCAGCCCGCCCTCGTAATGCATCTCGACCACCCGCGGCTCCGGCCCGCGCGCATCGGTCAGGGTCAGCGCGACGCCGGAGTTGAGGAAGGCGAGCTCGCGCAGCCGGTGCTCCAGCGTGCCGAAGTCGAACTCGGTCTTGGTGAAGGTCTTGGTCGAGGGCAGGAAGGTGACATGGGTGCCGCGGTTCCCGTTCTGCGGCCCGACCGCGGCCAGCGGCGCCTCGCTCTCGCCGTCATGGAAGCGCATGTGCCATTCGTGGCCGTCGCGGAAGATCCGCAGGTCCAGCGTCTCCGACAGCGCGTTGACCACCGAGACGCCGACGCCGTGCAGGCCGCCGGACACCTTGTAGGAGTTCTGGTTGAACTTGCCGCCGGCATGCAGCTGGGTCATCACCACCTCGGCGGCGCTGATGCCCTCCTCCTCATGGATCGCGACCGGGATGCCGCGGCCGTTGTCGGTCACCTGGACCGAGCCGTCGGCGTTCAGCGTCACCGTGACGGTGTCGCAATAGCCGGCCAGGGCCTCGTCGATGGCGTTGTCGACGACCTCGTACACCATGTGGTGCAGGCCCGACCCGTCATCGGTGTCGCCGATATACATGCCCGGCCGCTTGCGCACCGCCTCGAGGCCGCGCAGCACGGTGATGGAGCCGGCATCATAGGCGGCTTCGTTGTTGGGGAGCGCAGAATCCGACATACTTCTCATCCATTTCCAACGGCGTCCCGGGCCGTCACCCGGGCGTCGTCGACGCCAAGGTGATGGGCCCGGTCCCCGAGCGGCGCGAACAGCGCCGGATCGGTGCCGGTCATCCAGGCCTGGGCGCCGAGCGCCAGGATCTCCTCGTACAACGCTGCCCGACGGGCCTCGTCGAGATGCGCCGCCACCTCGTCGAGGAGGAGGAGGGGCGGGGCGCCGCGTTCCCCGGCGAGCAGGCGGGCATTGGCCAGGACGATGCCGATCAGGAGCGCCTTCTGCTCGCCGGTCGAGCACTGCGCCGCCGGCATCGCCTTGGTCCGGTGGTGGACGGACAGGTCGCTGCGGTGCGGACCTTCCGTCGCGGCTCCGGCCGCAGCGTCGATGCGGCGATTATCGCACAAAAGGTTACGAAAAGCCTCTTCCGCGTCGACCGCCGGACGATCCTCAAGCCACGCCTCGATCCGGCCGTCGATGGCGAGATCGGCCCGCGGGAACGGGCCTTCCGTCATCAGCGACTCGGCGCCGCGCAGCCGCGCCACCAGCTCGCGCCGGGCGGCGGCGACGGCGGTGCCGCTGGTCGCCAGCGTGTCCTCCAGCGCCGCCAGCCAGGCCGGGTCGGGGCGGGAGGAGTCCTTCAGCAGCCGGTTGCGCTCGCGCATCGCCCGCTCATAGGCGCCGAGCTGCCCGGCATGGTCGGGATGAAAACCGAACACCAGCCGGTCGAGGAAGCGGCGGCGCTGGCTCGCGGCGTCGCCGAACAGCCGGTCCATCTGCGGCGTCAGCCAGACCATCGGCGCCCGGGCGCCCAGCGCGGTCTGGCTCTGGGCCGGCCGGCCGTCGATGACCACGGCGCGGCGGCCCTCGCCGGGCTCCAGCTGGGTGCCCAGTTGGATCTCGCCGGTCGGGGTCAGCAGCCGCGCGGCCACCGCCCAGCCGGCGCTGCCGGTGGCCTGGCGGCGCGTCACCTCCGGCAGCGGCGCCCGGCGCAGGCCGCGGCCCGGCGACAGGAAGGACACCGCCTCCAGCAGGTTGGTCTTGCCGGCGCCGTTCGGCCCGGTCAGCA
>JAEKLZ010000048.1 GCA_019508225.1 Inquilinus limosus | reverse complement strand
TGGTAGTCGCTGTCGCGCTCCAGCTCCGCCACCAGCTGCGGCGCGATGTTGTCCTCCACCGTCTGGTGGTACGGCGTGATGTTGCGGTCGTCGGTGCCGTAGAAGTTCAGCTTGCGGATCTCGAGCGGGTCCTTGCCGACCGCGAAGGCGATCTCCTCGATCAGCCGCTCGCCCGCCACCACCCCCTGCGGCCCGCCGAAGCCGCGGAAGGCGGTGTTCGACTGGGTGTTGGTCTTCAGGGGCAGCGAGGACAGCTGCACCGCCGGGTAGTAATAGGCGTTGTCGGCATGGAACAGGGCGCGGTCGGTGACCGGCCCGGACAGGTCGGCGGACCAGCCGCAGCGCGCCGCCAGCAGCATCTCGACGCCCTCGATCCGGCCCTCCTCGTCGAAGCCGACGCTGTAATCGACCTCGAAATCATGGCGCTTGCCGGTGATCACCATGTCGTCGTCGCGGTCCGGCCGCAGCTTGGCGGCGCGGCCGGTCGCCTTGGCCACCAGCGCGGCCGTGGCGGCGAACAGGTTGGCCTGGGTCTCCTTGCCGCCGAAGCCGCCGCCCATGCGCCGGATCTCGACCGTCACCGCCGCGTCCGGCACGTCCAGCACCGCGGCGACGATGTGCTGCACCTCGCTCGGGTGCTGGGTCGAGGAATGGACGGTGACGTCGCCATCCTCGCCCGGCAGGGCCAGGGCCACCTGGCTCTCCAGGTAGAAATGCTCCTGCCCGCCGATCCGCATCCGGCCGTCGACCCGCCGCGCCGCCGCCGCGATCGCGGCCTTGGCGTCGCCGCGCTGCAGCGTCATCGGCTTGGTCACCAGCGTGCCGGCGGCGCGGGCCACGTCATAGTCCAGGACCGGCGCCAGCTCCTCATAGTCGATCACGGCCAGGCGGGCGGCGCGGCGGGCCTGGTCGCGGGTCTCGGCGGCCACGGCGAAGACCGGCTGGCCGACATGCTGCACTAGCTCGGTGGCGAACAGCGGCTCGTCGCCCAGATGGTTGCAGCCGATGTCGTTCTCGCCCGGCACGTCGGCGGCGGTGAAGACCCGGACCACGCCGGGTGCTGTGCGGACTTTGGCCAGGTCGACCGACCGGATCCGGGCATGGGCCTTCTCGCTCAACCCCAGGCAGACATGCAGCAGCCCCGCCGGCTCCGGGATGTCGTCGATATAGACGGCCTCGCCGCTGACATGCTTGTGGGCGCTGTCGTGCCGGCGCGGGTCGTGCACCGCGCCGTCGATGCGGTCGGAAGCCGGCTGGGCTTTGGCCTGGGCCCCGGCTTGGGACAAGGTGGTGTCAGGCATGGGCCAGGCTCGGTCGGGTTAAGGCTTGGGCGCCGACCAGCCGCGTCTCGGTGGCGGAGTCGGCGGTTTCGGCATGCAGCTTCAGCAGCAGGTTGGCGGCGACCTTGGCGCGATAGCCGGCACTGGCGCGCCAGTCGGTCAGCGGGGTGAAGTCCCGAGCCAAAGCGGGCAGGGCGGCGCGAACGACATCCTCGGTCCAGGGCTGGCCCAGCAGCGCCGCCTCGGTCTCCGCCGCCCGCTTCGGCGTGCCGGCCATGCCGCCATAGGCGATGCGGATGTCGGCGACGCGGCCAGCCTCGACCCGCAGCCGGAAGGCGGCGCAGACGGCGGAGATGTCCTGGTCGAAGCGCTTGCTGATCTTGTAGGCGCGGAAGCGGTCGCCGGGCCGCAGCTTCGGCAGGAAGACGCTCTCGACGAACTCGCCCGGCCGCCGGTCCTGCTGGCCGTAGGCGATGAAGAACTCCTCCAGCGGCAGCGACCGGCGCTCCTCGCCCCGGCGCAGCACCAGCGTGGCGCCGGCGGCGATCAGGGCGGGCGGCATGTCGCCGATCGGCGAGCCGTTGGCGATGTTGCCGCCGATGGTGCCGACCGCGCGCACCTGTTCGGCCCCGATGAGGCGGATCAGCTCGCCCATGTCGGGATAGGCGCGGCCCAGCGGCCCGATCGCCTCGGCATAGGTGACGGCGGCGCCGATCTCGAAGCGGTCCGCGGTCTCATGCAGGCCGCGCAGGTCGCGCACCCGGCCGGTGTAGATCACCGCCGGCAGCACCCGCTGCTGCTTGGTCACCCACAGCCCGACATCGGTGGCGCCGGAGACGATGGTCGCGTCCGGATGCTCCAGCAGCAGCGCCGCCATCGCGTCGGCCGTGGCTGGGGCATAGAAGCGGCGGGCACCGTCGCCGACCGCGACCGTCTCCTCATCCTCCAGCGCCTCGAGCCGCTGGGCGATCCCGGCCTCGGCCGCGGCGAAGCGGTCGGTCGCCGGCGCGCCGAGCTCGTACATGCGCTGCCCGGCGGCGACGATCGGGGCGTAGCCGGTGCAGCGGCACAGATTGCCGGCCAGGGCGTCGTCGATCCGGCCCTCCCCCGGCGCCGGGTCGCTGCGGTACAGCGCGAACAGCGCCATGACGAAGCCGGGGGTGCAGAAGCCGCATTGCGACCCGTGGCAGTCGACCATCGCCTGCTGCACCGGGTGCAGCGCGCCGTCCGCCGCCTTCAGATGCTCGACCGTCAGCAGCTGGCAGCCGTCCAGCGTCGCCAGGAAGCGGATGCAGGCATTGACCGGCTCATAGCGCATCCGGTCGCCGTCGCGCCGGCCGACCACCACGGTGCAGGCGCCGCAATCGCCCTCGGCGCAGCCTTCCTTGGTGCCGGTCTTGCGCTCCTGCAGCCGCAGCCAGTCCAGCACGGTCAGGGTCGGATCGACCGTGCGGATCTCGCGCAGCTCGTCGCCGAAAAGGAAACGGACGGTGTCTCGCATGGTTCAGCTGCCGCGGTAG
The DNA here is from genome assembly GCA_019508225.1 of Inquilinus limosus. Taxonomy (GTDB): domain Bacteria; phylum Pseudomonadota; class Alphaproteobacteria; order DSM-16000; family Inquilinaceae; genus Inquilinus; species Inquilinus limosus_D. The sequence goes on along the minus strand of JAEKLZ010000048.1, from coordinate 1,500 downwards.
GTGGAGTAGGACCAGGGCGAGATCAGCAGCGGCACGTGGTAGTGCTGGTCGGCATGGGCGATGCCGAAGCGGATCGGCACCTGGTCCAGGAAGGGCGGGTCGGAAACGGTCACGCCGGCGGTCTGGAAATAAGAGCCCGTGGCGAAGACCAGCTCATAGGTGCCGGGGCGGAAGGCGTCGCCGGCCAGCAGCGGCGCGTCGCAGCGGCCGTCGGTGTTGGTCCGGGTCTCGACCACGAGCGTACGGCGATCGCCGTCGAGGCGATACAGCGCGACGCCGATGCCCATGCCCGGCCGGCCATGCGCCGTGTCGAGCACATGGGTGGTCAGTCGTCCCTGGTGGGATGCCGTATGTTCGGCCATCCTGCCTCTCCGTGTTCTGCCGGCGCCTTGGCGGTCCTGGCGGTCCGTCCTGCCGCCGGGCATTATCGCCCTGTCCGGCCCGACGTGCTTGTCGGGTCCGAACCCGCCCCAGGCCGATTGGCCGGGCGGCGCCCGGCTGGCGCTGCAGTTCGTCCTCAATTACGAGGAGGGCGGCGAAAACTCGATCCTGCACGGTGACGCAGCCTCCGAGAGCTTCCTGTCCGAGATCGTCAACGCCCAGCCGCTGCCGGGCGTGCGCCACATCTCGATGGAATCGCTCTACGATTACGGCGCCCGGGTCGGCGTCTGGCGCATCCTCAGGCTGTTCGAGCGCAAGCAGATCCCGCTGACCATCTACGCCGTCGCCATGGCGGCGGAGCGGCATCCGCAGGTGATCCGCGCCATGGTCGAGGCCGGGCACGAGATCGCCAGCCACGGTTATCGCTGGATCAACTACCAGTATGTCGGCGAGGACACCGAGCGCGAGCACATCCGCAAGGCCGCGGAGATCCTGGAGCAGGTGTCGGGCCAGCGCCCGCTCGGCTGGTACACCGGCCGCACCAGCCCGAACACCCGGCGCCTGGTGGCCGAGCATGGCGGCTTCCTGTACGACGCCGACGCCTATGACGACGACCTGCCCTATTGGGAGCGGGTGGGGGACACGCCGCAGCTGATCGTGCCCTACACGCTGGACGCCAACGACATGCGCTTCGCCGCGGTCCAGGGCTTCAACTCCGGCGACCAGTTCTACGCCTATCTCAAGGACAGCTTCGACGCGCTGTACCAGGAGGGGGCGGAGACGCCGCGGATGATGTCGGTCGGGCTGCATTGCCGCATCGTCGGCCGCCCCGGCCGGATCATGGCGCTGGAGAGGTTCCTGGACTACGCGAAGCAGCATGACGGCGTCTGGTTCTGCCGCCGCATCGAGATCGCCCGGCATTGGCGCGAGAAGCATCCCTATGGCGGCTGAGATGCAGAGAGCGAGCGACGCCATCAAAGTGAGTCCCCCCTCCCCTCGCGGGAGGGGGGTAGGGGGAGGGGGTTGTCTCAGCCAGAGCCGACCCGTCCTGTCTGGAAGCAAACGCGATCACGTCGGTACTACCTTCCGCCGGTTCCTGCGGCACGAACCCCCTCCCCC
>JAEKLZ010000531.1 GCA_019508225.1 Inquilinus limosus | reverse complement strand
ACGTCGAAGTTCGCGTAGACGTTCTGCACCTCGTCGCTGTCCTCCAGCGCCTCGACCAGCCGGAACACCTTCCTCGCGGTCTCGGCGTCGAGCGGGACCGACATCGACGGCAGGAACGTCGGGTCGGCGGAGTCGTAGTCGATCCCGGCGTCGACCAGCGCGGTGCGCACCGCGACCAGGTCGGTGGCCTCGGAGACGACCTCGAAGTTCTCCCCCAGGTCGTTGACGTCCTCGGCGCCGGCGTCCAGCACCGCCATCGTGACGTCGTCCTCGGAGAGCTCGCCGCTCTTCGGCACGATGATCACGCCCTTGCGGGTGAACAGGTAAGCCACCGACCCGGGGTCGGCCATGGCGCCGCCGTTGCGGGTCATCGCCAGGCGCACCTCGGTGGCGGCCCGGTTGCGGTTGTCGGTGAGGCACTCGATGAGCACCGCCACCCCGCCCGGGGCGTAGCCCTCGTAGGTGATGGTCTGGTAGTCGGCCCCGCCGCCGTCGGCGCCGGAGCCGCGCTTGACCGCGCGGTCGATGTTGTCGTTGGGGACCGAGCTCTTCTTCGCCTTCTGGATGGCGTCGTACAGGGTCGGGTTGCCGTCCGGGTCACCGCCGCCGGTGCGCGCCGCGACCTCGATGTTCTTGATGAGCTTGGCGAACATCTTGCCGCGGCGGGCGTCGATGACGGCCTTCTTGTGCTTGGTCGTCGCCCACTTGGAATGCCCGCTCATCGACTTCCCTTCTCAATCCTCGCCCGCCCGACCCACAGCGGCGGCGACCGATCCTACCGACGCCCGCCCACCGCCTCGCGCACCATCTCGCAGAACAGCCCGTGCACCCGCAGGTCGCCGGTCAGCTCCGGGTGGAACGCGGTGGCCAGCACCGAGCCCTGGCGGGCCGCGACGATCCGGCCAGCGGCCGGCCCGTCCCCCGGGACGGTGGCCAGCACCTCGACGTCGACGCCGGCCTTCTCCACCCAGGGGGCCCGGATGAAGACCGCACGCACCGGGCCGCCGCGCACACCGGTGATGTCCAGGTCGGTCTCGAACGAGTCGACCTGCCGGCCGAACGCGT
>JAEKLZ010000277.1 GCA_019508225.1 Inquilinus limosus | reverse complement strand
AGCCCGTGGGCGAGAGCCTTGGCCATCGGCATCGACAGGTCCGTGCCCTGGCCGTAGCGCTGCTCCTGGGTGGTCGAGAAGGTGCTGGTGGCGAAGGCCCAGCCGCTGTCGGTGAACGGCCCGGCATTGAGGGCCTCGAGCGTCGCCGAGGCATATTCGGTCTCGAGGCCGGGCGAGGACAGCGATTCCGCCAGCCCCGCCGCCTTGGACGGCCCCAGCGTCTCGACCAGCTGCCGCAGGGCGGCCTGCTGCGCCGCGTCGGTCTTGCGGCCCGGCTCGATTTTCAGCGCGACAATGGCGGCGCCGCCGATGTCGACCGCATCCCCGTTGCGGTCCGACGCCGGCTTGCGGCGCTGTTCCGCCTCCAGGGCCGCGGCCTTGACGGCGCAGCGCTCGGCCACCAGCGGCCCCAGGGTTCCATCGCCGCGGACGTCCCGCGCCAGGTCCCGCGGCGAGGAATAGGTCTCGCCCTCACGGACCCATTTGTCGAGCGCCCGGTCGACCAGGTAGCGCTGCTCGTCCTGCGTCAGCCCGCCGAGCTCGGAGTTTCCGCGCAGCGCATGCGCGACCTTGTCGTGCGAATCGTCATTCCAGGGCAAGACACTGTCATCTGCCCCGCCGACCCAGTCGTCGATCCGGTGGCGTCGGTCGTCGGCGATGGTCTTGGCCGGGTCCGTCAGCTCTGACGGCGGCTTCGGCGGATCTTCGGAGCGAGCTTGCGCCGGGGCGTCCTGGGGTCCCGATACGGGGCGGCCTTCCTTGCGGACGGCATCGACCACATCGACGAAACGGACCGGGCTGTCCGGCTTCCCGCGGTCCACGCGCGGCGAGTAAGGCGGCAGGCCGCTGGAGCGATCGGCTGGAAAGACCATGACAGCGCCCCTCCCCGAAAAGGACAAACCAGACCCGAGATGCGCGCTTCAGGCCACTGGCCCGAGGCCGCAGGTCATGGCCGTCCGAGTTTCGCCTCCGCCGCCGCGAGCAGCAGGTCGATCAGCACGACCTGATCCTGCGGCGGCGGCCGGCCGTCCCACACCGCGCCGGGGTCCGACAGCACGAACGCCCCGTCCGAGCAGATCAGGAGGTTGAGCCGGTCGACGGCGATCGGCGTCTCCAGCATGACGGCCCGGATGCGGGACAGGCTGGCCACGCTGGCCTCGCTCAGCAGCCGGTCGTCGACGACCGACCGGTTGCGCACGATGTCGGCGCTGCTGCCGGAATACCGCTCGAAAATGATGGCCGGCTGGCCATGGACCATGGTCTTGCCGACGACCGCGGCCGTCGGCAGCCCCTTGGCCGCCAGGGTCTCCAGCATCGCGATCTCGCGATCCGCCCGATCCATGTCCCCTCTCGACGTCAGGCCGCCTGAACCCGGCAGCGCCGGTCCCTTGTCCGTTAGGAACGGATGACCGCTCCAGGATGTTCCAGGGATCGGCGTTTCACAAGGCCGGCCAGGGCCGTTGCGGGCCGCGGCGGTCCTCATAGGCCTTGGCCAGGCGCAGCACGCCGAGGTCGTCGAAGCGGCGGCCGACGATCTGCAGCCCGATCGGCGCCCCGGCCCTGGTGTATCCGCAATTGACCGACACCGCCGGCTGCTCCGACATGTTCCAGGCCACGGTGTAGCCGATATGCTCGAACGGCTTTTCAGGGTCGTTGAGCGGCGAGGCCCAGTCCGCCGGGAAGCGGGCGACCGGCGCGGTCGGCGACAGCACGAAATCCAAGGAGCCGAACAGCCTGGCCGCCGCCTTGCGGATCGCCATGGTCTGGTTGAAGCCGCGGATCACGGCGAGGCCGGAGCGCTGCGCCCCGGATTCCGCCCAGGCGCGGATATAGGGCAGGATCTTCGCCCGCCCCTCCTCCGGCAGCCTCTCGACATCATCCCAGGCCCGGGCCCGCCAGAAGTCGTCGAGCCCGTCCAGCATCTCCCGGGTCAGGATCGCCGGCACCGGCTCGACCACGGCGCCGGCCGCCTCGATCAGCCGGGCCGCAGCAGTCACCGCCTGTTCCACCTCCGGATCCAGCGCCATGCCGGCGCCGATGTCCATCATCAGGCCGATGCGCAGGCCCTTGGGGTCGATCGCCAGGTCGGACCAGGCGATCTCCGCCGGCGGCAGGCTCATGCCGTCGCGCCCATCCGGCCGCGACAGCATCGACATGGCCAGCGCGGTGTCGGCCACCGTCCGGGTCATCGGCCCGGCGACGCGGCCGACATAGGGCGGGTCGATCGGGATCCGCCCCAGGCTGGGCTTCAGCCCGACGATGCCGCACCACGCGGCCGGCAGCCGGACCGACCCGCCGATATCGGTGCCGATATGGATCGGCCCGTAGCCCGCCGCGGCCGCCGCCCCGGCCCCGGCGCTGGAGCCGCCCGGATTGGTCGACAGGTCCCAGGGGTTGCGGGCCAGCTTGTGGAAGCTGGAGAGGCCGGAGGACAGCATGCCGTAATCCGGCATGGTCGTCTTCGCCAGGATCACGGCGCCGGATTCGCGCAGCCGGGCCGCGGGCGGCGCGTCCTCGGCCGCCGGCACCAGCGGCGTCGCGGCGGTGCCGACCGGCACCGGCACGCCCCTGGTCGCGATATTCTCCTTGATCGTCACCGGCACGCCGTCGACCGGCCCCGCCGGCCGCCCCTCGGCCCAGCGCGCGGCCGAGGCCGCGGCGGCGGCGCGGGCGGCAGCCGCATCCAACGCCCACAGCGCCTGCAGCTTCGGCTCCCACGCCTCGATCCGCTGCAGCACCGCCTCTGTCACCTCGACCGGCGACAGGCTGCGGTCGCGATAGCGGGCGACGAGATCGACGGCGGAGAGATCGGCAAGCGAGGTCATGCGTCACCGGCTGAGCAAGAGGACGGATGTCCCGCCCAGGTAAGCGGAAATCCGGCCGGGCACCAAGCCGAATTGCCCGCGCGCCGGAGCCGGACAACAAGGATCTGCCGTCCCAGGCTGCAGCCGCGGCTACAGGACGAAGTCGCCCGCGGCGAGGGTGATCCGTCCGGAGAGGACGATGTGGAAGTCCGACGTCCCGTCGCCATTGACGTCGCCGGCGATGATGGTGTCGGCACCGTTGAAGGCGAAGCGCAGCTCGCCGGCATGATGGGTGAACAGGCTGGTGCCGATGAAGGCAAAGGCCTGGTTGCCGGCCACCCCCCAATTGGCGTCGATCGCCGACAGGTCGATGCGGTCGGCCTGGGCGTGGCTGAAATCGGTGATCCGGTCGGCATTGGTCCTGACCACGCTGTCGCCGACCGCCGAGTAGACGAAGCGGTCGGCCCCGGCGCCTCCGGTCAGGGTGTCCTTTCCGCCCGCCCCGGCGAGGACGTCATTGCCGCCCCAGCCCTGCAGCGTGTTGGCGCCGGCATTGCCGCGGAGCGTGTCGTTGCCCTGGCTGCCGGAAACGGCTTCGATCGAGACCAGGAGGTCGCCCTGGGCGTCGCCGCCGCTGCCCTTGCCGGTCGACAGGTCGACCGAGACCCCGGTGCTGCTGAAGTAGCTGGCGGTGTCGACGCCCGCGCCGCCGTCGAGCCGGTCGGCGCCGGCCCCGCCGCGCAGCACGTCGCCGCCGTTCCAGCCCTGCAGGGTGTTGGCGCCGGCATTGCCGATGAGGGTGTCGTTGCCCTGGCTGCCCGAGACGGTCTCGATCGAGATCAGGACGTCGCCCTGGGCGTCTCCGCCGCTGCCCTTTCCGGTCGACAGATCGACCGAGAGCCCGGTGTTGCTGCTGAAGTAGCTGGCCGTGTCGGCGCCGGCACCGCCGTCGAGCCGGTCGGCCCCGGCGCCGCCGCGAAGCACGTCGTTGCCGTTCCAGCCCTGCAGCGTGTTGGCGCCGGCATCGCCCGAAAGCGTGTCGCCTCGCTGGCTGCCGGAGAGGTTCTCGATCGCGCCCAGGGTGTCGCCCTGGGCTTCGCCGCCCGTGCCCATGCCGGTGGCGAGATCGACCGAGACTCCGGCATTGCCGGCGTAATAGCTGGCGGTGTCGACGCCCGCGCCGCCGTCGAGCGCGTCCGCCCCGCCGCCGCCGCGGAGCACGTCGTCGCCCTGCCCGCCGGCCAAGCTGTTGACGGCGGCATTGCCGACCAGGGTGTTGGCCGATGCATTGCCGTACAAGACGAAAAAGTCAGTGCCGCCGATGGTGCCGGCCTCGACATTCTCGGGCAGGGCATAAGTGGGCACGGGTCCCGGGATCGGGACGATCACGATGGTGTCGTAGCCGCCACCCGCGCTTTCGGTGACCAGATCATAGAACCACTGGATGATGGCGCCGTTGAAGACCACCGTCACGTCGGCCAACCTGTAAGTGTCGTCGCCCGACCCGCCGGCCAGTGCATCGAGGCCGCCGCCGCCATCCAGGACATTGGCCGCCGACGAGCCGGTCAATGAATCGCCGAAGCCGCTGCCGACCAGGTTCTCGATCGAGACCAGGACATCGCCCGCGGCATCGCCGCCGGTCGCCGTGCCGGCCCCGAGGTCGACCGTCACGCCACCGCCGCTGGCGGCATAGCTGACTGAGTCGATCCCCGCGCCGCCGTCGAGCCGGTCGGCTCCGGCACCGCCCACGAGGCTGTCATTGCCGGCGGCGCCGGACAGAGTGTTGGCATCGGCCGTGCCGGTCAGCACGTCGTTGAAGGCGCTGCCGGCGAGGCTTTCGATCGACACCAGCACGTCGCCCGCGGCCGTGCCGCCGGCCGCCGTCCCCGCCGCGAGATCGATCGTGACGGCGGCGGTGCTGTCGCTGTAGCTGGCGGTATCGAGCCCGTCCGAGCCGTCGAGGCGGTCGGCCCCGGCCCCGCCCCTCAGGCGATCGTCGCCCGAGTTCCCGATCAGGGTGTTGGCGGCGGCGTTGCCGATCAGCGTGTCGTTGGATGTGCTGCCGAGAAGATTCTCGATCGAGACCAGGGTGTCGCCCTGGGCGCTGCCGCCGCTCGCCGTGCCGGTCCCGAGATCGGCCAAGACGGCGGTAGCACCGTCACTGTAGTCGGCCATATCGATGCCGGCGCCGCCGTCGAGGCGGTCGGCCCCGAGGCCGCCGCGCAGTGTATCGTCGCCGTTCAGGCCTTTGAGCGTGTCGTTGCCGTCGCGGCCTGACAGGGTGTTGTTGTCATTGTTGCCGTTGAGGGCGTTGGCGAGGCCGTTGCCGAACAGGTCGAAGACGCCGTCGCCACTGATGTAGCCGGCCTCGACATTGTCGGGCAGCGTATAGCTGCCCACACTCACATCGGCGTCGACCACGACGCCGTCATAGCCGCCATTCGCGCCTTCGACGACCTCGTCGTAGCGGAGGGCTGACACACCGGCGATAACGACGGAGCTGGTGCTGGTCAGCCGGTAATCGTCGTTGCCGGCACCGCCTTCCAGCGTGTCGTGGTCGTCGCCGCCGGAGAGGAGGTCGTTGCCGGCACCGCCTTCCAGCGCGTCCTCGCCATCGTCTCCAGACAGCGTGTCGTCGCCCGCCCCACCGACCAGCGAATCATTGCCGTCCCCGCCGATCAGTGTGTTGGCCAGCGTGTTGTCGGTCAGGGTGAAGCCGTCACCCGACATGACGAGGCCGTATTCGACGTTGTCGGCCAGGACGTAGCTGCTGAGATGGGCGGTGGCCGCGATATAGACCGCATCCGTGCCGGCGCCCGTGCCCTCGATGACCTTGTCGAAGCGATAGGCGACGGCGCCGCCCGAGATGTAGGAGCTTTCGTCGATCAGATAGTAGAGGTCGTCGCCGGTGCCGCCCGCCAGCGTGTCGTAGGCCGTCGGGATGGAGATCGTGTCCGGCGGCACGTCCCCGATCAGGACATCGTTGCCGGCCCCGCCGTTCAGGGTATCGGCGCCGCCGTACCCGATCAGCTGGTCGTTGCCGTCCAGGCCATTGATGACGTCCGCATCGAGGGTGCCGACGAGGTCGTCGCCACCGTTCGTGCCATTGATCGTTCCCATCGGTCACCTCTCCCGAGCCAGCCGACGGTCCGCGGCCGCGCTGCCGAGTCGACCATATCGGGACCGGCCCCTGGCCGGACCTCCCAAACGGGAGGGGCCGCGGCCGGCATCGGCCCGGTGTCGGGGCGGGCGCGCCCGCTAACCCGGCTCCTCCTGGAACGCCTCCTCGCGCTTGCGGCGGATCGCCGGGCTGATCATCACCGCCAGCACGCCCACCGTCATCACCAGCAGCACGGCGCTGATCGGCCGGGTGACGAACACCGTGGCGTCGCCGCGCGCCAGCAGCATGGCGCGGCGCAGATTCTCCTCCATCATCGGCCCCAGGATGAAGCCCAGCAGCAGCGGCGCCGGCTCGCATTCCAGCTTCACCAGAATATAGCCGACCAGGCCGAAGATCACCGTCAGATAGACGTCGAAGACGTTGTTGTTGAGGCTGTAGACGCCGATGCAGCAGAACGCCAGGATCGCCGGAAACAGCAGGTGATACGGCACCTTGAGCAGCCGGACCCAGATGCCGATCAGCGGCAGGTTCAGCACGATCAGGAAGAAGTTGCCGATCCACATCGAGGCGATCAGGCCCCAGAACAGGTCCGGCTGCTCGGTCATCACCAGCGGGCCCGGCTGGATGCCCTTGATGATCATGGCCCCGACCATCAGCGCCATCACCGGCGTCGGCGGGATGCCGAGCGTCAGCATCGGGATGAACGAGGTCTGGGCGCCGGCGTTGTTGGCCGCTTCCGGCCCGGCGACGCCCTCGATCGCACCCTTGCCGAAATCCTGCGGCCGGCGGGAGATCTTCTTCTCCAGCGAATAGGCGGCGAAGGAGGACAGGATCGAGCCGCCACCCGGCAGGATGCCGAGGATCGAGCCCAGCGTGGTGCCGCGCAGGATCGCCGGGGTCATGCGGCGCAGCTCCTGCCGCGTCGGCATCAGCCCCGAAACCTTGCTCACCATCACGTCGCGCAGATGCTCGGCCTCGAGGTTGCGGATGATCTCGGCGATGCCGAACAGGCCCATCGAGATGGCGACGAAGTTGATGCCCTGCGACAGCTCGGGGATGCCGAAGGTGTAGCGCGGCGTTCCGGTCTCGACATCCTGCCCGACCATGCCGAGCAGCAGACCGACCGCGATCATGCCGAGCGCCTTCAGCACCGAGCCATGCGCCAAGGCGACCGAGGCGACCAGGCCCAATATCATCAGCGAGAAGTACTCGGCGGGTCCGAACTTCAGCGCGATGGCGGCCAGCGGCGGCGCGAACAGCGCGATCAGGAAGGTCGCCACCGTGCCGGCGAAGAAGGAGCCGATGCCGGCGGCGGCCAGGGCGGCGCCGGCCCGCCCCTGCTTGGCCATCTGGTAGCCGTCGATGGCGGTGACCACCGAGGCCGATTCGCCCGGCAGGTTGATCAGGATCGCCGTGGTCGAGCCGCCATATTGCGAGCCGTAATAGATGCCGGCCAGCATGATCAGGGCCGCGACCGGCGGCAGCACGAAGGTGGCCGGCAGCAGCATGGCGATGGTCGCGGTCGGGCCGAGGCCCGGCAGCACCCCGACCAGCGTGCCGAGCAGCACCCCGACGAAGCAGTAGCTGAGATTGGTCAGCGTGAAGGCGACGCTGAAGCCGAGGATCAGGTTGTTCAGAAGGTCCATCGTCGCCTCAGTTCCCGAACCAGCGGCCGAAGAGAGGGATCGGCAGCCCGAGCCCCCAGACGAAGACGGCGACGCAGAAGGCGGCCATGACCACCGCCGCCGCCGCCGCGACCGGCACCCGGAACTTGACGCTGGCGGCGGCGCCGACGAGGACCACCACCAGCACCGAGACCACCAGGCCGCCGCCGCGCAGCAGCAGCCCGAACAGCAGCATCGCCGCCAGCACGATCGCCCCGCCGCGCCAGGCCCATTGCCCGACGCCCTCCCCCTCCAGCACGAAGGACCGCACCAGGGTGATCAGCCCGATCAGGGCCAGGATCCCGGCCAGCACGGTCGGGAAATAGCCCGGGCCCATCTTGATGGCGCGGCCCATCGAATAACCCTGGGCCATCCAGCCGAAGCCGATCGCCAGGGCAAGGAAGATCAGCCCGGACCAGAAGTCCTTGGGATGACGGATGGAGAGGCGCATCGCGACTCCTGAGTCCGGGGTTGGAACGGGATGCGCGAGCTCAGTCGGCGTAGACGCCGGCCGCTGTGATCACCGGCTGCCACTTGGCGATCTCGGCCTTGAGATAGGCGTCGAGCGCCGCCGGGGTCGCCCGGTCCAGCGCCACCGGCTCGGTGCCGAGATCGGCGAAGCGGGCGACCACGTTGGGGTCCTTGAGCGCGGCCTGCAGCGCGGCCTCGAGCTTGTCGACCACCGGCTGCGGCGTGCCCTTGGGGGCGTACAGCCCGTGCCAGATGCCGATCTTGAAGTTCGGCAGCCCGGCCTCGGTGGTGGTCGGCACGTCCGGAAGCGACGGCACCCGCTTCTCGCTGGTGACGGCGTAGACCTTGATCTTGCCGCCCTTGATCTGGCTGGTGGTGTTGGTGGTCTGGTCGCACATGAAGTCGAACACGCCGCCCAGCAGGTCGTTCATCGCCGGGCCGGTGCCCTTGTAGGCGACGGTGGTCAGCTGGGTGCCGATCGCCTCCATGAACAGCATGCCGCAGAGATGCGAGGCCGAGCCGACGCCGGCATTGGCGATCGTCACCTTGTCCTTGTTGGCCTTGGCGTACTCCACCAGCTCCTGCATCGACTTGGCCTCGAAGTCGCCGCGGGCGACGAAGGTCATCGGCACGTCGGTGACGAGGCCGATGCCGGCGAAGGCCTCGCCCGGCTTGTAATCGAGGTTGCGGTAGAGGGTGGCGCTGGTGGCCTGGCCGATATGGTGCAGCAGCAGGGTGTAGCCGTCGGCGTCGGCCTTGGCGACGCGGGACGCGCCGATCGAGCCGCCGGCGCCGCCGACATTCTCGACGATCACCTGCTGGCCGAGCGACTTGCTCATCGGCTCGGCGATCAGACGGGCCACCGTGTCGGTCGGCCCGCCGGCGGCGAAGGGCACGACCATGGTGATGACGCGGTTCGGATAATCCTGGGCTGCGGTCGGCAGAGCAAAGGCGATGGCCGTGGCGGCAAGCATGCCGAAGCCGATCCGGCGGCTGAAACTCATGGACGTGACCCCCTTCGTGTTCGTCGGATCCGGCCGATTCCCTCGGCCGTCATTTTTAGGCAATCTAACCTGTCCTTCCCGGATGGCACAGTTGCTTTTCCGGCCTCTGGCGCCGAAACCGAGGCCGTGCCAGTGTCGGCCCATGCTGCGCCCGAACTTCTACATCCATCCGTCGCTCGACCGCGCCGGCCGCCACCGCCGCGATGCCGAGTGGATCGCCCGCGTCACGGTCAGCGAGCACACCCGGATCCTGCCGGTCTGGCAGGGCCGCAACCTGGTGGCCGGCCCGCCCGAGGCGCCACACGCCGCCTTCGTGCCGGCAACCGAGGCCTGGTGGCGCGAGGCCGCGGCCGAGACGGTGATGCTGGGCATCAATGGCGACGTCACCTATCTCGCGATCGATGTCAGCGGGCTGGCCGACCCGGCCGCCGACCCGATGCTATCCGGCTTCGGCAGCTTCCTCGACCTGCGCGCGGTCGGCCCGTTGCTGCCGCACGAGGAGGGCGCCCTCCTGGCCTATGCCCGCGGCATGATGTGGTGGCATTCGCGCCACCGCTTCTGCGGCGTCTGCGGCCACACCACGGTCAGCAGCGACGCCGGCCACCGCCGCGACTGCACCAACCCGGAGTGCCGGACCCAGCATTTCCCGCGCACCGACCCGGCGGTGATCATGCTGATCCATGATGGCGACCGGGCGCTGCTGGGCCGCCAGAAGGCGTGGCCGCCGGGCATGCATTCGGTGCTGGCCGGCTTCCTGGAGCCTGGCGAAAGCCTGGAGGATACGGTCAAGCGCGAGGTGCTGGAGGAAGCCGGCATCGTCGTCGACGACGTCCGCTACCACTCCAGCCAGCCCTGGCCGTTCCCGCAGTCGCTGATGGTCGGCTTCACCGGATGCGCTGTCACCACCGAGCTCCAGGTCGACGAGGACGAGCTGGAGACCGCGGCGTGGTTCGAGCGCGGCTGGCTGCGCAGCCATGTCGACGACGAATCGTTCCGCCTGCCCCGCCGCGACAGCATCGCCCGGCGCCTGCTGGAGGACTGGCTGGCGGAGGGATAAGCATCGGCTTGCCAACGCCCAAGCATTGCTTTGGACTATTGGATAGACCATCTTTTATGCATGGCACATCGCCCGATCGATCGGAGGAAACCATGCATATCTCCGTCAGCGAAGCGAAGGGTCAGCTTACCGAGCTGGTCCGCCGCGCCGAGGCCGGCGAGGAAGTCGTCCTGACCCGGTTCGGCCAGCCCGTTGCTCGACTAGTGCCGGAGGCCAGGAAGCCGACCCCGGCCGAGCGCAATGCCGTTATCGCTGAGATTATGGCGTCCGCCCGGCCGACTCCTGGCCCTTCCGCTGCCCGCAGCCAGGACTTCCTCTACGACGAAAACGGCCTACCCAAGTGATCGTCGTCGATACCTCGGCACTGATGGCGATCATCATGAAGGAACCTGAGGCGCAGCGTTGCGCCGCGATCTTGGGATCCGAGCCGGACCTCGTCATATCGGCGGTCACTGTAGCAGAGGCCATGATCGTCGCCGGCGGGCGCCAGGTCGCACGCGACATGGAACGGCTGATCACCGGGACCGGCCTTGAGATCGCAGCCGTCACCCCGAACCTGTCTTGGCGGGTGGCGGAAGCCTATGCTCGGTGGGGCAAGGGAAACCATCCCGCCAGGCTGAACTTCGGCGACTGCTTTGCCTACGCGGAAGCCGAGGCCCGATCCTGTCCGTTGCTCTTCATCGGCGACGATTTCGCCCGCACCGATCTGAAATCAGCTTTCGACGGATAACTCCCGCCCCTCACTCGTCCGCGGCGATCTGGCTCGGGTTGCGGCGGAAGGGATGGGCGGGGTAGACGCCAAGCATGTGGAAGTTGCGGGTGAAGAACTGCAGCTCCTCCAGCGCGAAGCGCAGCGCCTGGTCATCCGGATGGCCCTCGACATCAGCGTAGAACTGCGTCTGGTTGAACCGGCCGCCGAGCATGTAGCTCTCGAGCTTGGTGATGTTCACGCCATTGGTGGCAAAGCCGCCCAGCGCCTTGTACAGCGCCGCCGGCACCGAGCGGACCTCGAACACGAAGCTGGTCATCACCGGGCCGTTGTTCGGCTTCGGCCGCACCGGGTCGCGCGACAGCACGACGAAGCGGGTGGTGTTGTGCTCGGCATCCTCGATGTCGCCGGCCAGGATCTCCAGCTTGTAGATCTCGGCGGCCAGCCGGGTGGAGATGGCGGCGATGCCGGAATCGCCGCGCTCCGCGACCATCTTGGCGGCGCCGGCGGTATCGGCATGCACCAACGGCTTCAGGCCACGGGCGCGCAGCCACTGCCGGCACTGGCCGATGGCGTGGACGTGACTGTGCACCTCGCGGATATCGGCCAGCTTGGCGCCGGGCAGCGCCACTAGCTGATGGTTCACTCGCATGAAGTGCTCGCCGATGATGTGCAGGCCCGATTCCGGCAGCAGGTGGTGCATGTCGGCGACGCGGCCGGCGATCGAGTTCTCGATCGGGATCATGCCGAGATCGGCCCGGCCGTCATGGATCGCCGCCAGCGCCTCCTCGAAGGACGGGCACGGCACCGTCTCCGCATCCGGGAAGACCTGGCGCGATGCCATGTCGGAATTGGCCCCGGGCCAGCCCTGGAACGAGATCCTCATCGCACAGTTCCTTCCGCGAGCAGGCGCCGGGCGCGCTCCAGCTCTTCCTGGGTGTCGACGCCGAGCGGCACGGTGTCGACGATGGCGACGTCGATCCGCATCCCGGCGGTGAGCGCCCGCAGCTGCTCCAGCTTCTCGCGCCGCTCCAGCGCCGCGGGCGGCAGCGTCACATAGCGCTCCAGCGCAGCGCGGCGATAGGCGTAGAGGCCGATATGGTGCAAGAGCGGCCCGTCGCCCGACGGCGCCGTGGTGCGGGTGAAGTAGAAGGCCCGGCCGGTCCGCGCCCCCTCCTCCCGCTCGACGATCGCTTTGACGATGGCGGGGTTGGACTTCTCCTCGTCGCGCACGATCACCGCGGCCAGCGTGCCGATATCGACTTCAGGGTCGTCCAGCAGCGCCATCGCCGCCCGCGGCAGGGCCGGGTCCAGCGTCGGCAGGTCGCCCTGGACGTTGACCACGATGTCGTGGCGGCCGTCCGGGTCGATGCTGCGCAGCGCCTGGGC
>JAEKLZ010000047.1 GCA_019508225.1 Inquilinus limosus | reverse complement strand
ACATTGCCGAAATCGTAGAACCAGTGCGCCGCCTCTCGCCAATCCTCCGGCCGTTCGCCCCGGCAGAACGGCAGCAGCGAGCGGCCGTCGCATTGCCGCGGCACGGGCAGGCCGAGCCAGCCGAGGATGGTGGGCAGGATATCGACCGATTCGGTGAAATCCTCGACCTGCCGGCCGCGGCCCGCATCGGCCTCGGCGCGCGGGTCGCGGATGATCAGCGGGATGTGGGCCGACTGGTCGAAATAGCCGAGCTTGCCGAACAGGTGATGGTCGCCCAGCTGCTCGCCATGGTCGGAGGTGAAGACGATCAGCGTGTCGTCCCACTGGCTGCTGGCCTTCAGGTACTCGAACACCCGGCCGAGATGGTGGTCGACCTCCGACGCCAGCCCGTAATAGGCGGCGCGGACCGCGGCGACCCCGGCGGCGTCGAGCGCCGCGGCCGGCCCCTCGGCATGGTTCAGAAACTTGTCGAGCGGTATCCCCCGGTGCAGCCCGGCCAGCAGCGGATGCTGCGCCCCCTCCTCCGCCAGCGAGGCCGCGCGCAGCGGCGCCGGCACCGCGGCCGGGTCGTAGGCCAGGTGCCACGGCGCCGGGGCGGCGAAGGGCGGATGCGGGCAGATATAGGTCAGGTGCACGAACCAGGGCCGGCCCTGCAGCACCGCCAGGTGACGCAGCACCTGGTCGGTCATGAAGGCGGTCTCGCTGTCCTCGGCCCGGATCCGGGTCGGGCCGAAGCCGCCCGGCGCCGCCTCGGCCGTGGGATCGGGGTCGTAGAGCGGGTCCCGCCCCTCCTCCGGCGCCGGCACGTCATAGCCCTTGGCGATCAGGTCGGCGATCCAGGCCCGGCTGGATTCGGACAGGGTCAGCACCGGGGTGAAGCCCGGCGCCACGCCTTCGTAGCTGTGGCGCGCCGGGTCGTCCGGCGCCCGGCCGCGTGGGTCGAGCGAGGTGTCGGTGTAGCCGAACAGCAACGGGTCCCACCCGCCGCGCCGCACCTCCAGCGCCAGATTGGTGTGCCGGGCGTCGAGCGGCATGCCGTTGCGCACGCTGCGATGGGTGTGCGGATACAGGCCGGTCAGCAGCGAGGCGCGGGACGGGCCGCAGGGATAGGCCACGGTATGGTGGCGCCGGAACAGCGTGCCCTCCGCCGCCAGCGCGTCCAGCGTCGGGGTGCGGATGCAGGGATGGCCGACCGCCGACAGCGTGTCACCGCGCCACTGGTCGGCGGTGATGAACAGGACATTGGCCAAGCTCGCGGCTCCGCATGGAACGGTCCCATGCTGATAGCGCAACGGCAGGCGGCGCGACACGGGAAAGCGAAAGGGCCCGCGCGGTGCGGCGCGGGCCCTCCGGCCTCGACGGGAACAGCGTCAGGCCGCTACGGGATGCGCAGAACCTGGCCCGGATAGATCTTGTCCGGGTGCTTCAGCATCGGCTTGTTGGCCTCGAAGATCTTCGGATAGGCGTTGGCGTTGCCGTACTCCGTCTTGGCGATGGCGGAGAGGGTGTCGCCCTTCTTCACCGTGTAGAACCGCGACTCCGGCGCCGGCGCGGCGGCGGCGAGGTTGTTCTCGACCGCGGCGACGCCCGGCGTGTTGCCGACCGCGAGGGCGATCTTCTCCGCCACCTCGGTGGAGGCGACATTGCCGCCGACCGTGACCTTGTCGCCCTCGACCTTGATGTCGACGCCATTGGGGTCCAGCCCCTGTGCCTCGATCTGCTTCTTCAGGTCGTCCGCCGTCGCGGCCTCGGCCTCGCCGCCGCCGAACAGCTTCTCACCGGCATGCTTGATGAAATTGATCAGCCCCATGGCACTCCCCCTGACTGTGTGGTCCGCGGTTGTCGGTCATGAGCTCTGCTGCGCCCGGGGCCGGTCTTCGGTCCGCGGGCGTGGGACGATCGTCCCATAGAACTGTTCCGCCGTCACGCCGCCATCGCCTGCCCGCACTGGCTGCAGTACCGGGCCGAAGCCTGGTTCGGCGCCCGGCACGCCCCGCAGGCGATATCCGCCGGCTTGGAACCGCAGGCGCCATGGGCGCAGCAATCCTCGGTCTCCTGCGGCCCGGCGGCGTGGTCATGCGCGTGGTCGTGGTCGTGGTCATGCGCAGGGGTGGCTTTGGCCGCCGCCGGGCGCGCCGCCGGCAGCAGGCGCAGCAGCCGCAGCGCGTTCAGCGTCACCAGCACGGTGGCCCCGGTATCGGCCAGGATCGCCATCCACAGCGAGGTGGCGCCGAGCAGCGTGGTGGCCAGGAACAGCCCCTTGAGGCCGAGCGCGACCGCGATGTTCTGGTGGATGTTGGCCAGGGTGGCGCGGGACAGGCCGATCAGCTCGGCCACGCCGGTGACGCGGTTGTTCAAGAGCGCCGCATCCGCCGTCTCCAGCGCCACGTCGGTGCCGCCGCCCATGGCGATGCCGACCGAGGCTGCGGCCAGGGCCGGCGCATCGTTGATGCCGTCGCCGACCATCGCCACCGGACCCTGCGCCTTCAGCCGGCCAATGGCGGCGAGCTTGTCGTCCGGCAGCAGCTCGGCCTCGACCGCGATGCCCAGAGCGCCGGCCACGGCCGCGGCGGTACGGCGGTTGTCGCCGGTCAGCATCACCGGCTGCACCCCGGCCCGGAGGAGCGCCGCCACCGCGGCGGCGGCGTCCTCGCGCGGCTCGTCGCGCAGCGCGATCAGCCCGCGCGGCCCGGTCTCGCCCAGCAGCACGACCACGGTCTTGCCGTCCGCCTCCAGCGCCGCGATTCGGTCGGCCAGCCCGGCCGGCAGCGGCCCGCGCTCGGCGGCGTAGCGCGGCGACCCGACGGCCAGAAGCGCGCCGCCGACCCGGCCCAGCACCGCCTTGCCGGCGATGGCCGAGGCCTCGGCGACGGCCGGCACGGCGACCTTGCGGGCGGCAGCGGCGTCGAGGATGGCGCGGGCCAGCGGGTGGCTGGAACCGCTCTCGACCGCGGCGGCGTCGGCCAGCACCGCGGCCTCGCTGCCATCCAGCGCGACGATGTCGGTGACCTGGGGCCGGCCGATGGTCAGCGTGCCGGTCTTGTCGAAGGCCACGGATTTGACCTTGCCCAGCATCTCCAGCGCCGCGCCGCCCTTCAGCAGCAGGCCGCGGCGGGTGCCGGCGGCGATGCCGGAGGCGATGGCCGCCGGGGTCGACAGCACCAGGGCGCAGGGGCAGGCGATCAGCAGCAGCGACAGGCCGCGATAGGTCCACACCGTCCAGTCGCCGCCGAACAGCAGCGGCGGCACGGCGATCACCAGCGCGGCCACGGCCATGGCGGCCGGGGTGTACCAGGCGCTGAACCGGTCGATGAAGCGGGCGGTCGGCGCCTTGCTGGACTGCGCCGTCTCGACCATGTGGATGATCCGGGCGGCGTCGCCCGCCGCCTTGGCCACCGGCACGGATTCGCCGGTGATCGGCGCCTCGTCCAGCTCCGACGCGCCGTCGACGATCTCGCCATCGGCCGGCACCCGGTCGCCGGGGCGGACCAGGACGATGTCGCCGATCGCCAAATCATCGACCGCGACGGTGCTCAGGATGCCGTTCGACTCGCGCTGCGCCGTGCGCGGCACCAGCGACACCAGCGCCTTGATGCCCTGGCGGGCCCGGCCGGCGGCGACGGTCTCCAGCAGCTCGCCGACGGCGAACAGGAACACCACGACGGCGGCCTCGGACGCCGCGCCGATGGCGATGGCGCCGATCGCGGCGACCGCCATCAGCGTCTCGATGCTGAAGGGCGAGCCGGACCGGATCAGGGTCAAGGCGCGGCGGGCGACCGGCACCAGCCCGATCAGCGCCGCGGCGAGATAGGCCCATTCGGCCTCGGCCGGGACGATCAGCGATGCGACGAAGGCGGCGGCCAGCAGGATGCCGGTGAAGCCGACCAGCTGCGCCTTGCGTTCGCGCCACCAGGGCTTCGCATCCTCCGGGGCCGGCGCCTTGGGTGCGTCGCCGACCGCGGTCGGGGTGAAGCCGAGGGCGCGGATCTTGGCCTCCACCGCCTGGCCGTTCGCGGCGGCGCCCTGTGCACCGAGAGCCAGCAGGCCGGTGGCGAAGCTGACCTCGACGCCGCTGACGCCCTCGATCCGGCCCAGCGCGGTCTGCAGCTTGCCGACGCAGCTCGGGCAATCCA
>JAEKLZ010000276.1 GCA_019508225.1 Inquilinus limosus | reverse complement strand
TCGACCAGCCCGACGCCGGTGGCGGCGATCGAGGCGCGCATCCGGGCGGCGGCCTCCGGCCCTCCCTGGACCAGCCCGGCCTCCAGCGCGTCCAGCCGGGCCAGCTTCTCCGTCGTCGGCAGCTCCGGATCGTCGCCGATGTCGTCGGCGGCGCGGGCGAAACGGTAGAAGGTGGCGATATGCGGACGATGGCGCTTCGGCAGCAGCCAGGATCCGACCGGGAAGTTCTCCTGGCCGGAGGTCTTGCTGGCCGCCAGCTCCACCGCGCCCGGCCCGGTCGATGCGGCGCCGGCAGGCGGGGGAGAGTCGACGATGGCACGGTCGGCCGGCACGGTCATGATCGCCTGTCTTGTCTCGGTCGGGGCCGCTCGGGAAATGGTGGCGCGGCGGCTGATCCGCCGCACGGCCCCGGACCGGGCCACCAGATCGCAGACCCCGCTGAATTGTCAAGGCAAACGGCCCCGGACCAACGGCCGCAGCAGGGGAGAGTTACGGCTTTTTCGGTTGCGGTCGCCGGTCCGGTTCGACAGTGTCGCCGCCATGATGACAATGCCGCGACAGGCCTTACTCCCGGCAGTTCCCCGCGGGGACGAATGAGCGAGATCGCCCTCGTCACCGGCGCCACCGGCTTCGTCGGCTCGGCCGTGGCCCGCGCGCTGCTGGCCGAGGGCCATCGGGTCAAGGCCCTGGTGCGCCCGAACAGCGACCGCCGCAACCTGGCCGGGCTGGATGTCGAGCCGGTGACCGGCGACCTCGACGACCCGGCCTCACTGGCGCCGGCGCTGCAGGGCTGCACCGCGCTGTTCCACGTCGCGGCCGACTACCGGCTGTGGGTGCCCGACCCCAAGGCGATGCTGCGCACCAACGTCACGGGCACCGCGGCGATCCTGCGCGCCGCCGCCGCGGCCGGGGTGGCGCGCGCCGTCTACACCTCCAGCGTGGCGACCCTCGGCCACCATGCCGATGGCCGGCCGGCGGACGAGGCGACGGCGGCGACCGAGGCCCAGATGATCGGCCCCTATAAGCGGTCGAAGTTCCTGGCCGAGGACGGCGCCCGCCAGGCGGCGGCCGAGACCGGGCTGCCGGTGGTGATCGTCAACCCGTCGACCCCGATCGGGCCGCGCGACGTCAAGCCGACCCCGACCGGGCGGATCATCGTCGAGGCCGCGACCGGCCGCATCCCGGCCTTCGTCGACACCGGGCTGAACCTGGTCCATGTCGACGATGTCGCCCAGGGCCATCTCGCCGCGTTCGCCCGCGGCGTGCCGGGCGAGCGCTACATCCTGGGCGGGGAGGATTTCGCCCTCTCCGAGATTCTGGCCGAGATCGCCGCCCTGGTCGGCCGCAAGGCCCCGAAGATCCGGCTGCCGCTGGGGCCGATCTGGCCGGTGGCGCTGGTGGCCGAGACGGTGTCGCGCTTCACCGGCAGAGAGCCGATGGTGACGCGCGACGCGCTGCGCATGGCCCGCAAGACCATGTACTTCTCCTCGGACAAGGCCCGGGCCGCGCTGGACTACCGGCCGCGGCCGGCGCGTCAGGCGCTGGTCGACGCGCTCGGCTGGTTCCGGACCAATGGCTATCTGACATGATCGGCCTGGTTCTCGCCCTCGCCAGCCTCGCCGCCTGGCTCAAGCTCTGGCTGTTCCAGGGCCGGTTCTGGGAGGCGACGACCGCGCCCGCGGCGCCGCCGCCGGCCGAATGGCCCGGCGTGGTGGTGGTGATCCCGGCGCGCAACGAGGCCGAGGGCATCGGCGCCGCGGTCGGCTCGCATCTGCGCCAGGCCTATCCGGGCCGGCTGCGGGTGGTGGTGGTCGACGACCAATCAACCGACGGCACCGCCGATCTCGCCTGGGCCGCGGCGGAGGCTGCAGGCGCCGCCGACCGGCTGACCGTGATCTCCGGCGCGCCGCTGCCGCCCGGCTGGGTCGGCAAGATGTGGGCCGTGTCGCAGGGTGTCGCGGCGGCGGAACGGGCAAACCCGGAGGCCCGCTGGATCCTGCTGACCGATGGCGACATCGTCCACCGGCCGAACAACGTGGCGCAGCTCGTGGCCCGGGGCGAGGCCGATAGGCTGGACCTCGTGTCGCTGATGGTGCGGCTGCGCTGCGTCGACTTCGCCGAGCGCTGGCTGGTGCCGCCCTTCGTCTTCTTCTTCAAGATGCTGTACCCCTTCGCCTGGGTGAACCGGGCGGACAAGGCCACGGCCGGCGCGGCCGGCGGCTGCATGCTGGTGCGGCGCGAGGCCCTGGCCCGGATCGGCGGCATCGCCGTCCTCCGCGACGCGCTGATCGACGACTGCACCCTGGCGACGGCGCTGAAGCGGAACGGCCGGATCCGGCTCGACCTCACCGACGAGGCGGAGAGCCTGCGCGTCTATGGCGATGTCGGCGAGATCTGGCGCATGGTCGCCCGCACCGCCTACACCCAGCTGCGCTACTCGCCCTGGCTGCTGCTCGGCACCATCGCCGGCCTGATCGTCACCTATATCGCGCCGCCGGCCTTGACCCTGCTGGGGGAGGGGGCGGCACGGTATGTCGCCCTGGCCGCCTGGGCGATCATGAGCGCCACCTACCTGCCGATGCTGCGCTTCTACCGGCGCTCGCCGCTGTGGGCGCCCTTCCTGCCGCTTGCCGCGGTGGTGTATCTCGGCGCCACCATCGATTCGGCGCGGCGCCACTGGGCCGGTGTCGGCGGGGCCTGGAAGGGCCGCGTCTACGACCAGCCCGGCGCCGCGCCCGACCTGTCCCGTCAGCCGTCAGACCCGTCCCCATGACCATCTCCAGTCCCACCTTTCAGACCGACGACCTCGCCGGCCCCACCCGCGCCAGCCTCGACGACGCGATCGGCCGCGGCGTCGGTGGGCTGCTCGACCTGCAGCGCGAGGACGGCCACTGGGCCTTCATCCTGGAGGCCGACGCCACCATCCCGGCGGAATACATCCTGCTGAAGCACTTCCTCGGCGTGGTCGACCGGGAGAAGGAGGCGAAGCTCGCCGACTACATCCGCAGCATCCAGTCGGACCGGCATGACGGCTGGCCGCTGTGGCATGACGGGCCGTTCAACATCAGCGCCAGCGTGAAGGCCTATTTCGCGCTGAAGGCGGCGGGCGACGCCCCGGATGCGCCGCATATGGCCCGCGCCCGCGCCGCCATCCTGGCCGCCGGCGGCGCCGCGCGGTCCAACGTCTTCACCCGCATCCTGCTGGCGCTGTTCGAGCAGGTGCCGTGGCGCGCCGTGCCGGTGATGCCGGTGCAGATCATGGTGCTGCCCTCCTGGTTCCCGTTCCACCTGAACAAGGTGTCGTATTGGAGCCGGACGGTGATCGTGCCGCTGCTGGTGATCATGGCGAAGAAGCCGCGGCCGGTCAGCCCGGGCGCGCTGTCGATCCAGGAGCTGATGGTCGAGCCGCCGGAGCAGGTGAAGAACTGGCATGTCCATGTCGACGGCAGCTTCTGGGGCCGCTTCTTCCGCCGGCTGGACGGGGTGCTGCGGCCGATCGAGCCGTTCTTCCCGCGCCGGCAGACGTCGATCGACAAGGCGGTGGCCTTCGTCACAGAGCGGCTGAACGGCGAAGACGGGCTGGGGGCGATCTACCCGGCCATGGCCAACTCCGTGATGATGTTCAAATGCCTGGGATACCCGGACAACCATCCGGAC
This sequence comes from Inquilinus limosus, assembly GCA_019508225.1. Taxonomy (GTDB): domain Bacteria; phylum Pseudomonadota; class Alphaproteobacteria; order DSM-16000; family Inquilinaceae; genus Inquilinus; species Inquilinus limosus_D. The sequence continues at coordinate 8,582 of JAEKLZ010000276.1, read as the reverse complement.
CTGCAGATCGCCTGGGCCTCGGTGGAGAAGCTGGTCGACACGGTCGACGGCGTCACCTACGCCCAGCCCTGCCTGTCGCCGGTGTGGGACACGGCGCTGACCGCGCATGCCCTGCTGGAATCCGACGACCCCGAGGCGGTGGCCCGGGCCAAGCAGGGGCTCGACTGGCTGGTGCCGCGCCAGGTGCTGGACGTCAAGGGCGACTGGGCCGAGCGGCGCCCCGACGTCCGGCCGGGCGGCTGGGCCTTCCAGTACAACAACGCGCATTACCCGGACCTCGACGACACCGCGGTGGTGGTCATGGCGATGCACCGGGCCGATCCGGAGCGGTACCGCGAGGCGATCGACCGCGGCGTTGAATGGCTGCTCGGGCTGCAGAGCAGGAACGGCGGCTGGGCGGCGTTCGAGGTCGACAACACCTATCATTATCTGAACCACATCCCCTTCGCCGATCATGGTGCGCTGCTGGACCCGCCGACCTCCGACGTGACGGCGCGCTGCCTCAGCATGCTCGGCCAGCTCGGCCGGCGCATCGACGACCCGGCGGTGGCGCGCGGTGTCGAGTTCCTGCGCCGGGAGCAGGAAGCCGACGGCTCCTGGTTCGGGCGCTGGGGTACCAACTACATCTACGGCACCTGGTCGGTGCTGTGCGCCCTCAACGCCATCGGCATGGACCCACAGGATCCGATGATCCGGCGGGCGGTCGACTGGCTGATCGCGCAGCAGCGCGAGGATGGCGGCTGGGGCGAATCCGGCGACAGCTACTATGAGGGCAAGCCGGAGATGACGCCGGCCACCTCGACCGCGTCGCAGACCGCCTGGGCCGCGCTGGCGCTGATGGCGGTGGGCGAGGCCGGGCATCCGGCGGTCCAGCGCGGCATCGCTTGGCTATCGGCGCATCAGCGCGCGGACGGGCTGTGGGACGAGCCGAGCTTCACCGCGGTCGGCTTCCCGCGCGTGTTCTACCTGCGCTACCACGGCTACCCGGCCTTCTTCCCGACCTGGGCTCTGTCCCGCTATCGCCGCCTGCGCGACAGCAACAGCCGCCGGGTCGAGGTCGGGATGTAAAGGGCCGCCGGCCCGTGTTCGGCATCCTGACCGGCCTGGCGAGGGAGGCGGAGATCGCGCGGCGGATCTCATCGCTCGTCGCCTGCGCGGCCAGCGACCCGGCCCGGGCGGAGCGGCTGGCGCGGGACCTCGTCGGGCGGGGCGCCACGGCGCTGCTCAGCTTCGGCATCGCCGGCGGGCTGGCGCCGGAGCTGGCGACCGGGGATCTGGTGATCGGCACCGCCGTGGCGACGGGCGCGGCAACCTATCCCTGCGATCCGGGCCTGGCGGCGCGGCTCGGGGCGTTGCTGCCCGGTGCCGTGAGGGGGGAGGTCTGGGGCGGCGACGTCATCGTCGACACTGCCGCGGCCAAGGCCCGGCTGCACCGCGACAGCGGCGCCGTCATTGTCGATCTGGAGAGTGCCGCGGTGGCGGCGGCCGCGGCGGAAGCCGGGCTGCCCTTCGGCGTGCTGCGTGCCGTGGCCGACCCGGCGGCGCACGGCCTGCCGCCGGCGGCGCTGGTCGGCCTCGACAGCGAGGGACGCCCGGCGATCGGGCCGGTGCTGCGGGCCTTGGCCCGCAGCCCGGGTCAACTGCCGGCGCTCATCCGCCTGGGGCGGCAGAGCGGCGCGGCGATGGCGGCCTTACTTGCCGCCGCCGGCGCCCTTGGCCGCGACCTTCGGGGTGTGGCGTAGCTTCTCCAGCGCCTTCTGGACGTGCGAGGAGAACACGAATTCCGCCGGGCGCTGCCCGTCGAGCGAGATCTCCGGCGCCATCGGCCCTGCGGTGCGGATGCCGCGCATGCTGACCAGGAACGCCTTCAGCGGATTGCGGAACATGTCCTTCACCGCGCTGGCCTCATAGCCGGAATGCACCATGCAGTTGGCGCACTTCTCGTAGTTGCCGGTGCCGTACTTGTCCCAGTCCGTCTCCTCCATCAGCTCCTTGTAGGTCTGGGCGTAGCCTTCGCCGAGGAGGTAGCAGGGCCGCTGCCAGCCGAAATAGGTCCGCGTCGGGTTGCCCCAGGGCGTGCAGTGATACGTCTGGTTGCCGGCCAGGAAGTCGAGGAACATGGTCGACTGGCTGAACGACCAGCGCTTGCCGTTGTCGCCGCGCTTGAAGATGTCGCGGAACAGCTGCTTGGTGGTCTGGCGGCTCAGGAAATGCTGCTGGTCCGGCGCCCGCTCATAGGCATAGCCGGGCGACACGGTGATGGCGTCGACGCCCATCGCCTTGACGTCGTCGAAGAAGTTGGCGACGCGCTCCGGCACGGCGTTGTTGAACAGCGTGCAGTTGATGTTGACGCGGAAGCCGTGGGCCTTGGCGGCCTTGATCGCCTTGACCGCGCGATCGTAGACGCCGTCCTGGCACACCGACCGGTCATGGTCTTCCTGGTCGCCGTCCAGATGGACCGACCAGATCAGGAACGGGCTCGGCTTGTACTGATCGAGCTTCTTCTCCATCAGCAGCGCGTTGGTGCACAGGTAGACGTATTTCTTGCGGTCGATGATGCCCTGCACCACCTCCGCCATCTCCTTGTGCAGCAGCGGCTCGCCGCCGGCGATCGAGACCACCGGGACGCCCGAATCATCCACCGCCTGCAGGCAGTCGGCCACCGACAGGCGCTGGTTCAGGATCTCGTCCGGGTAGTCGATCTTGCCGCAGCCGGCGCAGGCCAGGTTGCAGCGGAACAGCGGTTCCAGCATCAGAACCATCGGGTACCGCTTGGTACCCATCAGGTGGTTCTTCAGAAGGTAAGCGCCGATACGGATCTGCTGTTGAAGCGGAATACCCATGGGACCTTCGCAAAACTGTCGGCCAAAATCCGGGCCAAGCGACTATGCCTACTCGGCGGGAACCGGTGCGGTCAACTGGGAGGGCAGGCGGAAGCGGATATTCTCATCGACGCCGCGCAGCGTCGAGACCTCGACGTCGCCAAAACGTCGCAGGGTCTCGACCAGCTCCTGCACCAGGCTGTCGGGGGCGGAAGCGCCGGCGGTGATGCCGACCGTCTCCTTGCCGTCCAGCCAGGCCGGGTCCAGCGCCGAGGCGTCGTCGATCAGGTAGCTCGGCACGCCGAGCTCGTCGCCGATCTCGCGCAGGCGGTTCGAGTTCGAGCTGTTGCGGGCGCCGATCACCAGCAGCACGTCGACCATCTCCGCCAGCTCGCGCACCGCGCCCTGCCGGTTCTGGGTGGCGTAGCAGATGTCCTTGGTGTCCGGTCCGACGATGGCGGGGAACTTCGCCTTCAGGGCGTCGATCACCGCCTTGGTGTCGTCGACGCTCAGCGTCGTCTGGGTGATGTAGGAGACCCGCTGGGGATCCGGCACCTCCAGCGTGGCGACGTCCTCGACCGTCGAGATCAGGGTGACGCCGCCGGGGATCTGTCCCGTGGTGCCCTCGACCTCGGCATGGCCGGCATGGCCGATCAGGATGACGGTGCGGTCCTGGGCCGCGTATTTGCGGCCCTCGATATGCACCTTCGACACCAGCGGGCAGGTCGCGTCGATCACCTGCAGCCCACGCTGCGCCGCATCGCTCTCGACCGACTGGGCGACGCCATGCGCGCTGAAGATCGTGATGCTGCCGGCCGGCACCTCATCCAGCTCGTCGACGAAGCGGGCACCCTTCGCGCGCAGGCTCTCGACCACGTGCCGGTTGTGCACGATCTCGTGCCGGACATAGACGGGCTGGCCGTAGATCTCCAGCGCTCGTTCCACGATCTCGATCGCGCGTTCGACGCCGGCACAGAAGCCTCGCGGCTGGGCCAAGATGATCCGCATTACGCACCTTGATGTTCTGGCTGGACCTGGAATTCGCCAGAGTGAATCGCTCTCAATTTGGACCATACTACGCGCCAACTTTGCGTGTCACTAACGTGACCGCGTGGGCGGCGTTCAATAGGTTACGGTTGATATTTATCAAATTGGAGGCATGGCCGATGTGCTGGCCGTCACAGCCGAATTCCGGCGCGGCGTCGTTCGGAACTTCTCGGCAAAGGCCGGGGTTGAAGCCATCATAGGTCGATCGCGTCGCCCCGCGGGCGCGGATGGCGGCGGACCCAACGTTCCGAATCGGAAGACACACCCATGCGCTCGCCTGCCCTCCACCGCCGCCTCGCCTTGGCCTTCGCGCTGCTGCTGCCGCTGTCGCTGACCGCGCCGGCGGCCATGGCCGCGGAGCCGCGCCAGGTCGTCGACACGCTCGACAACGCCCTGCTCGACGTCATGAAGAACGCCGATTCGCTGGGCTTCCGCGGGCGTTACCAGAAGCTCGAGCCGGTGCTCGACCAGGCGTTCAACCTGCCGCTGATGGCGCGGATCTCGGTCGGCCCCGACTGGTCGAGCCTGACCCCGGACCAGCAGCAGAAGTTCACTGACGCGTTCCGGCGCTTCAGCATCACCACCTACGCCGCCCGCTTCAACGGCTTCAGCGGCGAAAGCTTCACCTCCGAGGATGCCAAGCCGGTCAGCGGCGGCGACCAGGTGGTCAACACCAAGCTGGTGCGGCCGAAGGCGGATGCGGTGCCGCTGAACTACCGGCTGCGGGGGCCGAACTGGCAGATCATCGACGTGTACCTCAACGGCACGATCAGCCAGCTCGCCAACTACCGCTCGGAATTCGGCGCCACCCTGCGCAGCGGCGGCGGTGACGCGCTGGTCAAGCTGCTCGAGAGCAAGACCGCCGAGCTGACGCCGAAGAAGTAGGTCCCGCCGGCCGGCCGGAGCATCGGCTCCGCCGGCCGGTCAGGATCCTGGAATCAGGGAATGTCGGGCAGCTGTGAGGCCGGAACGTCGCCGGCCGCGGCGGGTTTCCCGCCGGCGGCGGGGTCGGTGTAGAGATCGCCGCCCTGCGGGGCCTGGGCACCGTCGAGCTCGGCCTGCCGGTACTGCCGGAACACGCTGCGCAGCGTCGCGTAGTAGTCGACCGAATTGCGCTCCAGCTCGTCCGTCGCGTCGACGACCCGCGAGCGGACATCGACGCCCCGGAACACGAACATGCCGACGCTGGCCTCGGTCGGGATGTCGACGATGTAGCCCCAGGGGCTGCTGACCGAATCGACCGCGAAACCGACCGCGTCGCGCGGGTTGGAGGGGCCGAGCAGGGGCAGCATCAGATACGGGCCGTCGCCGATGCCCCATTTGTACAGCGTGGCGCCGAAGTCGCCGGCCTGCTGCCGGACCACGCCGCGCGGCGTGGCGACGTCGAAGAAGCCGCCGAGGCCGAAGGTCGAGTTCGCCAGGAAGCGCAGCAGCGTCTTGGCGGCGGCGATCGGCTCGCCCTGCAGCACCTTGTTCAGGAAGACCACCGGCTCGCCGAAGTTCTGGTACGCGTTGTGCAGGCCATCGCGGGCGAATTCGGGCACCACGTCGCGATAGGCGATCGCGACCGGCCGGATGGCGTTCTTGTCGAGCACCTGGTTGAAGTCGAAGATCGCCCGGTTCATCGGCTCGAGCGGATCGTTGATCCGGTCGAACTCCGCCCGCTGCGCGGGATCGGTCGGCGGTGTGGCGCAGCCGCTGAGCGCCGTGGCGGCGAGGAGCGCGGCCATGCCGAGGGCGAGGGGGCGAGAGGATCCACGTGAGCGCGACGGCATGTCCGATTCGATCCCGTAAGCAATCCGAAAGTCGATGATCTGGTCCGCCGGGAATCGGCGGCTTCGAAAGGTTCCTACCACGGTTCGGGTCGACCCGGTCCCGCGACGGGGAAGAAAGTTACAATCTCAACAATATCCTGCGTCCTGTGCGGCAACAACCACCTGACGAAAAACTTTGTTCCCCTGTCCCGACAGGCGGCGTCGCAACCGGGCGACACTAGCGGCATCCGGCCGGCCCGTCACCGGCCCTGATCCGGATGCTCCGTGAAGCCTGGCTTCACGATGGCGGCGGCATGATGGCGCCGCGGTGGCGCGGGCGGGCCCAGCAGCGCCGGCATGAAGGCCAGGACGGCGAACAGCGTGAACAGCAGCTCGATCGTCAGCAGCTCACCCATGCCCGCCGTCCCCGGATGGGGCGACAGCCACAGGCTGCCGAAGGCCGAGGCCGTGGTCAGGGCGCTGAACACGATGGCCCGGGTGGTGCTGGATTGCAGCGGCTCGCCGCGCCGCGCGCGCCAGTTCACCACGAAGTAGATGTCGAAGGCGACGCCGACCCCGAGCAGCAGCGGCAGGGCGATGATGTTGGCAAAGTTGATCGGCAGGCCGATGACGATGGTGGCCGCCAGCGTCATCAGGCCGGCCAGCAGCAGAGGCGTCAGCGCCAGCAGCACGTCGCGCAGCCGGCGCAGCGCGATCGCGAGCAGGGCCGCGATCATCACGGTCGCCAGGATGCCGGCGGTAACGAAGGCGCCGACGATGGTGCGGCTCGATTCCTGGATCGTCACCGCGGTGCCGGTGGCGTGCGGCGCCACGGCGCGGACGGCGTCGACGAATCGCTCGACCACGGCGTTGTCGGCGGCATTGCCCGCCGGGAACGCCGTCAGTTTGGCCTGGCCGTCCGGCGCGACCCAGGTGTCCCGCAGCTCCTGCGGCAGGTCGGCCAGGGTCACCGGCTCGGCCGAAAGCAGCAGCCGCAGCCGGTCCAGCGTCGCCGGCAATCCCTCCAACAGCGCCTGGCTCACCCGGGCCATGGTCGCCGCGTCGGCCTTGGCCAGCCGGTCCAGCCCATCGGCAAGGCGGCGCTCCGGGCTGTCGGCTTCGGGCCCGATCTTGCGCAGCGCCGCCGCAGTCGCGGTGGCGGCGGCACGCACCGTGGCATCGGAGGGAGGGGCCAGCATCGCCGGCGTGTCCAGGGTCGGCCCGACCAGCAGGCCGAGATCGGACAGGATCGCCAGCTTGGCCGGCTGGTCGGTGGGCACGAAGCTGTTGACGGACAGCACGGTGTCGACCTCGGGCAGGGCCTGCAGCTTCGGCGCCAGCGCGGCCGCGGCTTCGACCGACGGGGTCAGGACGTCGATGGTGTTCGGCGTGCTCAACGGGTCCCGCATCAGCTCGAACATGGTAGAAGCCGCTTCGGAATGCGGATCCACCAGGTTCAGCGGGTTGAAGTCGAAGGCCAGCCGCGGCATCAGGGCGAGCGACCCCAGCGCCAGCAGCGCGCCGGCCGCCAGAACCCAGCGCCGGCGCTTCAGCAGGAAGCGGTCGACCGGCGCCAGCTCCTTCCAGCCGACCTCGCTCGGCTCGGCCCGCACCGGCAGCACCGCCAGCAGGGCCGGCAGCAGCGTCAGGTTGAGCGTGACCGCGATCAGCATGCCGACGCCGGCGATCAGCCCGAGCTCGGAGACGCCGCGATAGGCAGTCGGCAGGAAGGCGAAGAAGCCGCTGGCGGCGGACAGCGCGGCCAGGACCAGGGCGGCGCCGACGCGGCGGATGGCGGCGTTGGTGGCGGCCTGGATATTGGGCGCTGTGGTGCGCTTGGCCCGCACGGCGACGCAGAGCTGGACGCCGAAATCGACGGCGATGCCGACGAACAGCACGGCGAAGGCGACCGAGATCAGGTTCAGCGTGCCCACCGCCAGGGCGGCAAAGGCGGCTGTCATCAGCAGCCCGACCAGCAGCGTCACCATGATCGCCGCGGTCATGGTGAAGGAGCGCAGGGCCAGCAGCAGCAGCACCAGCACCAGCACCACCGACACCGTGGTCGACAGGCCGATGCCTTCGCTGACGCTGGCGAACTGGTCGTCGTTCAGCGGGATGTTGCCGGTCTGCCGCACCGTCACGCCGTAATCCGGCGTCAGGTGCAGCTTCTCCGCCGTGGCGCGGACGAAGGCGGTGGCCTTCGCCCCCGGCTCGAGCGCGCCGTAGTCCAGCACCGGCTGCGCCAGCACGAAGCGGCGCAGGGCGCGCGGCGAGGGCGGGGCGGACGACAGCAGCGACTGCCAGGACAGCGGCTGCACCACATGCGCCGAGGTCAGGTTGGCATCGATCGTCGTCGCCATCTGGCTGATCGCTGGCTGCACCTGCGACCGCGTGGCCTGCCCGCTCTCGACGCCCTGCAGGAACAGCTGGACGACGTTCAGCAGCCCGCGCAGCGTCGGGTCGGCGGCCAGGCCGCCGAGCAGGGGCTGGGCGGCGACGATGTCGTCCGCGGTCTGCTGGACCTCCTTCACCGGCAGGAACAGGAGGCCGTTCTTGTCGAAGAACGGCCCGCCGTCCGGGCGGCGGACGGTCCGGAACAGCGACGGCTCCGCTCTCAGCGCCTGGGTGATCTGCGCCGCCGCCGATTCCGCCAGCTCCGGCGACTTGCCGTCGATGACGATGGCCAGCAGGTTGGTATTCTGCGGAAACGCCTTGTCCAGCGCCGCGTTATCCTGCTGCCAGGGCAGGTCGGGGTCGATCAGCTTGCCGGTGTCGGTGTTGATCGACAGGTGGTTCATGACCACCAGCACGGCGCAGACCGACACCACCAGCGCCGCGCCGATCACCCACAGCGCGCGGCGCTGGCAGAAGGCGCCCAGATAAACCAGGGCACGGGTTCCGGACAGTTTGGAGAAAGGCACGCGGTCTGCTTTGCGATGATGGAAGGGGCAGGCGGCGG
>JAEKLZ010000275.1 GCA_019508225.1 Inquilinus limosus | reverse complement strand
CTGGCCGAGGCCGGCATCCGCTTCCTGCACATCGGCGTCAACTCGGCCTCGACCCTGCCGGAGGTGCCGCCGCTGTTCCGCTGGCGGGCGCCGTCGGGCGAGGAGGTGCTGGTCGCCTATCAGAGCAGCTACGGCGCCACCTTCTTCCCGGAGGGGATGGGGCAGGGGCTCAGCTTTGCCCACACCTCGGACAATGTCGGACCGCAGGGCATCTCGGCGGCGGCGGAATGCCACCGCGAGGTGCGGGCGGCGAATCCCGGCGCCGAGATCCGGGCCTCGACCCTGGACGATTTCGCCGCCGCGGTCTGGCTGCAGCGCGAACGCTTCCCCGTGGTCGACCGCGAGATCGGCGACAGCTGGATCCATGGCAGCGCCAGCGACCCGGAGAAGACGGCGCGGTTCCTGGCGCTGCAGCGGGTCTATGACCGGTTCGCGGAGGAGGGGCTGGACCCGAGTCGGTTGGCCTTTGGCCGTCGCCTGGCGATGGTCGCCGAGCACACCTGGGGCGTCGACGTGAAGACCTTCCTGCGCGACGAGGCGGCCTGGGACCGGCCGGAGTTCGAGGCGGCCCGGCAGCGCGACCCGCGCTTCCGCTTCACCGAGAGCTCCTGGGCCGAGCAGCGCGGCTATCTCGACATTGCCATGGAGGCGCTGTCCCCGGCCGACCGGCCGGCGGCGGAGCAGGCGCTGGCCGAGCTGCGGCCGGACGAACCTGCGACCGCGGATGCTCCGGCGGCCGGCGGCCTGATCGAGGCCAGGGCCGGCGGCTGGCGGCTGGGCATCGACGGCACGACCGGCGCCGTGGCCACGCTGACTGCCCCGGGCGGACGAATGCTGGAGGGGATCGGCGGCAGCCTGATCGCCTATGCCTATGAGAGCTACGACGCGGCCGACGTCGACGCCCATATGCAGGGCTATCTGACGCACCGGCTCGAATGGGCGCTGCTCGACCATGGCAAACCGGGGCTGGAACGGGCGCGGACAGCGCGCTCCGCCATCTGGCCGCCGCGCCTGGCCGGGCTGGCGCAGGACGGGCCGGGGGTGACGCTGCTGCTGGATCTGCCCGAGGCGACCCATGCCGTGTTCGGCGCGCCGCGCCGGGCGGAGCTGCGCATCACGGCAGCTGAGGAAGGCGCGCTCGATCTCGTCCTGGTGCTGCGCGACAAACCGGCGAACCGGATGCCGGAGGCGAGCTTCCTCTGCTTCACCCCGGCCGGGGCCGAGGGCTGGCAGTTCCGCAAGATGGGGCTGTGGCAGCCGGCGGACCGCATCACCCCGAAGGGCGGCGGCCAGCTGCAGGCCGTAACCGGCATCCGCGGCCGGCTGGCGGACGGGGCATCCATCCAGGTCCTGTCGCTCGACGCGCCGCTCGCGGCACCGGCCGGTTCGTCCTTCATGCCGTTCGCACCGGGCTTGCCGGATTTCTCCGGCGGAGTGCGGATCAATCTGCACAACAACAAATGGGGCACCAATTTTCCGATGTGGTGCGAGGGCACGCTGCAGTTCCGGTTCCAGCTCCGGCTGGCGGCATAGACAGCCAGGGCATCTATCGCCGTCCGGCTTCTGGAGGAGTGGAGATGCTCAAGCGAGAGGCCCGGACGCGGTACATGAAAGTCGGATAATATATATTATGGAAAATAAGAATCGACTTTATATCCCCGGTCGCCGGATCCAGTCGCATTTCATAACCGCCGTCCTCACCGTTGCCGATGCGCCCGGCCCCGGGTAAAGCCACATGGTGCCATCTGCGTGAGGACCAAGCGATGACCGGATTCAACCAGCCGCTCGGCGGCAACGACATGCCCCGCTTCGGCGCGCCTGCCACCTTCATGCGGCTGCCGGCGCAGGCCGACGCCCACGGGCTGGATGCCTGCTTCGTCGGCATTCCGATGGATATCGGCACGTCGAACCGCCCGGGCACGCGCTTCGGCCCCCGTCAGATCCGGGCGGAATCCTCCTTCGTCCGGCCCTACAACATGGCCTCGCGCGCGGCGCCTTTCGACAGCCTGCAGGTGGCCGATATCGGCGATGTGGCGATCGACACCTTCAACCTGCCGAAATGCGTCGACATCATCGAGGCCGCCTATGACTCGATCCTGGCCGAGGACTGCATCCCGCTGACCCTCGGCGGCGACCACACCATCAGCTATCCGATCCTGAAGGCGATCGCGAAGAAGCACGGGCCGGTCGGCCTGATCCATGTCGACGCCCATGCCGACATCAACGAGCACATGTTCGGCGAGAAGATCGCCCACGGCACCCCGTTCCGCCGCGCCGTCGAGGCCGAGGTGCTGGACACCAAGCGCTGCATCCAGATCGGCCTGCGCGGCTCCGGCTATGCCGCCGACGATTTCGACTGGCCGCGGCAGCAGGGCTTCCGCGTCGTCCAGGCGGAGGAATGCTGGCACAAGTCGCTGACGCCTCTGATGGCGGAGGTCCGTGCCCAGATGGGCGACGGGCCGGTCTATCTGACCTATGACATCGACAGCCTGGACCCCGGCTTCGCGCCCGGCACGGGCACGCCGGAGATCGGCGGGCTGACCACCATCCAGGCGCTGGAGATCATCCGCGGCTGCTGGGGGCTGAACCTGGTCGGCTGCGACCTGGTCGAGGTCTCGCCGCCCTACGACCCGTCCGGCAACACCGCGCTCACGGCCGCGTACCTGCTGTTCGAGATGCTGTGCGTGCTGCCGGGCGTCCAGCGGAGGTAACCTGTCACCGCTCCGCCACGGTGCCCTTGCGGATGATGACGTTGCCGTAGAACAGCCGCTCGCCGGTGGCGATCACGAGCGACGCCTGCTTCGCCCGGTCGTAGAAGGCGAAGCGCTCCAGCAGGGTCAGGTGGTGGCCGCCGGCCACGCGGCCGAGCGCTTCGCGGATAAGGGTGTGCGCCGGCATCACCTCGGCCGGGTTGCCGATCACCTCCATCCCCATCACCGGGTCGGGCTCGGAGTCGTCGATCGGCAGCACGCTGAGCACGGCGCCGAGCATGCGCCGCAGATCCGCCGCCTCCATCCGCACCAGGCGCCGGGCCACGGTCTCGGCCGGGAAGCTGCCATCGGCGATGACGACCTCGTCGCCATGCCCCATCGCGCGCAGGCCGTGCAGGATGTCGGGGCCGAGGATGGGGTCGATGCCGATCAGCATGGCGCGGGTCCTTCGTGTCCGTAGGTGTGGATCATGGCGTGGGCGCGGCCGGGGCGATCAGCCCCTCGGCCCGCAGCTCGGCCCACAGATCGGCCGGGATCGGGTGGCGGAACAGGGCCTCGTTCTCCTCCAGCTCCGCCGGCGTGCGGGCGCCGGTCAGGATCGAGGCGACGGCCGGATGCGCCGCCGGGAACTGGATCGCCGCGGCCTTCAGCGGCACGCCGTGGCGCCGGCACACCGAATCCAGCGCCTGGGCCCGGGCGATCAGCGCCGGGTCGGCGTCCTGGTAGTTGAACTTGGCGCCGGCATTCGGGTTGGCCAGGATGCCGCTGTTGTAGACGCCGCCGATGATGACGCCGATGCCGCGCGCCTCGCACAGCGGCATGAAGTCGTCGAGCGACCGCTGCTCCAGCAGCGTGTAGCGGCCGGCCAGCAGGAAGCAGTCGAACACGCCGTCGCGGACGAAGCGGGCCAGCATCTCGGCCTGGTTCATGCCGGCGCCGACCGCGCCGATCACCCCGTCGGCGCGCAGTTTGTCGAGCGCGCGATAGGCGCCGGAGATGGCGGCGTCGTAATGGTCGTCCGGGTCGTGGATGTGCAGCACATCGATCCGGTCCAGCCCCAGCCGCTCCAGGCTTTCGTCCAGCGACCGCATCACCCCGTCATAGGAGAAGTCGAACACCGGCCGCTCCGGCGGGGTGCCTTTGTAGAACGCGTCCTCCTGCGCCTCGGGCTGCGGCGGCACGCGCAGCAGGCGGCCGACCTTGGTGGCCAGCACGTAGCTGTCGCGCGGCTTGCCGGCCAGGAACCGGCCCAGCCGCCGCTCCGACAGGCCGTTGCCGTATTGCGGCGCGGTGTCGAAGAAGCGCAGGCCAAGGTCCCAGGCCCGGGTGATCGTGGTTTCGGCCTGCCCCTCCTCCACCGGCGCGTAGAGGCCGCCGAGCGGCGCGGTGCCGAGGCCGAGCCGCGTGACTTTGAGGCGCGTCGGGCCGAGCCCGGCCGTGTCCGTCGCTGAAACCATATGCGTCCCCGTCTGGATCGTCCGGCGCCGGCCCTCGATGCGGGGTCTGGCGGCTGCGGCGGAGGATGGAGCGCTGATTTCCAAAGATCAATAGAAAATTCGTATACGAAATTTCTATTGCCAATGAGAGATTCATTGCGCATCCTGCAGATCAATCCGGACAACACGGGACCGGCCGCAAGGCCGCGCAGACGGGGACGGCGCATGACCGCAAGCCAGCAGGATTACTCGGCCGGGGCGGCCTTTATTGGCGGCGCCTATGTGCCGATCGCCGAGGCCAAGATCTCGGTGCTGGACTGGGGCTTCACCCGGTCCGACGTGACCTACGACGTGGTGCATGTGCGCGACGGCGGCTTCTTCCGCCTGGCCGACCACCTGGACCGGTTCGAGCGCTCGCTGGCCGGAATGCGGCTGGCGCCGCCGCATGACCGGGCGGAGATCGCGGCGATCCTGGCCCGCTGCGTCGCCCTGGCGGGCCTGCGCGACGCCTATGTGGCGATGATCTGCACCCGGGGCCGCCCGCGCATCTTCGGGTCGCGCCGGCCGGCCGATTGCGACAACAGCTTCATCGCCTATGCCATTCCCTGGATCGACGTGATCCCGCAGGCGGTGCAGGAGCGCGGGGCGCATCTGCATGTCGCCTCCATCCCCCGCGTCGCCCCCGCCTCGGTCGACCCGACGATCAAGAACTACCAGTGGGGCGACCTGACCCGCGGCCTGCTGGAGGCGCATGATCGCGGCGCCGACACCGCCGTGCTGCTGGATGCGGAGGGCTTCGTCACCGAGGGGCCTGGCTTCAACGTCTTCGTGGTCCGCGACGGCCAGGTGCTGACGCCGGACCGCGGGTCGTTGGAGGGCATCACCCGGAGGTCGGTGCTGGAGCTGTGCGAGGAGATCGGCGTGCCGGCCCGGATCGCGCCGCTGCAGCACGAGGACCTGCTGCAGGCCGACGAGATGTTCTGCACCACCACCGCCGGCGGCGTCATGCCGGTGTCGCGCGTCGACGGCCACGTCATGGGCAATGACCGGCCAAGCCCGGTCAGCGCCCGGCTCAAGGCGCTTTACTGGGAGAAGCACGCGGCCGGCTGGCACCGCACGCCGGTCGACTATGCCGACCCGGACCGCCCGCTGGGCGGACCCGTGGTCTGAACCGAAAAGAACAAACGAACAGGAGGCTGAGATGGTGAGACGGCGTGAATTCGTCATGGGCGCCTGCATCCTGGCGGCGCTGGGCGCGGCCCTGCCCGCCGCGGCGGCGGAGAAGGAGCTGCGGATTCTGACCTGGGAGGGCTATGCCGACGAGCCCTGGGTCAAGGCGTTCGAGGAGAAGACCGGCGCCAAGGCGAAGATCAGCTACACCGGCAGCGTCGACGAGATTTTCGCCAAGATGACGGCGAGCAAGGGCGAGGATTACGACGTCATCGCCATCGAGACCTCGTCCTACAAGCGGCTGGTGCAGGAGAAGCTGGTCCAGCCAGTGGATCTGTCGAAGATCCCGAACGCCGCCAACCTGCTGCCGGCCTTCCGCGACGTCTCGGCCATCGTGTTCGACGGCAAGACCTATGCCGTGCCCTTCGCCTGGGGATCGATCCCGCTGATCTATGACAAGAAGGCCGTGCTGTCCTACTACGCCGGCTTCGACGACGGGGTCAGCATCTTCGCCCAGGGCGGCGTCGACCTGATGATGTCGATGGGCGAGCCGCAGGTGCCGCAACTGCAGAAGAAGGGCATCGACGCGGCGCTGACCATCCCGAAGGAAGGGGCGATCGGCTGGATCGACTGCTGGGCGATCAGCGCCGGCGCGCGCGACACCGCTTTGGCCCAGGCCTGGATCGACACCATGCTGGACAAGAAGGTGGGCACCTACATCAGCGAGAAGACCGGCTACGGCAACACCACCGACGCCGACGCCAACCAGGCGATCGGCCTGACCTATGCCGACAGGCTGGTGTTCCTGCAGGCGCCGGAGAGCTTCTCCAAGCGCATCGACCTGTGGAACGAGATCAAGGCCACACCCGCCAACTGAGCGCCAGGCCGAGGGCCGTCATGACATTCCGAAGCCTTATCCGCCTTGCCGGGATCGGCAAATCCTACGGCGCCGTTACCGTGCTGCAGCCCTTCGACCTGGAGATCGGCGACGGCGAGTTCCTGACCATCCTCGGCCCCTCCGGCTCAGGCAAGACCACGATCCTGCGGATGCTCGGCGGCTTCACCGCCCCGAGCACCGGCCGGATCCTGCTGGACGGGGCGGACATCACCGACACGCCGATCTTCCGCCGGCCGTTCAACACCGTGTTCCAGGACTATGCGCTGTTCCCGCACATGACCGTGGCCCGCAATGTCGGCTACGGGCTGCGCATGCGGCGCCGGCCCCGGGCCGAGGTCGAGACGCGGGTGGCCGAGGCGCTGGCCGTGGTCGGCCTGGCCGACAAGGCCGGCCGCCATCCCGGCGAGTTGAGCGGCGGCCAGCGCCAGCGCGTGGCCCTGGCCCGCGCCATCATCTGCGAGCCCCGCGTGGTGCTGCTGGACGAGCCGCTGGCGGCGCTGGACGCGGGGCTGCGCCGGTCGATGCAGGAGTTCCTGAAGGACCTGCAGCGCCGCATCCGCACCACCTTCGTCTTCATCACCCATGACCAGGAGGAGGCGATCGCGATGTCCGACCGGATCGTGGTGATGGATCACGGCCGGGTCGAGCAGGTCGGCACGCCGAAGGAGATCTACTACCACCCGCGCAGCGAGTTCGTGGCCCGGTTCTTCGGCGAGAACAACCTGTTGCCGGCCCGCGCCGCCGGTGCCGCCGCGGTCGACAGCCCGCTGGGCCGGCACGCCGTCGCCCCGGCCGGAAGCCCGTCCGCCATCGCCATCCGGCCGGAGAGCCTGAGCCTGCGGCCGGGCGCGGAGCGGCGGTCGGCCGAGGGCGCGGTGGAGAGCCTGACCTTCCTCGGCGCCACCACCCAGATCGTGGTGCGGCTGGGCGGCACCGGCTCCAGCATCAAGATCCGCCTGCCGACGCCGGAGTTCGACAGTCGCGCCGATGTCGGCGACCCGATCTCGGTGTTCTGGTCCGACGCCGATGTCAGCGTGCTTGGGGCGTGAGGATGGCCATGGCCGACGCCTTTGCCCCCGCGGACCCGGCCGGGCGCCTCGGCGCCGGGTCGCCCGCCACCCGCGCCCTGGGCCGCTGGTTGCCGCGGCTCGCCGTCTACGGCCTGCCGACGGCACTGATCCTGGCGCCGCTGGCCGCGTTCCTGCTGACCGGCTTCTGGTCGATGGCGGAAGGCCGGGTGGTGCACGACTTCACCCTGGCCAACTACGCCGCCTTCCTGGCCCAGCCCAGCTACATCCGGGTGTTTCTCGGCACCCTGCAGCTGGCCGCCATCGTCGCCGCGATCGGCCTCGTCTTCGGCTACATCATCGCCTATCTGATCTGGCGGCTGGAGGGGCGGATCCGCTATTTCATGCTGCTGTTCAGCGTGATCCCGCTGGCGATGAACTACATCGTCAAGATCTACGCCATGCGCGGGATCCTGGGCTATAACGGCTTCCTGAACTGGGCCCTGGTGTCGACCGGCATCCTCGACGCGCCGAGCAAGCTATTCATCTTCAACCAGACGGCGGTGATGATCACCATGGCGGTGATCTACCTGCCCTACGCCATCCTGCCGATCTTCCTGTCGCTGGAGCGGATCCCGCCGTCGCTGGCCGCCGCCTCGGCCGATCTCGGCGCCCGTCCCGGCCAGACCTTCCGCACCGTGGTGCTGCCGCTGAGCCTGCCCGGATCGATCGTCGGCGGGCTGTTCGTGATGGTGCTGGCGCTGGGCGATTTCCTGACGCCGCAGATGGTCGGCGGCAACCAGGGCTTCACCTTCGGCCGCGCGATCTGGAGCCAGTTCGGCATGGCCTTCAACTGGCCGTTCGGCGCCGCCCTGGCCGTGGTGCTGCTGCTGGCCATGGCCGCGGTGATCGGCCTGGCCGCGCTCGTCTCCCGCCATGCGAGGGTGAAATGACCGCGCCGGAACGCATCGTCATCACCGCCCTGTGGCTGGTCGCCGCCCTGGTTTTCGCCGCGCTGTACGGCCCGGCCCTGGCGGTGGTCACCACCAGCTTCTTCGACCTCAAGGGCCAGTCGATCGACTGGTCCAGCTTCAGCCTGCACTGGTATGCCGGCCTGACTGACAATCCGGAGATGCTGGCCGCCCTGGGCCACACCCTGGTGGTGGCGGCTGCGGCTGTCTTCCTGGCGCTGGTCCTGGCGCTGGGCCTGGCCTGGTACATGAAGACCGGGACCCGGCGCGGCCGGCCGTTCGTCGAATTCGTGATCTTCCTGCCCTTCGTGCTGCCCGGCATCATCACCGGCATCTCGCTGCTGGTGGCGTTCCGCGAGCTGGGGATCGAGCGCAGCCTGGTCACCGTCACCATCGGGCACACGGTGCTGGTGCTGGCGATCCTGTACCGCATGGTCTCGGTCCGGCTGGACAGCCTGGAGGCCAGCCAGATCGAGGCGTCGCTGGACCTCGGCGCCACCGGGCTGCAGACCTTCCTGTTCGTGGTGCTGCCGCAGCTGCGCTCGGCCATCGTCACCGGGGCGCTCTTGGCCTTCACCCTGTCCTTCGACGAGACTCTGGTGACCTTCTTCCTGGTCGGCGGCGACGCCACATTGCCGATCCGGCTGTGGGCGATGATGCGCGTCGGCTTCACGCCGGAGGTGAATGCGCTGGTTGCCCTGGTGCTGCTGGCGACGATGACGCTTGCGGTGCTGGGCGCGTTGTCGTTGAAGGACAGCATGGCGGCGCGCCGATGAGCCGCCCCGATGCCTGGAGGGCCCCTGCGCCGGATGACCGAGTTCGCGCCATGACCGACGACCTGCCGCCGCTGGGCCGGGTGCTGCGCGAGCGCCGCGCCCATCACGGCTGGACCCTGGCCGATGTCGCCACGATGACCGGCATCTCCGCCTCGACCCTGTCGAAGATCGAGAACGGCCTGCTGTCGCCGACCTACGACAAGATCCTGCAACTGGCCCGCGGCCTGGGCGTCGAGATCGCCGACCTGTTCGCCACCGGCGAGGCCAGCAAGCCGGCGGTGGTGGTGGCCCGCCGCAGCGTCAGCCGCCAGCACGAAGGCCAGCGGCTGGACACCGAGTTCTACAGCTACACCTATCTGTGCAGCGACGTCGCCCACAAGCGGATCATCCCGATCCGGGTCGAGGTGCGCGCCACCGAGCCGGAGCAGATGGGGGCCTTGAGCTCCCATGTCGGCGAGGAGTTCGTCGAGGTGCTGCAGGGCCGGATGCGGCTGTACAGCGACTATTACGAGCCGATCGAGCTGGAGCCGGGCGACAGCGTCTATCTCGACAGCACGATGAACCACGGCTACCTGTCGATCGGCGACCAGTCCTGCGTGATCATGGTGATGTGCTCCAGCGCCACGCCGAACCTGGCGCAGACCCTGCGCGAGATCATCAAGCAGCGGATCCTCGAGGAGCAGGCGCGCCCTGCCCCGAAGGCCTGACCGCCCTACCCTTCTCCTCTACTGACGACGCCAGGAGCCTCCATGTTCGACCTGACCGGTAAGGTCGCCATCGTCACCGGCGGCAATGGCGGCATCGGCCTGGGCATCGCCCGCGGCCTGGCCCGGGCCGGCGCCGCGCTGCTGCTGGTCGGCCGCGACGCCGCCAAGACCGAGCGCGCGGTGGCCGAGATCGCGGCGCTGGGTGCCACGGCCGAGGGCGCCGCCGCCGACGTGACGGTGGAGGCGGATTGCCGGGCCTTCGCCGAGACGGCGCTGCAGCGCCACGGCCGGATCGACATCCTGGTCAACAACGCGGGCACCAACTGGCGCAAGGCGCCCGAGGCCTATTCGCTGGAGGAGTGGCGGGCCCTGATCGACGCCAACCTGACCAGCGCCTTCCTGGCCTCGATGGCGGTGTTCCCGGCGATGCAGCGGCAGGGCGCCGGCAAGATCGTCAATATCGGATCGATGACCTCGATCTTCGGCGCGTCCTTCGCCGCGCCCTACAGCGCCAGCAAGGGCGGCGTGGTGCAGTTCACCAAGGCCTGCGCCACCGCCTGGGCGCAGCACGGCATCCAGGTCAACGCCATCCTGCCCGGCTGGATCGACACCGAGCTGACGCAGCAGGGCCGGGTCGAGGTGCCGGGGCTGAACGAGCGGGTGGTGGCGCGCACCCCGGCCGGGCGCTGGGGCGTGCCGGACGACCTGGCTGGAACGGCCGTGTTCCTGTCCAGCCGCGCCTCGGACTTCGTCACCGGCGCCGCCATCCCGGTGGATGGCGGCTACTCGTCCCAGGCTTAGGCGGACACCGGGAGGTCGTGAAGCCAGGCGGCCGCGGTGGCGACGTCGGCCTGCGACAGGCCGTGGCCCGACGGCAGGATCCGGTGCGTCACGGCAGCGCCCGCGGCGCCCAACATCCGGCCCAGGCGCGCCGCATTGTCGGCCGGGACGATCGGGTCCAGCTCACCCGACAGCAGCAGCACCGGCCGGCCCCGCAGTTCCGCGGCCGGAGGGTCGCTGAGCGGCACCATCCCGCGCAGCAGCACGGCGCCGGCCAGCGCCTCCGGCCGCAGCAGCAGCATGGCGGCGGCGATGTTGGCGCCGTTCGAGAAGCCGAGCGCCACCGGCGGCGCCAGCCCGTAGGCCGCCCGCGCCTCCGCCACGAAATCCGCCAGCTCGTTCGCCCGGGCGCGAACATCCGCCTCATCGAACACGCCCTCGCGCAGCCGGCGGAAGAACCGCGGCATCCCGGCCTCCAGCACCTTGCCGCGCGGCGACAGCAGCGCCGAGCCGGGGGAAACGGCCCGGCCCAGCGGCAGCAGGTCGGATTCGTCGCCGCCCGTGCCGTGCAGCAGCAGAAGCGGCGGCGCGTCCGGCCGCGCGGCAGGCTCGAACCGGTGGGTGAAAGACAGCACCTGCGTCATCGCGCATGTTCCTGAGAGAGAAGCCGGACGCCGCGGGCGGCGACATCCGGCAAGGTTGCGGGATCAGGCGACCGGCGGCAGGATCCGCTCGATCTCGGCGCGATGCGCCTCGAGACCCTGCGGCAGCTTCAGCGCTTGGCCGAGCGTGTCCGCCGGCTCATCCACCGCGAAGCCCGGGATGTCCGTGGCGATCTCGAACAGCACGCCCCCCGGCTCGCGGAAATAGACCGAGCGGAAGTAGTTGCGGTCCTTCTGCTCGGTGGTCAGCAGCCGGTGGTTCTCGGCCAGCCGCTGCACCATCCCGGCCTGGGCCGCGTCGTCGGCCGCGCGAAAGGCGATATGGTGGACCGAGCCGGCGCCGGGCCGGCTGGGCAGAACCCCGCCGGCCGCCCGCAGATCGACGATGCCGCCGATCGCGGTGTCGCCGGCCCGATAGCGGACCACGGTCCCGTCCCGTCCGACCTCGCTGAAGCCCAGCACATCGGTCAGCACGGCCCCGGTCGGCGCCGTATCCTCCAGCAGCAGGCTGACGCTGTGGAAGCCGCGGATCGCATGCTCCGCCGGGATGCCGCCACCGGCCCAGCCGGGCTCGGCCTCGATCCCCGGCACGGCGACGAGCGCGAGGCGCATGCCGTCCGGATCCTTGAACGCCAGGACGGTCTCGCCGAAGCGCTGCTCGACCGCCTGGTGCGGCACGCCCTTCTCGACAAAGCGCTGCACCCAATGGTTGATCGACCCTTCCGGCACCCGGAACACCGTCTCCTGAGTCTCGCCGACGCCGAGACGGCCCGGCGCGACATGGGCCCAGGGGAAGAAGGTCAGGATGGTGCCGGGCTGGCCGGTCTCGTCGCCATAGTAGAGATGATAGGTGCCGGGATCGTCGAAATTGACCGTCTTCTTCACCAGGCGCAGGCCGAGCACCCGCGTGTAGAAATCGAGGTTCCGCTGGGCCCCGCCCGCGATCGCCGTGACGTGATGGATGCCGCTGCCGCGCATGATGTGCCTCCGAACCGCGAGCCCGATGGCCCGCCCGAGGCCTTCAGATAGTACCGCCCGCGCCGGAAGCCGATGGCTGAATGCTTGCATCCATGCAAAGATATATCTGCCGTATAGCAATCTGCCTTGCGACGTAGAAAGGGTCAGGCGACCCGATCACCCTCGCGAAGCGTGCAGGATCAAGGACATGGGCGAGCCGTTCAGCACCATCGCGTGGGATGATTTCCGGCTGGTCAAGGCCATCGCGGACGCCCGTGGCCTCCAGGGGGCGGCGGCGCAGCTCGGCCTCAACCATTCGACCGTGTTCCGCCGCCTCGGGCAGGTCGAGCAGGCGCTGGGCGCCAGGTTGTTCGAGCGGCACCGCTCCGGCTATGTCCTGACCACGGTCGGTGAGGAGATGGCGGAGCTGGCGGCCCGCCTGGACGGCGACATCACCGGCTTCACCCGCAAGGTGGCGGGCCGGACGATCGCGCCGGCCGGCGAGCTGCGCGTTACCACCAATGATTCCCTGCTGATCCACCTGCTGACCCCGCTGTTCGCGCGGTTCCGGCAGCAATGCCCCGATGTCAGGCTGGACGTGGTGGTCGGCAACGAGGCCCTGAACCTGTCCAAGCGCGATGCCGATGTCGCGATCCGGGCCACGGACAGGCCGCCCGAGACGCTGGTCGGGCGACGCGTCGCCCGGATCGCCTGGGCGCTGTACGGGCGCGCGGCCGATTTCCCGCGTCCCGGCCGGTCCGACATCGACGGCCATCCCTGGGTGTCGCTGGGCGACAATCTGGCAGGGCTCAAGGCGGTGCGCTTCGTCCGGCAGCACGTCGCGTCGGAGCGGATCGTCTACAGGGTCAACACGGTCCTCGGCCTGGCCGAGGCGGTCGAGAGCGGAGTCGGGATCGGCCACCTGCCCTGCTTCATCGGCGATGTCCGCCCGTCCCTGGTCCGGCTGGGCCCGCCCATCCCGGATTTCGCGGCGGATCTCTGGCTGCTGACCCATCCCGACCTGCGCCAGTCGGCCCGCGTGCGCGTGTTTCTCGATTTTCTGGCCGGCGAGATCGGCCGATCGCGGGCCCTCTTCGAAGGCAGCCTCGCAATGGCGGCGGCGCTTCTGCCGTCAACCTGACGGGATGGCGTCCTTGCGGCGGATCACGGCCTCCTCCGGCCCGATCACCAGCTGCCCGCGCCAGCCGCGGGGGTCGTCGCCGAAGCCGGCGAACCGCTCCCAGCCCCGCTCCTTATCGCAGAGCACGAAGGCGGTGCCGCCGGCGGCCGTGACCAGGCACAGCCCGCCGGCCACGTCCCAGACATTCGGGCGTTCGAACCGCGCCACCTCCAGCAGCCCGGCCGCCACGAAGGCGCATTCGATCGCGGCCGAGCCGGTCTTGCGCGTCTCCCAGGGCAGCACCGTGCCGGCGTCGACGCGTGGCTCGCCCGCCAGGCGCCGGCGCACCGCCGGGTTCGGGCCGACCTCGATCACCGCCCCGTCGAAGCTGAGCGGGCCGCCGTCGCAGGCATGGTAGACGCCGGAGCGCAGGGCGTGGCTGGTCGAGCACCAGACGGCCCCCGCCACCGGCCGGCCGCGATGCAGCACGCCGATCGAGGCGGCGAACAGCGGCAGGCCGTTGACGAAATTGGTGGTGCCGTCGACCGGATCGATCGCCCAGACCGGGCTGTCGGGCGCTGACGGATGGTCCGCCATCTCCTCGCCGATGATGCCATGATCGGGATGCTGCTCGGCGAGACGCGTGCGGATCAGGGATTCGACCCTCTGGTCGACCTCCGACACCGGGTCCCGAAACAGCAGCTCGTCCCCCTGCCCCGGTCCGGTCTTGTAGCGGACGCTGAGGGTCCGGCCGATGGAAGCGACGATCTCGGCGCCCGCCAGCCTGGCGAACTCGACCGCGGTGTCCTCCCATTGCCGCAGCTCGGCCTCGGGCGGGCCGGCGGTCTTGCGGGTCATTCGTCGTCTCCGGGGGTGAGGACGATCACCGGCTTGGGCTCGATGCGGATGGTCAGCGTGGCCTCGCCGCCTTCGACCGCCTTGTCGTCGACATGCAGGCCAGCGCCATGCGGGTGCAGCTCGACCCGCTCGGCCCTCACCCGGAGGAAGGGCGATCCCCGAGCCTCCGGGTCCTTCAGCCAAGCGAGCATGGACCGGCGCTTCGCCGCCGGCAGCCAGGCCACGTCGAGATGCGCGTCCCCGGGGTCGGCTTCCGGCGCCAACAACAGGTTGGGCCCGATCATCGGCAGGTTCATGACCTCGAGCATCAGCATCTTCTCGTCCAGCCGCTTGCCGTCGACCGAGAGGCTGACCTCGAGCGGGTCGCAATCGGCGACGATGCGGCGCAAATCCTCCCGCCGGTCCCCGAGCAGGTCCGAGCCGTGCTCCTTGCCGCCGGCGGCGCCCTGCTGGATCGCGGCGACCACGGGACCCATGCCGACCGCCTCGACGAAGTTGCGGGTCCATTCCGGCCCCTCGACCACGCCGATCCGGAGCGGCGTGCGCTTCGCCTTGGCGAGGCCGGCGACGATGTGGCGCGGCTCCTCGATGATGCCGAGAGCCCGCGCGATGTTGTTGGAGCTGCCGGTCGGCAGGATCACGACGGTATGGGCGCGGCCGTGCAGCGCCCGCACGATCTCGGCCACGGCGCCGTCGCCGCCGGCGATCACCACCAGGTCATGCGGGTTCTCCAGCGCCCGCTCCATCTCCTTGCTGCGGGTCGAGGTGTGAACCGGGGCGAAGCCGGACATCTCCAGCAGGCGGACCAGCTTGTCCGCCGGCCAGTCGCCGTCGCCGGCTTTCGGGTTGTGGAAGAGTGAGATCTCCATGGTCGAACAATCGCCGCATCGCCGGTCCGGTTCCGTCCGCTTCGGCCGGGCGCGTTCGCCCCGCTGAAAACCCTCAGGGGCCGGCGCCGCGGAACCGGCCCCTGTGTCACAGGACGGGCGGGCTCAGCCGCCGCAGCGGGCGGCGTATTCCTGGTCCGCCGCCTGGATCCGTTGATCCGCCTGCTGCAGATCCTGCGGCGTCAGTTGCAGCTGCGCCTGGCAGTTGCGGTGGATCGTGTTGAGGCGCTTGGCTTCGGCAATCAGCCCCATGCCGGTCCGGCACTGGTCCGACAGCGGGGCGTTCGCCTGATCCTGCAAGGTCTGGGTCGCGGTGCGGACCTTCTGCGTTTGCACCTGTGCGTCCGACTGGCAGTCGGCGAAGGCCGGCGCGGCGACAAGGGCCGCCGCGGCAGCGAGAAGAGCAAGTTTCACTGGACCTCTCCATCAGGCTGGCAGGGTTCGCCTCCACCGCGCCGCGGCAGAGGACATTGAGGCAATGATCGAGCCGCGCCGATTGTTCCGCCTGCGCCGTGGCAAAGATGCATTCACCATTTTGGCCATCAGGACGGGAGAAACCATCGAATTCGTTGAATTATGATGTTCCTCCGGTGAGATCATTCCGGGATATCGGATCTCCGGATCATTAAATCGATCCTATCAATTGATATTGCTGGGCATCGATTCTGGGAGTCTGCGGGGGTGTATAGCCGTCAGGCCGAAATTCCATTGCCGACAGGCCGATGATCGAGACGATTTTCGAGGGAACAGTCAGGCCGCCCGTCGGTTTCGAAGGGTAGTCAGTCGCAACACGGAAGCCCCAGATGCCAGCCATCTCAGCTGCCACCGAGCGACAGTTCCTCGCAACCGTCGCTCCCTGCATTCCGGATCTCCGGCGCTACGCGGTCAGCCTGACCCGCAACCGCGCCGATGCCGACGACCTGATCCAGGAGACCCTGCTGCGGGCAGCCCTCAAGCTCCATCTCTGGCAGCCCGGCAGCAACATCGTCGCCTGGCTCATCGTCATGATGCGCCGCCTCCACCTCTCGAAATTCGTCTCGGGCAAGCGCAACCAGACCGAGATGGTGTCGATCGAGGGCTGGGACCTGCCGTCGCCGCCCAGCCAGACCGAGGCGATCGAGCTGCGCGAGCTGGAGGACCGCTGGCCCAACCTGTCGCGCAGCCATCGCGAGGTGCTGCGCCTGGTGGCCATCAACGGCGCCTCCTATGAGGAGGCATCGGAGCGCCTGCACGTCCCGATCGGCACCATCCGGTCACGCTTGGCGCGAGCGCGGACCGCCCTGCGCGGCGAGGACCGTGCGGTCCACTGAGGCGTCACGACACCTCGACCGGCAGCGTGAAGACATAGCCGACGCCGCGTTCGGTGCGGATGATCCGGGGATCGCTCGGATCGGCCTCCAGCTTCCGGCGCAGCCGCAGCACCTGGACGTCCACGCTGCGGTCGAACACATCCTCGTGGATCCGGGTCGCCTGCAGCAGCTGCTCGCGTGAGAGCGGCCGCTGCGGCGCCTCGATGAAGGCAACCAGCAGCGCGTATTCGCTTTTCGACAGCGGCACCACGGCCCCCTGCGGGTCGGTCAGCCGCCGCAGGCGCCGCTCGAGCTGCCAGCCGCCGAACCGGCAGCGGCCACGCTCCGGACTGCGCGGCCCCGCTGGTCGCACGGCATCCCGACCGCGCAGGATGGCGCGGATTCGCGCCAGCAGCTCGCGCAGCCCGAAAGGCTTGGCCAGGTAGCCGTCGGCGCCGAGCTCCAGCCCCACGACGCAATCGATCTCTTCCTGGCCGCGGCCGATCCCGATGATCGCCGGGCCGCCGGATTTCGCCCGGATCTCGGGAAGCAGCACCAGGCTGCTCTCCTTGCCCAGTTGCAGGTCCAGGATCACGAGGTCCGGATCGGTCTCGGCGATGTGGCGGGCCAACTCCTGGCGTCCAGCGGCTGCGACGGCCCGCACGCCGTGGCTTTCGAGATAGTCGACGATGGACCGCCGCGACACGGGATCGTCGTCGGCGACGACGACACGGATCGTGCGATGCGCGTCGGTCTCCACCCGGGCCGACTGCATCTCGAGATCGGCCCGCGCCCAGGGAGAGGGGTCGCATTCGGCCGGCAGTGTCCGATACTGAAACAAGGCTCTGACTCCGGTTCTGGCGGCGTTGAAGCCCGCCGCCTGTGCAACGCCCGGACCATCGCACCGGGGTAGCAGAACCGAAGGTGACCTGCGTCACGTGCAGCCAGGGCCGGCCGGCCCGTCAGGCCGCGCGCGTGATCTCGCCGAGATGCGGCACCGACAGGTGGAGCACCTGGTAGAGCGGCGCGTCCTCCGCCGCGGCGGGGCCGGTCCACAAGGTGAAGCGCACCAGCTCCCAGGATCGCGGATCGACCGCCAGGGCGATGGTGTGAATGCCGGGCTGGCGGGCGCGCCGCTGCAGATCCGCGACGGCCTCGGCCACGAGGCCCGTCGGGTCGGCATCCACCGGCATCGGCTCGGTGTGCCGGGTCGCGTGGCGCGGAGCGCCGTCACGATCCGGCCCCGCCAGGCAGGTCACCCCGGTCCAGTGCCGCACCGGTGGACGGCCGAAGGAATCGACAATGCCGCCGAAACCGCCGCCACCCCAGAGAAAGCGGCCCATGCCCTCGGTCGAGGCCCACAGATAGAACGGCGCGTACTGGTTGACCGGCGAGCCTTCGACGCCGCGCTCGCGGATCAGATAGGCCTTGAGGCCGAGCCCCGGCAGGTGGTCGAGCGCCGGTGCCCTGGTCAGCTGGTTGGTCGAGACCACCACCATGACGTCCTCCGGCCGCACGCCCGGTGCTTCAGCCAGGCGCTCGACCAGACGCCGGTAGAAGGCCGCCTTGGTCGCGGTGCCGCGCGGCCGGCCGCCGGTGACCTGGAACAACATGAAATCGTCGGAGCGCGGGCCGCCGAGATAGATTCGATCGAACACCAGCTCCCCGGGCTCGTGCTGGTGGATGATCTGGAAACGGTCGTCGGGCGGGACCTCGAACGCTTCGACCAGCGCCCAGTGCAGGCTGTCGGACAGGGCGCGGAGATATTCGGGCGGCTTGCCCCTGGCGAGCGAGATGCGGGTGAGCGGCATGGCGATCCTCCATCGGACTTGACGCCCAGCAGATAGCGCCGCAGATTCGTCCGGAAAATCGGAAATATCTGGACATTAGGTTCTGAAAATCAGGACAGTTTCCATGCGCCGGATCACCTTCGACCTGGATGTGCTGCGTAGCTTCGCCACCGGCATGGAGCTGGGCAGCTTCGCCAAGGCGGCCGAGCGGCTGGGCCGCTCCACCTCGGCGGTCAGCGCGCAACTGCGCAAGCTGGAGGAGCAGGCGGGCACGCCGATCTTCCGCCGGTCCGGCCGCGGCCTGGCCCTGACCGAGGCCGGCGAGACCATGCTGGCCTACGCCCGCCGGCTGCTGGCGCTGAACGACGAGGCCGCGGCGGCCGTCCACGGCATCGACCTGCAGGGCTGGGTGCGGCTCGGCCTGTCCGAGGATTTCGGCGAGGCGCTGCTGCCGGCGGTGCTGGGCCGCTTCACCCGCGCCCATCCGAAGGTGCGGATCGAGGCGCGGATCGCCCGCAGCTTCGACCTGCTGGACCGGGTCGGGTCCGGCCAGCTCGACCTGGCGCTGGCCTGGGGCGACGGCGGCGCCCTGCCTTATGGCGAGCGGGTGGCCGAGCTGCCGGCGCGCTGGGTCGGACCGGCCTCGGGCGACGGGTTCTTCGGCGCCACCGCTGATGAGCCCTTGCCACTGGCGGTGCTGGAGGCGCCATGCCTGCTGCGCACGGCCGCGACCACGGCGCTGGACCGCGCCGGCATCCCCTGGCGCCTGGCCTTCGTCAGCCCCAGCCTGGGCGGGCTGTGGGCGGCGGTGGCGGCCGGGCTCGGCGTCACCATCCGCACCGATTTCGCCCTGCCGGCCCGGGTGCGCGTGCTGCGCCCGGCCACGGCGCCCGCCCTGCCGTTACTGCCCCTCACCCTGCTGCGGGCCGAGGCCGAGCCGGACCCGGTCACCGCCCGGCTGGCCGCCATCCTGGTGCAATCGGTCCGCGACGCCCTGCCCGGGATCGCCGCCGCCGCGTGATGGCGCCTATCGCTTCAGCGCCCCATAGGGATCTTCTTCCGGCTCCTGCGGCTGCGGCGCCGTGCCGGCCGTGCCCGTCCCGCCGTCGCCGGACTGGGCGCTGGAGGCGAAATGCGGGATCAGCAGGCTGCTCCAGGCCTCGAAGATCTTGACCGTCTCGGCCTGGCAGCGCCCCGCCCGCGCCTCGGGCAGCAGCCCGTCCTGCACGATCGCGGCGTAGCGGTCCGGGTTGCGCCCATACATCATGCACAGCAGGTTGAAGTAGCGCTGCTCGCTCAGCGAATGCTCGTCGGCATAACGCGCCATGTCGGCGTCCTGGTCGCCGCCGCCGCCGCTGCCGTTCACGGAGAACCACAGCGCCACCAGCTTGAGCGAGGCCATGACCTTGTCGGTGTCCTCCTCGCCCCAGTTGTCCAGCATCATCACCACGGCCGCGAGCTGGTCGACGGCGTCCTCCTCGCGCCCGGTCGAGGGCAGGCCGAGGATGTCGATCAGCGCGTGCCCGGTCTCGTGCAGCAGGATGAAGCGGATGTTCTCCTTCACATAGGCGGTCTGGAAATCCGCGCCGCCGCCGGTCCGCTTGGCCAGCGCGTGGCCTTCCCGCACCAGGGAATCGACCATCTCGTAGCAGAGCGCGATGATCGTATCCTTCGGCGAGTAGAAGGCGTTCACCGCGCCGCACTCCCCGGCGACATAGGTCAGCTGGCGCGGCATGATGAACATGCCGTCCATCGTCCGGATCTCGGGGATCTGGCGGATCAGGTCCGTGTCGAGCACGAACTGATACGCCCGCTGCATCTCCTTGCTCTTCGGCTCCTGGTATTCGTAGCCGAAGCCGGTGCCGCCCTTGACGTTGCCTGAGGCGCTCCGCCGCGGCTCGCTGTCGTTCTGGCTGGACGCGGTGGTGGCGCCGCCGGACTGCCCCCCGCCGGATTGGCCCCCGCCGGATTGCCGTCCGCTCGGCTGGCCGCCCGCGCTGGCCTGCGACTTGGCATCCAGGAGCGCCTGCAGGGTCGGATAGCTCGGATCCTCCTGCGGCTCGTCATAGCCGAACGGGAAGAAGCTGTTCGAGACCATCAGCGAGACCGGGCCCATCTCCTTGTCGTGGGCGCCGTCCCAGATCAGGTCGTAGCCGCGGATCTCGCCGCCGCGCTGCTCGTACCGGGCATAGAATTTGCCGGAGCCGCGGTTGCCGCTGATGATGAACAGGTTGTCCTTGCGGAAATCGTAGGTGACCGTGGATTTCTGGTCATTGGCCAGCGCGTCGTACAGCCCATCGATCTGGCCGGACTTGATGTCGGTCAGACGGACGGTCATCAGCGAGACGTTGCCGTCCTCGCTGTCCAGCAGCAGCCCACCCATCTCGGAGTTCTTCTGCTGCGTCAGCAGCTTGGACGGGTAGGACAGGGTGATCTGGCTGCGGGTGTCGGACAGGCCCTGCCAGCCATACTTGTCGCGGGCCGCGAAGGCGGCCCCGGCCAGCCTGAGCACCTGCTCCCCGTCCAGCCGGCCGGTCGGCCGCGCGCCGTTGTCCTGCTGCCAGCGCCAGATCGCGTCGCGCGAGCCCCGGGCGAGAGCGCCGTCGGCCCAGCCATTGTAGTAGCCGAGCCAGATCAGCCCCTCCTGCAGCAGCTTCTTCTCGGGCACGTTGAGCATGCTGTCGAGATCGCCCTGATCGCCGGCGCCGGCCTGCGGCCGCTGCGACTGCGCCAGGCCGGGCGTCGCGCCGCCCAGCAGGCCGCACATGATCAGCGCCGCGACGCCCGCCGCCCGCACGCGGCGAAAGCCGCGGTCCGATCCCGTACCCACCATCTTACCCCCTCCGAGCCATATTGGCCTGATACTGCTCGAATTTGTTGAGAATCAGGCCGACTGCTCTCCCATTTAAATGCCGAACGATGAATTTCTGCAAAGCACTGCCGACCGAAATCCGGTGCAAAGCTGACCGGCGCGGCCTTCAGGCCAGCGACTGCAGGTCGCCGCAGATGCTGATCGCCTGGCCGGAGATGGTGCGGCCGCGCGGCGAGGCCAGCAGCAGGATCTGGTCGGCCAGCTGGCGCGGCTGGATCATCTCGCGAATCGAGGCCTGGGCCAGCGACTGTTCCTGCAGCGCCTCCGGCGTGACGCCGCGTTGCTCGGCCTTGGCCGTGAACACGCGGCGGATGCGGTCGCCCTCGACGATGCCGGGCTGGATCGCGTTGACCCGGATGCCGAGCGGCCCGAGCTCGATCGACAGCGATTTGGTGAAGCCGACCACCGCCCATTTCGAGGCGGCATAGGGTGCGCGCAGCGGGAAGCCCAGCCGCCCGGCCGAGGAGGACAGGTTGACGATGCTGGCGTTCCCGCTCTTCGCCAGATGCGGCACGGCCAGGCGGGTGCAGTTGAACTGCCCGGTGA
The DNA here is from genome assembly GCA_019508225.1 of Inquilinus limosus. Taxonomy (GTDB): domain Bacteria; phylum Pseudomonadota; class Alphaproteobacteria; order DSM-16000; family Inquilinaceae; genus Inquilinus; species Inquilinus limosus_D. The sequence goes on along the minus strand of JAEKLZ010000275.1, from coordinate 7,469 downwards.
TGTTGACCGCCAGCGTCCGGTCCCACTCCGCCGGATCGATCTGGTCGACCCGGCCGGTCGGGCCGGCGATGCCGACATTGTTGACCAGGCAGTCCAACCCGCCCAGCGTCGCCAGCGCCTCGTCGAACAGCCGGGCCACGGCCGTTCGATCTGACATGTCGGCCGGAGTCACGCTGATCGCCGGGCTTTCGGCCGCCAGCGCCTCGAGCCCCGCCCGGTCGATATCGCAGACATGCACCCGCGCGCCCTCCTCGATGAAGGCGCGGACGATCTCCCGCCCGATGCCGGACGCGCCGGCGGTGACCAGGACGCGCAGACCCTTGATGCCGAGATCCATGGTGGTTTCCTCCTTCTCGCTCTTTGTTGTCCGGCCACCCTAGCCCGACGGGCCATGGCCACCAAGCCGGCCTGGGTTGCCGATCGCGGTCTGGACCCGGGCCCCGCTTTGTCGGACCGTTGGGTCAAAGAGAATCCCGAAGCAGAGGACAGCCCGATGGCCAAGAGCCGCAAGATCATCATCACCTGCGCCGTCACCGGGGCGATCCACACCCCGTCGATGTCCCCTCACCTGCCCGTCACCGCCGCCGAGATCGCCGAAGCGGCAATCGGCGCGGCCGAGGCCGGGGCGGCCATCGTCCACCTCCACGCCCGCGATCCGGAGACCGGCAAGCCCGACCAGACGCCGCAGGCCTTCGAGCCGTTCCTCAAGGTGATCAAGCAGCGCTCGGACTGCGTCGTGAACCTGACCACCGGCGGCGCCCCCTGGATGCGGGTCGAAGAGCGCATCCTGCCGGCCCAGACCCTGAAGCCGGAGGTGGCGTCGCTGAACATGGGGTCGATGAATTTCGGCCTGTTCCCGATGCTCAACCGGTTCAAGGAGTTCAAGCATTCCTGGGAGCCGGAGGCGCTGGAAGCCTCGCGGGACCTGGTGTTCCGCAACAGCTTCAAGGATATCGAGTTCATCCTCCGGACCCTGAGCGACGACGATATCCGCTTCGAATTCGAATGCTACGACACCGCGCATCTCTACAACCTGCATCACTTCCTGGAACGCGGGCTGGTGAAGCCGCCGCTGTTTGTCCAGACCGTGTTCGGCATCCTCGGCGGCATCGGCCCGCATCCAGAGGACGTGGCGCATATGAAGCGCACCGCCGACCGGCTGTTCGGCGACCAGTACCAGTGGTCGGTGCTCGGCGCCGGCCGCAACCAGCTGCCGATCGCGGCGATGGCGGCGGCGATGGGCGGCAATGTCCGGGTCGGGCTCGAGGATTCGCTCTGGGCCGGCCCCGGCAAACTGGCGGAGTCGAACGCCCAGCAGGTCCGCCTGGCCCGCCAGATCATCGAGGGGCTCGGCCTCGAGATCGCCTCGCCGGACGAGGCGCGCGAGATCCTGGAGCTGAAGGGCGGAGACCGCGTCGCTTTCTGAGGCCGGGGTGAACCGGGCTGTTACGGCAGTCACAGCCCGGATCCGCCGCCCATGCTTCCATTGAGGCATGGATGCAATCCCTCATCTTCCGATCCCACAGCCTGACCGGGCCGCGCCGCCGCATGAAGAGGCGGAGCGGTTATCGCTGTGGCCGGAATCCCACGATACTCGACAATGTGGCAGCCCTGCCCTCGTTTCGCCGACTTCATCCGATATTGGTGGAGGATCGGCCCGGACTCCATGCTACTCTTCTATTGAATTCACGCGGAGTTCATCATCAATCGCTCAATGTAACGGTTATATTGTTTCTGCGATGCGGATCATTAGAAGCGGCATGATTGTCGATGTGACGGGGTGGATGGCGATTTCTTCTACCGCTTCGGTGCGTCATCAGGCGAAGCGATTGCCGGCCGGTCCCGGGCGCCCTTCCCGCCGAGTCTTGGGTCCTGGCCCTGCCAGCCACACGGAACGGGTGGCGTGATGGGCGCGCAAAGCCGCACAAAACCTGGCGTTTCAATTCGGTGCACGACCGACATTGCGTCTATGCGTATGATTGAGGCAAGCATCCCGAAGGGGAGCGTAGGACGCGGTAGGGATCGGACAGGTTCAATGGCACAGGCGCCCGAGGCGTCGCAAACGGCTGCTGGTCACGAGCAATCGATCGTCAGTCAGACTCTTGCCTCTCAGCTCCTCACCCTGTTCCGGACGCTGCGGGCCTCGCCCGATTGGAAGCGCATCCTCGTTCTGATCGCCGGCGTGGTCGTCGTCATCGCCCTGACCGCAGGGGCGCAGATCCGGCTGAACGCCTGGAACCAGCCCTTCTATGACGCGCTGGCGCAGAAGAGCCTGACCGGATTCCTGCACCAGCTGGTGGTCTTCGTCTTCATCGCCGGCGTGCTGCTGACGCTCAATGTCGCCCAGGTGTGGCTCAACCAGACGCTCAAGGTGCGGCTGCGGGCCGGGCTGACGCGCGACCTGTTCGGTGAATGGCTGAAGCCGAAGCGCGCCTTTCGCCTGGCCGGTGCCGGCGAGATCGGCGAGAACCCGGACCAGCGCATCCACGAGGACGCGCGGCACCTGACCGAGCTGTCGACCGATCTCGGCATCGGCCTGCTGCAATCGACCCTGCTGCTGATCAGCTTCGTCGGCGTGCTGTGGATCCTGTCCCAGGGCATCGCCCTCAAGATCGACGGCATGCCGATCTCGATCCCGGGCTACATGGTCTGGTGCGCCCTGCTCTATGCCGCCGCGGCCTCCTGGGTGAGCTTTCGCGTCGGCAAGCCGCTGATCAACATCAACGCCGAGCGCTATGCCCGCGAGGCCGACCTGCGCGCGGCCCTGGTCCGGGTCAACGAGCATGTCGACGGCATCACGCTGGACAGCGGCGAGGCGGATGAGCGCCGGCGCCTGGACGGCGACCTCGACCGGATCGTCGCGGTGATGCTGCGCTATGTCCGCGCCGTCACCAACCTGACCTGGGTCACCGCCGGCTATGGCTGGTTCACCATCGTCGCCCCGATCCTGGTCGCCTCGCCCGGCTATTTCGGCGGCGACCTGACCTTCGGCGAGCTGATGGTGGCGGTCGGCGCCTTCGTCCAGGTGCAGCAGGCTCTGCGCTGGTTCGTCGACAATTTCAGCAATCTCGCCGACTGGCGGGCGACGCTGCTGCGGGTGATGAGCTTCCGCGAGACGTTGGTGACGCTGGAGACCATGAACGGCGAACCGCGCAAGATCGAGATCGCCGAGGGCGCCGGCGACGCGCTGGGCTTCGAGAAGCTGGGCGTGCTGTCGGCCGGCGGCATGGCGGTGCTGGACGACGAGCAGGTCGAGATCAAGCCGGGCGAGCACGTGCTGATCGTCGGCCGCACCGGCGGCGGCAAGAGCACGCTGTTCCGCGCCTTCGCCGGGCTGTGGCCCTGGGGCACCGGCCGCATCCTGATGCCGCCCCAGGCCCGCACCATGTTCCTGCCGCAGCGGCCCTATCTGCCGCCCGGCCCGCTGCGCGACGCCCTGACCTATCCGATGGACGCGTCCAGCTTCACCGACGACGAGATCTGCGCCGCGCTGAACCGTACCGAGATGGGGCACCACGAAGTCTCGCTCGACCAGGTCAAGAACTGGGACAAGGAGCTGACCAGCGACGAGCTGCAGACCCTGACCTTCGCCCGGCTGCTGCTGCACAAGCCGCAATGGGTGTTCATCGACGAGATGGTCGATGCGCTGGACGAGGAGCGGCGGAAGACCGCGATGTCGATCTTCGAGCGCGAACTGCCGGAGACGGCGGTGATCACCATCGCCCGGCGCGAGGTCAAGAACGGCTTCTACACCCGCGTCCTGCGGCTGCACCTGACCGACGAGGTCACGGGCGAGCGGCGGATCCCGATCGGCCGGCCGCCGCGGCGGGCGATCCCGTCCTCCGCCGGCTTCGCCCCCCTGCTCCACCACCGAGATCCGATGGAATGACCAAACGACCGGCACCGGCCCGCCGCGCTTCCAGCAAGGGCGCCGCGGCGCTGTCGGACGACGCCCTGCTCGACCTCGTGCAGCGTCAGACCTTCCGCTTCTTCTGGGACGCGGCGCATCCGGTCAGCGGCATGATCCCCGACCGCACCGACCGCGCCGGCAAGGCGCCGAACGACTGGGTGACGACCGGCGGTTCCGGCTTCGGCATCATGGCGATCATCGTCGCCGCCGAGCGCGGCTGGATCGATCGCGCGGCGGCGGTCGAGCGGCTGATGACCATCGTCCGTCACCTCGAGCACACCACCTCGCATCACGGCGTGTTCCCGCATTTCCTGGACGGCCGCACCGGCGCCACGGTCTCGTTCAGCCGCAAGGACGATGGCGGCGACCTGGTCGAGACCGCCTTCCTGTTCCAAGGGTTGCTGACCGCCCGGCGCTATTTCGACCGCGACGCCGCCAATGAGACCGAGCTGCGCAACCATATCGCCTGGCTGTGGAACGAGACCGAGTGGAGCTGGTACACGCGCGGCGGGCTGAACGTGCTGTTCTGGCATTGGGGTGCCAACAATGGCTGGGGCCTGGGCCACGAGATCCGCGGCTGGAACGAGTGCCTGATCACCTATGTCATGGCCGCCGCCTCGCCGCGCTACGCCATCGACGCCGAGGTCTATCACCGCGGCTGGGCTGTCGGCCGGTACTTCCTGAGCCAGCGGCGCTACTACGACATCGAGCTGCCGCTGGGCATGCCCTATGGCGGGCCGCTGTTCTTCAGCCACTACTCCTTCCTCGGCCTCGACCCGCGCGGGCTGAAGGACCAGTACGCCGACTACTGGGAGCAGAATCGCCGGCACACGCTGATCAACTACGAGCACTGCATCCGCAATCCGAACGGCTTCAAGGGCTACGGGCCGGATTGCTGGGGCCTGACCGCCAGCGACACCCCGGGCGGCTATTCGGCGCATGCGCCGGACAACGACCTCGGCGTCATCTCGCCGACCGCGGCGCTCTCGGCGATGCCCTACACGCCCGAGCAGTCGATGCGGGCGCTGCGGCACTTCTATGAAAAGCTGGGCGATCGGATCTGGGACAAGTTCGGCTTCGTCGACGCCTTCTCCGAGCAGGCCGACTGGGTGGCCGACACCCATCTGGCGATCGACCAGGGCCCGATCGTGGTGATGATCGAGAACCACCGCACCGGCCTGCTGTGGAAGCTGTTCATGAGCGACCCGGACGTGCAGCGCGGCCTGCGCACCCTCGGCTTCGACAGCCCGCATCTGGGCAAGCGCTGAGGACGGGTGGGCCGTCTCACCCGCCGTCATCGTCCCCCTTTCGGAATTTCTGCTACACTGGTCGCTATGAACGAGAAGACCGAAAACCTCGTCCTCGAACATCTCCGGCATCTCCGCGCCGGCATGGACCGCGTCGTCGATCGCCTGGACGACTTGACCGCCCGTGTCGGGCGGCTCGAGGTCAATACCGCGCGTATCGAGGTCGTTCTGGCCGAACACTCCGTGCGCTTCGACAAGGTCGAGAAGCGGCTCGATCGGATCGAGACCCGTCTCGGCCTGATCGAAGCTTGAGTCGCTCCGACAACACCGCTTTTGCCGACTGGATCGACCGGCAACACGCCGTCGCCGCCCGGAACCTGACGCTCGGCGTCTCCGCCACCCATCTGGTGAAGCAGCGGCCGCCCTTCCGCCAGCGCATCGTGCCGCGGCCGGGGTCGGTCGTGGCCTCGGCGGTGATGGGCGCCTACGACCCCGACCCGGACTATTTCTTCCACTGGTTCCGGGATTCGGCGCTGGTGATGGATGCGCTGCGGATCCTGGTGGCCGACGGCACCCGCCCGGCGGCGGATGTCGGCCATCTCCGGGACTACATCCGCTTCAGCCTCGGCCTGCGCGGGCTGACCGGTGCCGCGGTGCTGGCCCGGGGCGATCCGAAGCAGGGCGTCGACCCGGATTTCGTGCAGCATGTCCGGTCCGCGGCCGATCTGCGCGGCGTCGCCGGCGACCGGATCTGGGGCGAGGTCCGGGTCAATCCGGACGGCACGCTGGACACGCTGAACTGGTCGCGGCCGCAGCATGACGGGTCGGCACTGCAGGCCCTGACCCTGCTGCGCTGCCTGGAGGCCAGGGTGCTGGAGCCGGGCGTCTGGGACGAGGCGGCCGCGCTGCTGCGCATCGACCTCGACTTCGTCCTGGCACATCACGCCGAGCCCAGCTTCGAGATCTGGGAGGACAGCCTCGGCCACGACTACTACACCGGCGTCGTGCAATGCGCGGCCTTGCGCCGGGGCGCGGAGTGGCTGGAAGCACAGGGCGACACCGAGGCCGCCGGCCGGTGCCGGGAGGCCGCGGCGGCCCTCGCCACGGCGGCGGACGGCCATTGGCGGCCCGAGGCCGGAACCTATGCCAGCCTGCTGCCGGCGGCCTCCGGCGCGCCGGGCCGCGACCTCGACATCGCCGTGATCCTCGGCGTGCTCCATGCCGGGCTTCCGGCCGGGCCGCACAGCGTGCTCGATCCGAGGGCCCAGGCCACGCTTGTCGCGCTCGAGGACCTGTTCGCCAGCCTGTTCCCGATCAATGCCGGGCGGTCGGCCCCGACGCTCGGCCGTTATCGCGAGGACCGCTACTATGGCGGCGGCGCCTGGTACATCGCGGTCCTGGCGGCGGCGGAGTTCCACTTCCGCTTGGCCGCGGCGCTGGTGGGCGGTGCGGACTTCGCCTTGACCGCAGACAACCGCGGCTTCGTCGCCCGGGCGCTGGGCGCCGAGCCGGACGGCGTCGACAGCCGGCGCCTGGCCGCTGCGTTCGGCGATCGGGGCGACGCCTTCCTGGCCACCGTGCAGGCCTTCACCCCGGCCGATGGCGCCTTGTCGGAGCAGTTCGACCGCGCCACCGGCGCCCAGACCTCGGCGAAGCATCTGGGCTGGAGCTATGCCGGCTTCATCACCGCGGTCCAGGCCCGGCGGCAGATCGCGCAGGTCTGACACAGGCCCTGCGGTCTGGCCAGGGGCGCGACAGGATCTATGTTTCCTGTCGCCCGCCTCTCCGGCCGGAGGTTTTTCCCATGCGGCTGTTCCAGGCCCGAGCCGTCCTGCTGCTCGTCCTCTGCCTTCTCGCCCTGCCGGGACTGGCCCAGCAGCCGCCTTCGGCGGTCTATGGCGAGCTGTTCCGCGATGTGCAGATGCAGCGGGTCTTCCCGGACGGCAAGACCTTCGTCGATGCCGAGCCGAAATCGGACCCGGCCGAGATCCTGCGTCTTTATGCCGAGGAGAAGGGCAAGGCCGGCTTCGACCTGGCAACCTTCGTGCACCGGCATTTCACCCCGCCGATGCCGGAAGGAAGCGGCTATCGCACAGTGCCCGGCCAGGACATCTGCAGCCATATCGATGCGCTGTGGGACGTGCTGACTCGGGCGCCGGACCGGTTCGACCCGCGCTCAACCTTGCTGCCGCTGTCGAACCCCTATGTCGTCCCGGGCGGGCGCTTCGGCGAGGTCTATTACTGGGATTCCTACTTCACCATGCTGGGGCTGATCCAGAGCGGACGGCAGGATCTGGCGCGGGACGTGCTGG
>JAEKLZ010000274.1 GCA_019508225.1 Inquilinus limosus | reverse complement strand
TCGACATGGCGGTGCGCGCCATCCTGTTCGGCGCCGTCGGCACCGCCGGCCAGCGCTGCACCAGCCTGCGCCGGCTGTTCGTGCATGACAGCGTCTACGACAAGCTGGTCCCGGCCTTGAAGCAGGCCTATGGCGCCGTGAGCATCGGCAGCCCGCTGGAGCAGGGCAAGCTGGTCGGGCCGCTGATCGACCAGGCGGCGTTCGACGGCATGCAGAAGGCGCTGGCCGCCGCGCGCGACCAGGGCGGCACCGTCACCGGCGGCGAGCAGGTTACGGCGGGCGTGCCGCAGGGCGGCTTCTACGTCCGCCCGGCGATCGCCGAGATGCCGGCGCAGAGCGACATCGTCAAGCACGAGACCTTCGCGCCGATCCTCTATGTCATGAAGTACCGGGAGTTCGGCCAGGCGCTGATGCAGCACAACGACGTGCCGCAGGGTCTGTCCTCCTGCATCTTCACCACCGATATGCGCGAGGCCGAGACCTTCCTGTCGGCGGCGGGCAGCGACTGCGGCATCGCCAATGTCAACATCGGCACCTCGGGCGCCGAGATCGGCGGCGCCTTCGGCGGCGAGAAGGAGACCGGCGGCGGGCGCGAGAGCGGCTCGGATTCCTGGAAGGCCTATATGCGCCGGCAGACCGCGACGGTGAACTACAGCCGCGAGCTGCCGCTGGCGCAGGGCATCGTCTTCGACCTGGGCTAAGAGGTCCCCCGATAACGCTACTGGCGCGGCCGTCTGACGGCGGTTTCTCCGCTTCCGGTGCTCACGGACCCAAACGTCCGCTGCGCTCCGGTTCTCGAAACCACCGCCAGCCGACTCGCACCAGCGCATTCTCGGACGGCCTCTAACCCGATCCAAAAATCCGACAAAACGCAGGCGGACGGCGGTTCCTTGACGGGTCCCCGGCCGCCTGCGCTAATGCGCAAAGACGCCCGGCGACGTCAGCCGGGGCACCAAACACGGGGGGATATTCATGCAGATCAGCCGTTTGGCATTGGCGGCAGGCGCTGCGCTGGCGCTGCTGTCCTCGGCGGCCGTCGCCGCCGACAAGGTCACCGTGGCGGTCACCCAGATCGTCGAGCACCCGGCGCTGGACGCCGCCCGCGACGGCGTGAAGAAGGCGCTGGAGGAAGCCGGCTACAAGGACGGCGACAACCTCGTCTTCCAGTGGGAATCGGCGCAGGGCAACCCGGCCACCGCGGCCCAGATCGCCCAGAAGTTCATCGGCGAGAACCCGAACGTGATCGTGCCGATCGCCACCCCCTCGGCCCAGGCCGTGGTCGCGGCGACCCAGGACATCCCGGTGGTGTTCACCGCGGTCACCGATCCGGCGGGCGCCCAGCTGGTCAAGAACCTGGAGCATCCCGGCGGCAACGTCACCGGCATCTCCGACCTGTCGCCGCTGGCCGACCACCTGAACCTGATCAAGGAGATCGTGCCGAAGGTGAAGACCATCGGCGTGCCCTACAATCCGGGCGAGGCCAATGCGGCGGCGCTGATTTCGGCGCTGCAGGAGATGGCGCCGGAGTGGAAGGTCGAGATCGTCACCGCGGCGGCGGCCAAGTCGGCCGACGTCCAGGGCGCGGCGCAGAGCCTGGTCGGCAAGGTCGACGTGATCTACGTCCCGACCGACAACACTGTGGTCTCGGCGCTCGAGGCGGTGATCCAGGTCGGCATCGAGAACAAGATCCCGGTGTTCTCGGGCGACACCGACAGCGTCACCCGCGGCGCCATCGCCTCGGTCGGCTTCGACTATTTCGAGGTCGGCCGCCAGACCGGCGCGGTCGTGGCCCGGATCCTGAAGGGCGAGAAGCCGGGCGACATCGCGGTCAAGAACGCCAGCGGCACCGACCTGTTCGTGAACACGAAGTCGGCCGCGGCGATGGGCGTCACCATCCCGCAGGCGGTGCTGAGCCGCGCCAAGAAGGTGATCAACTGATCTCCCGTAGGTTGGGTTCGCATGGCGAACCCAACCTACGTGCACGCTGCCCCGATCCGGCCGTCCGGGCATGACATGTCCGGCCCGAGGCCGTATATCGGGGCCTTCTCGTCTCCGCGGCCGCCGCCGGCCGCCCCGCAGGATGTGTTGATGAGTCTGATCGCCTTTCTCGGCGCGATCGAAATCGGGCTGATCTTTGCCCTCGTCGCGCTCGGGGTGTTCCTGTCCTTCCGGGTCCTGAACTTTCCCGATCTGACCGTCGACGGCAGCTTCCCGCTGGGCGCCGCCACCACCGCCACCCTGATCGTCGCCGGCCTCGACCCGGTGCCGGCAACCCTGGTCGGGGTCGCGGCCGGTGCCCTGGCCGGCCTCGTCACCGCCTGGCTCAACGTCCGCTTCGGCATCCTGCACCTGCTGGCCAGCATCCTGACCATGATCGCGCTGTTCTCGATCAACCTGCGCATCATGGGCAAGCCGAACGTCGCCCTGATCAACCAGGACACGGTGATCAACCTGTTCACCTGGCTGTCGCCGACGATCGAACGCGGGCGCAGGGCATCTCGACCAAGCTGCACATCTATGTCGGCATGGCGCTGTCGAACGCGCTGGTGGCGCTGGCCGGCGCCCTGTTCGCCCAGACCGCCGGCTTCGCCGACGTCACCGTCGGCACCGGCACCATCGTGGTCGGCCTCGCCGCCGTCATTCTCGGCGAGACCATGATCCGCACCCGCAGGATCGTGGTGATGCTGGCCGCCTGCGTGCTGGGCGCCGTGATCTACCGCATCGTCATCGCCCTGGCGCTGAACACCAACTGGCTCGGGCTGCAATCCTCCGACCTCAACCTGGTGACGGCGCTGCTGGTCGGCATAGCGCTGATGCTGCCGGGGATGCGCAATCCCCTGAAGTCCCTGTTCCGGCGGAGCGCCTGAGATGATCGCGGTCCAGGACGTCCACGTCACCTTCGGCCGCGGCACGCCGCTGGAGAACAGGGCCCTGCGCGGCCTCGACCTGACCATCCCGGTCGGCGAATTCGTCACCGTCATCGGCTCGAACGGTGCCGGCAAATCGACCTTGCTGAACGTGCTGAGCGGCGATGCCAGCCCCGAGCGCGGCCGGGTCGAGATCGACGGCATCGACGTCACCCGCTGGCCGTCGCCGAAGCGGGCCGGCCTGGTCGCCAGGGTGTTCCAGGACCCGATGGCCGGCACCTGCGAGGCGCTGTCGATCGAGGAGAACATGGCCCTGGCCTATGCCCGCGGCCGGTCGCGCGGTTTCGCCCCTTCGATCGACGGGTCGCGCCGCGCGGTGTTCCGCGACAAGCTGGCGGTGCTGGGGTTGGGGCTGGAGAACCGGCTCGGCGATTCGATGGGCCTGCTGTCCGGCGGCCAGCGCCAGGCGGTCAGCCTGCTGATGGCGACGCTGGCCGGCATGAAGATCCTGCTGCTGGACGAGCACACCGCCGCGCTGGACCCCCGCACCGCGGACTTCGTGCTGCGGCTGACCTGCAGGATCATCGAGGAGCAGAAGCTGACGGCGCTGATGGTGACGCATTCGATGCGCCATGCGCTCGACCACGGCACCCGCACGGTGATGCTGCATGAAGGCCAGGTCGCCTTCGACGTCGCCGGCGACGAGCGCAAGGGGCTCGACGTCCCCGACCTGCTGAAGCTGTTCAGCAAGGTCCGCGGCGAGCAGTTGGACGACGACAGCCTGCTGCTGGCCTGAGGTTCGCCCCTACTTCCCGTCGGCGTTCAGCGGCCGGCCCAAGAGCAGGCGGCGGGCCACCGGCAGCAGCGCGGCGACGCCGAGGCCAAGCGCCGGCCACTGCACCCACAGGTCATGGGGGCTGGTCATCAGATTGATGACCAGCAGCACCGCAACGACCATCAGCGCGCCCAGCAGCCGGCGGCGCAGCTGGTCGAAGACCTCGCGGCCTGGCTGCCGTGCCGGAGCCGGCGCAGGCGCGACCACGTCCACGCGATCGGCGTCCGGTCCGACCCTGAGGGCATAGACCCGCACCGGATCGGCCATGTTCTTCATCGCCTGCGGGCCGAGATCGGCGAAGCCGATCTCGATCCGTCCGCGCACCTGGTCGTAGACCGCGCCGGACAGGCAGATGCCGCCAGGCTGCGCCAGCGCCTGCAGCCGCGCCGCGACATTGACGCCATCGCCCAGCAGGTCGCCGCCATTGACCACGACATCGCCGAGATTGACCCCGATGCGCAGCCGCATGCGGTCGTCCTCCGGCTGGTTTGAGGCCCAGACGCCGAGCCTGTCCTGGGCCGAGACCGCGGCCTGCACCGCGGCGAGCGCGCTGGGGAATTCGGCCAGCAGCCCGTCGCCCGCCAGGTTGAAGACGCGCCCGCCCTGCCCCTCCGTCACGGTCCGCAGGATGTCGCGGGCCTGATCCAGCAGCGCCAGCGTGCCGGTCTCGTCGCGCCCCACCAGCCGCGAATAGCCGACGACATCGGCACAGAGGATGGCGGTCAGGCGACGTTCCGGCTGGGACATGCGGTGGCCTCGCGACAGATCGGGCCCGGATCATACCCTACCGGTCGCGCCGCGGCGAGCCAGCAAACAGAACAAGAACATCCAGCAGACGGGCGGCTGCCGGCCTGCCGTGGTCAGCCGACCTCGCCCTGGCGCCACAGCCAGGCGGCGCCGCGCACGCCGCTGCTGTCGCCATGCCTGGCCTTCAGGATCGGCGTGGCGCATTCCCGGCCGAACACGACCGGCGGCAGCCTCTTCGGCACCTCGTCATAGAGCCGCGCGACATTCGACATGCCGCCACCGAGCACGATGGCGTCGGGGTCGAGCAGGTTGACGACATGGGCCAGGCCGCGGGTCAGGCGGCTGATGTAACGTTCCAGCGTGGCCGAGGCATCGGGGTCGCCGGCCTCGGCCCGTGCCACCACCTCATGGGTGGAGATCTCCTGGCCCGTGACCCGGATATGGTCCTTGCCGAAGCCGGTGCCGGAGATCCAGGTCTCAAGGCAGCCCTTCTTGCCGCAATAGCAGTCCGGGCCCGGCAGCTCCTCGGGCGTGGCCCAGGGCAGCTGGTTGTGGCCCCATTCGCCGCCCAGGCCGTTGCCGCCACGATGGGCGCGGCCGTTGACGGCGATGCCGGCGCCGGTGCCGGTGCCGATGATGACGGCGAAGACCATGCCTTTGCCGGCCGCGGCGCCGTCGGTCGCCTCCGACACCGCCAGGCAGTTGGCGTCGTTCTCGCAGCGCACCTCGCGGCCGAGGGCGGCGCTGAGATCCTTGTCGAAGGGCTTGCCGATCAGCCAGGTGGAGTTGGCGTTCTTGACCAGGCCGGTCTGCGGCGACAGCACGCCGGGCATGCCGACGCCGACCGTGCCGCGCTCGCCCACCGTAGATTCGACAGCGCCGACGAGATCGCGGATCGCCTGGACCGTGCCGTCATAGTGGCGCGGCGTCGGGATGCGCTGGCGGTGCAGCTCCATCCCGGCTTCATCCAAGGCGATCGCCTCGATCTTCGTGCCTCCGAGATCGACGCCGATCCGCATAGCCGCCTCCGCCCGTCTTCAGGCCCCCAGGGGCCGTCCAGCCACGAAAAAAGTCCCGCACCCCAGGCTGCAGGACCCGTAACCGGCCATCATGCGCGCCCGCGGCTACTTCGCCGCGAGCACCATGATCATCTGCCGGCCTTCCATCTTCGGCATCTGCTCGACCTTGGACAGGTCCTGCAGCTCGTCCCGAACCTTGACCAGCACGTTCATGCCGATTTCCTGGTGCGCCAGCTCACGCCCGCGGAAACGCATGGTCACCTTGACCTTGTCGCCTTCCTCGAGGAAACGCCGCGCGCTGCGCATCTTCACGTTATAGTCATTGTCGTCGATGTTCGGACGGAGCTTGATCTCCTTGACATCGATGACCTTTTGACGCTTTCGCGCCTCGTTCTTCTTCTTCTGCGCTTCGAATTTGAATTTGCCGTAATCGAGAATCTTGCAGACCGGCGGCTCGGCGTTCGGCGAGATCTCGACAAGGTCCAGCCCAGCCTGCTCCGCGGCCCACAGGGCCTCGCGCAGGGGCACAACCCCGATCATCTCACCATCCGCACCGACCAGCCGCACCTGCGCCGAATCGATCTCGCGGTTCACCCTGGGCCCGTCGCGGGTCGGCAGGGCATTGGTTGGTAGTCTAGCTATGGATAGCCTCCGTCAATTGCTGCGACCCCGTCTGCACCTGCCCCCTCGCAGATGTCAACGGGGATCGCGCCTCTTCCACAAGTTTATGAACCGCCTCGCCCAGGGCAAGGACTTCCTGCGCCTCGCCGCCCAGCCTGCGCAGGGCGACGCTCCGGTTCTCGGCCTCGCGCTTTCCGACCACGAGCATGAGCGGCACCTTCTTCAGGCTGTGCTCACGCACCTTGTAGTTGATCTTCTCGTTGCGCAGGTCGATTTCGGCCCGGATCCCGGCCTGCAGCAGGGCGGCATGCACCTCCTGCGCGTAGCCGTCGGCCTCGCCGGTGATGGTCGTGACCACCGCCTGCACCGGCGCCAGCCACAGCGGCAGCTTGCCGGCATAATTCTCGATCAGGATGGCGATGAAGCGCTCCAGCGACCCCAGGATCGCGCGGTGCAGCATCACCGGCCGGTGCTTGGCCCCGTCCTCGCCGACATAAGTGGCGTCCAGCCGCTCCGGCAGCACCGAGTCGAACTGCAGCGTGCCGCACTGCCAGGTCCGGCCGATCGCGTCGGTCAGATGGAACTCGATCTTCGGGCCGTAGAAGGCGCCCTCGCCCGGCAGCTCCTCGAACTCCAGCCCGGCCGAGACCAGCGCATCGCGCAGCGCCTGCTCGGCGACATCCCACTGCTCGTCCGAGCCCGCCCGCACATCGGGACGCAGCGCCAGCTTCACCGCCACGTCGGGGAAGCCGAGGTCGCGGTAGACCTCGTATTGCAGGGCGATGTAGCGGGCCGACTCCGTCACCGACTGTTCCACGGTGCAGAAGATGTGCGCATCGTCCTGGGTGAAGGCTCGCACCCGCATCAGCCCGTGCAGCGCGCCCGAGGGCTCGTTGCGGTGGCAGCTGCCGAACTCCGCCATGCGAATCGGCAGGTCGCGGTAGCTGACGATGCCCTGCTTGAAGATCTGCACATGGCAGGGGCAGTTCATCGGCTTGATGCCGGCCAGCCGCTCCGGCGAGCCGTCCTCCTTCTGGCCGATCGCCACCTTGAACATGTTGTCGCCGTACATGTCCCAGTGGCCGGACGCCTTGAACAGGCTTGAATCGACCAGCTGCGGCGTCTTCACTTCGACATAGTCGGCCCGGGCCAGCTTCTCGCGGATGTAGTTCTCCAGCGTCCGGTACAGGGTCCAGCCCTTCGGATGCCAGAACACGCTGCCGGCCGCCTCCTCCTGCAGATGGAACAGGTCCATCTCGCGGCCCAGCTTGCGGTGGTCGCGGCGCTCCGCCTCCTCCAACTGGTGCAGATGGGCGTCGAGCTCCTTCTGGTCGCGCCAGGCGGTGCCGTAGATCCGCTGCAGCATGGCGTTGCGGTGATCGCCGCGCCAATAGGCGCCCGCCACTTTCGTCAGCTTGAAGCCCTGCCCCACCCCGCCGGTCGTCGGCATGTGCGGGCCGCGGCACAGGTCCAGCCAGTCGCCCTGGCGGTACACCGAGATCGACTCGCTCTCCGGCAGGTCCTGGATGATCTCGGCCTTGTACTTCTCGCCCTTGTTCTTGAAGAACTCGATCGCCTGAATCCGGTCCCACACCTCGCGGGTGAAGGGCGCGTTGCGGGCGATGATCTGGCGCATCTTCGCCTCGATCGTGGCGAGATCGTCGGGCGTGAACGGCTCGTCGCGGGCGAAGTCGTAGTAGAAGCCGTTCTCGATCGCCGGGCCGATCGTCACCTGGGTGCCGGGATACAGCTCCTGCACCGCCTCGGCCATGACATGGGCGGCGTCGTGCCGGATCAGCTCCAGCGCCTCGGGCGAGCTGCGGGTGACGATGCCGATCCTGGCGTCGCGGTCGACCACGGTCGCCAGGTCCGACAGCTTGCCGTCGATGGTGACGGCGATCGCCGCCTTGGCCAGGCTCTTGGAAATGTCGGCAGCGATGTCGGCGCCCGATATCGGGCGGTCGAAGCGGCGAACCGCGCCGTCGGGCAGGGTAATGGCGATGCCGCCAAGGCTCGACATCTCGGCCATGAGTCTATCCACGTTCTATCGTCCGGAGAGGGCGAGGCACTGTAAGGGGCGGGCGAGGCCTGTCAAGCGGCCCGGACAGCTTCCGGCTCATGCCGCCCGCGACGGCGAGTCCTGGCGCATCACCCGCGGCGGCTTGATCGGCCGCTTCGGCGTCAGGCGCCAGCGCTTGTGCAGCCACAGCCACTGCTCGGGCCGGGCGCGGATCCAGCCCTCGACCACGCGGTTCAGCCGGATCACCCCCGCCTCGACATCGGTCTTGCGGTCGCCGGTGCGGGGGATGTCGAGCGGCGGGTCGATCACCGCGCGGTAGCGGGCGCCGCGGGTGCGCTCGACCCGCATCGGCAGCAGGGCGCAGTTGAAGTGGTAGGCCATCTCGACCGCCGCCGGCGAGGTCAGCGCATCCTGGCCGATGAACGGCACCTTCAGCCCGCCGGTGTAGCGCTGGTCGACCATCACGCCCAGCACCCCGCCGCTGCGCAGCAGGCCGAGGGCGCGGCGGGCGTCGTTGCCGGCCATCCGCTTCTCCAGGAGGCCGGTCCCCAGCGACTGGCGCACGCCGCGGACCAGCCGGTCGACCAGCCGGTTGTTCAGCGGCCGCACGAAGATGGTCAGCGGCGCGCCGTGCCGGGTAGCGACGATCGGGCCGGCCTCCCAATTGCCGAAATGGGCCAGCGCCATGATCACCGGCCGGCCGCCGGCCCGCGCGGCGTGGTAATTCTCGATCCCGTCGACGGTGATCCGGTCGGCGTGGCGTGCCTCCCTCCGGGCGAGCGCCCGCAGATGCGGATATTCGCCCATCACCCGGCCGAGATTGTCCCACATGCCGGCCAGGATCTGGCGCCGCTGCGCCGCCGTCAGCTCCGGCATCACCAGCCGCAGGTTGCGGTCGCCGTGCCGGGTGGCGCCGATGCGCATGCCGATGGTCCGCGCCGCCCAGGACCCGACATTCGAGGCCAGGTCGATCGGCAGGCAGCGCAGCAGGGCGTACGCCGTATAGGCCATGGCGGCCTGCAGCGGATGCACGACATAGCCGCGCACCAGGCGCGGCCATGCCTTCCGCAGGGGGATCAGTCTGTCGCGCAATCCGCTCATCGGGGAACGTCGGGGAATCGAGAGGGCTCAACGCCAAAAATTGGGAATGTTGCTGGATAAAGGCAAGTTCGAGGCGAGAGGTGGGAGCCATGCAGATATGGCCGGCCCGGCGGGCGCGGCGGCACGTCCCTTGAGCCGGACCGGACCCGCATGCTAACTCGGCGGTCAAGCAACGGAAATACTGCCCGATGGTCAACGTCATCTGCGCCAAATGGGGTCCGAAATACGGGCCCGAATACGTCAACCGGCTGAAGGCGATGGTCAGCCGCAACCTGGCGCGGCCGCACCGCTTTGTCTGCTTCACCGACGACCCGACCGGCCTCGCGCCCGATGTCGAGCATTTCCCCATGCCGGTGCTGCCGGTGCCGGAGCCGCATTGCAACCTGCCCTGGCGCAAGGTGACGCTGTTCGGCCAGCCGCTCGGCGACCTCGAGGGGCCGACGCTGTTCCTCGACCTCGACATCGTCATCGTCGACAGCCTGGATGCCTTCTTCGACCATCCGGGCCGGTTCTGCGTGATCCATAACTGGACCCACCCGGACCGCCGCGTCGGCAACACCTCGGTCTATCGGTTCGAGATCGGGGCGCATCGGGACGTGCTGGACAACCTGATCGCCAACCACCGCCAGATCTTCGCCCGTTACCGCAACTCGCAGACCTACGTCTCCGACCATATCGGCGAGATCACCTGGTGGCCGGACGCCTGGTGCGTGAGCTTCAAGAAGCATTGCATGCCCGGCGGCCCGCTCGGCCTGTTCAACTGGTTCATGACCCCGCGCCGGCCGAAGGGGTCCCGCATCGTGGTGTTCCACGGCGACCCGAAGCCGGAATACGCGATCAGCGGGCACTGGCCGGGCCGCTGGTCCAAGCATGTGCGCCCCACCCCTTGGGTGGCCGAGCATTGGGGCTGACCGACCTCTCCGCGATCCGCTGCTGGATCGTCAGCGAAAGCAAGGCCGGGACCATCGCCCAGTGCCGCGGCGTGGCCGAGAAGCTGGGTGTCGCCACCGAGACCCGGCTGGTGCGGCGCCCCGATCCGGCGAAATCCGGGCTGGCGCGGCGCCTGAACCGGCGCTGGACCCATATCCGCAACGTCCATCTGAACCGGATCCGGCCGCCCTGGCCGGATCTCGCGATCTCCTGCGGCCGCCAGGCCGAGCCGGCGGTGATGGCGGCGACGCGCCGGTCGCGCGGGTCGATCTTCACCGTGCATCTGCAGATCCCGACGGTCGGCTTCGACCGGTTCGACCTGTGCTTCGTCGGCCGGCACGACTGGCGGCCGGAGTTCGATGGCCGCGACGACGTGCTGCCGATGGTGGGGGCGCCGCACCGTGTCGACGCGGCGCTGGTGGCCAGCCATCGCGCCGCGGCGGAGCAGCGCTTCGGCGCCCTGCCCGGCCGCCGGGCGGCGGTGATGATCGGCGGCCCCAATCCCGGCTACGGTTATTCCACCGAACGGATCGACGCGCTCATCGCCCAGCTGCGCGGGTTGCAGGCGGAGGGGTGGAGCTTGCTAGTCACGACCTCGCGCCGCTCCGCCCCCGCCGTGCTGCCGCGGCTGCAGCAGGCGCTGGCCGGTGAGCGCGGCTTCGTCTGGGATCGCACCGGGGAGAATCCCTATTTCCAGTACCTGGCGATCGCCGACGCGGTGCTGGTGACAGCGGATTCGATCACCATGACCTGCGAGGCGGCCTCGACCGGGATGCCGGTGTTCACGATCCCGCTGGACGAGACGCCCGGCCCCTATCTCGGGAAGTTCCACCGCTTCCATCGGGACATGCAGGAGACGCTCGGGCTCACCCGGCCCTTCGCCGGCACGATCGAACCCTATGCCTATGCCCCGCTGGACGAGGCCGGCCGCATCGCCGGCGTCATTCGCGAGCGGATCGCCGCCGATCGGCAGCGCCGGGTTTCGTAGTCAGCTTGTCCAACGCGCCAGCCGACGGCGCCAGCGCCGGCGCACATGGTCCAGCCGCTCGCGCAGCACCCCGCGCGGCGTCACCGCGGCCGGCAGGGTGAAGGGTTCGGCGACCGCCTGCGGCACCCGGTCATGGGCCAAGTCCAGGAGCCGGGCGAAGGGCTCGCCGGCCGCGATCTCCTCCGGCGTCCACTGGCACCAGGCCAGGCGCTCGAACACCGGCTCGCGCTCGGGATAGGCCGGGTGGTCGACATCGGTACCGCGCCGGCACAGCTCGTGGCAGATCAGGGTCGGGCCGCAATAGAAGGCCGGCACCCCGGCGATCAAACCCTTGATCGCGGCCGTGCTGGTCCAGGTCACCGTGCACCAGGCGTCGCGCAGCTGCTCGTCCAGCGGGACCGTCGTCTTGCGCGTCCGGCGCAGCACAGGACGCCGGGTCGGCAGGGTCAGGCTGTAGTCCCAGCCCTCCGGCATCCGCCGGAAATCCTGGTCGGCCCCCTTCAGCTTCTGGCCGATCACCAGGACGTGCTCGCCGCTGCGATTCCAATCCCGCATCGGCACGTCCCAGCCGCGCCAGCGCTCCGGCCCGCCCGGCGGGAACCGCCCCTCCCCGTTCCAGCCGTCGAGCGCCACCTGGAAGAAGCGCCGCGGGCCGATCGGCGACAGCCAGCCATTCTCCATCACGATCGCCCGGCCGCCGGCCGCCTTGATGGTGCGCAGCGCCGCCAGGCGGTCGGTGCCGAGGAAGGGCGACCAGCAGATCAGCACGTCGTCCGGCCCGGCATCCCGGCCGGGCATGCCGATCGTGACCGGGCCGAGCCGCCGCGCCCCGGCCGCCACCTCCTCATAGGGCTTGACGTTGGTCTGGCCGGGGGATGGCGGGTCGCCGAGGACGATGAAGATGCGCATGTGATCCCAACTCCGGCTCAGGACATGCCGAGCCGCCGGCGGACCGGATGGCCGCCGGGCAAGCGCAGGGCCAGGTCGCGCATGCGGCCGAGCAGCGTGTAGTGCGGGCGGACCACCGCCGGCTCCTCGATCCGCACCGGCGTGCCGTCATGCGGCAGGTCCAGGAGCCGCCCGAGCGGCTCCCCGGTCGCGATCTCCGCCGGGCTCCACTGGCACCAGGCGAGGCGCTCGAACACAGGCAGGCGGTCGGGATAGATCGGCGCCTCGACGTCCAGGCCGAACTTGGACAGCTCCGGGCACAGCGTGTTCGGGCCGCAATGGAAGGCTGGGATGCCGGCGACCAGCCCCTGGATTGCGGCCGTGCTGGTCCAGGTCACCGTGCACCAGGCGCCGCGCAGATCCTCTGCCAGCGGTCGCGCCGCGCCCGGCATGCGGCGCAGCACCGGCCGCCGGGTCGGCAGGCGCAGGCTCTGGGCCCATCCCGGCGGCATGCGCCGGGCGTCGCCGATCGACTGCGCCTTCTGGCCCAGCACCAGGACATGCCCGCCCTGCCGCTGCCAGTCCTGCAATGGCATTCCCCAGCCTGCCCAGCGCGACGGCCCGCCATCCGCAAACCGGCCGGTGCCATTCCATCCGTCGAGCGCGAACTGGTAGTGGCGGACGCCGCCCGGCGGGGCGAGCCAGCCATTCTCCAGGATCACGGCCCGGCCGCCGGCCGCACGCACGTCGCGCACCGCCGCCCAGCGCTTCGACAGCCGGAACGGCGACCAGGTGATCAGGACGTCCTCGGGCGCGAACCGCTCCGGCAGCTCCGTCGCGGTCGGCCCGAAGCGCTCGCAGGCGGCGATGCATTCGCGCCATGGCTTGCGGTCGCCCTGGGGCAGGTAGACGAAGAAGCGAGGCGCGGCTGGCATGTTGTGGATCGGTATCCGACAACTCGCCGACCGGGGCAAGCCTCGCGCTCAGGTGCCGGGACCGGATACGGGGCGGCGTTGGAGCCCGACACCGGCCTGCTCGATCGCCGTCATGATCAGCGCCCTGTGTATCTCGCTGTATTGCGGCCGGCGGGAGGGGATCACATGGTCCTCGGAATCGCCGACATCGGACCGCGGCATGCAGACGGGCGTTCCGGCCACCGGGATCAGCCCCGCCTGGCGGGCCACCTCGGCGACCGCTGCGGCGTAGCCCAGCGATGCCTTGCACTCCGGGTCCAGGTAGGGACCGCTGGCATAGAGGCAGGTCAAGGCCTGATCACGGCAGAAATCACCGATGCGGCGCAGCGATGCGACCGCGTCCTTGCGCACCGCGCGAGGCTCGTAGGTCCGCGGATACAGCGGCCCGCCGAATCGGGCCGGGTTCTGCGGCACATAGTCGAGCCGGGCGATGGCCGGGTCGATGGCCTCGCCGGTCGCCGCGGCCTGCAGCATGCCGGCCGGGATGTCCCAGGTGGCCAGCGCGGACAGCATCTCGCGGGGCGGCACATCGGCGAGATCGCCCAGCGTCTCGGCCGTGTACAACGCGCCGGGCCAGGACGGCCGGCGGCGCATCATGTCCAGCGTCTGCATCACCACGACGACGCGCGGCCGGGTCTGGCGCACCGCGCGCCGCAGCATGTTCAACGTGCCCTCGAAGCCATAGGTGCCGACCAGCGGCAGCGACATGACCGAAAGGCCGAGCCGGCGGCTCCAGTCCCGCGCATCGATGCCGTTGCCGAGCGAGCTGTCGCCGACCAGCAGGATATCCACCTGCCGGGTGTCGTCGATCTTCTCGATCTGGTACCGCAGCAGCTCGGATTCCCGCCATTCCGACAGGCCGTTTTGCATCCCCCACAGCGATAGCGCGCAGATCGCCACCACCAGCGTCACGGCGGCCGCCGCGCCGGTCAGCAGGTAGCGGCGCGCGTCAGAAGCGGAAATAGATGAATTCGGAGACATCGTTCAGCTTCAGGATGCAGGCGGCAAGCAGCAGACCGATCGTGACGGCGGCGACCGGATGCGGCCGCCAGGCCGGGCCCAGGCGGCCGAGCGCCGGCGGCTCGATCCCGTCGGCATATCCGCGGGTGGGCAGGCCGACGCCGTAGCGCCGGAACAGCGTCTGGACATTGGGCAGGCACAGGCACGCCGCCAAGCCGGCCACCCCCGCCGCCAGCGACAGCCAGACATTCCATGCCGCGCCGGGAAGCAGGGCACCGAGGATCGTCTCCAGCGTCGCCGAGGGGGCGTAGTCCAGCGCCGGCGCGTGCAGATCGCCGGCGACGCCGAACAGCCCGGCATAGATCCGGCCGGCGGTGGCGATGTCGGCGGCCCGGAACGGCACCCAGGCCAGGATCACCGTCGCCGTGGTCAGCAGCCAGGCAACGGTAGCCGGCAGCGGCACATGGAACCGGCTGGCCCGCCAGCCCTGGCAGGCGACGATCAGCAGGCCGTGCAGCGCCCCCCATAGGATGAAGGTGAAGCCGGCGCCGTGCCAGATGCCGCCCAGCAGCATGGTGACGAAGACGTTGAGATAGCGCCGCGCCGGGCCGTGCCGGTTGCCGCCGAGCGGGATGTAGAGATAGTCGCGCAGGAAGCGGGACAGAGTGATGTGCCAGCGCCGCCAGAAGTCGACGATCGACAGCGACCGGTAGGGTGAGGCGAAGTTGATCGGCATCTGGATGCCGAACATCCGGCCGAGGCCGATCGCCATGTCGGAATAGGCCGAGAAGTCGAAATAGATCTGCA
>JAEKLZ010000273.1 GCA_019508225.1 Inquilinus limosus | reverse complement strand
GGCTGCAGGACGGCGAGATCGTGCTGCCGCTGCCGGCCAATGACGGGCTGCGCGGCGCCGCCGGGCGCGAGATCATCCTCGGCCTGCGCCCGGAGAACATCACCGACCCGCAGGGCGCGGTGGGCGGCGCCGGCCCGGTGCTGGAGACCGACTGCCTGATCGAGGTGACCGAGCCGACCGGGCCGGACCTGATCGCGGTGGTCGAGATGGGCGGCAAGGAGGTGCTGGCCCGGCTGCGCCCCGACGCCGAGGCCCGGGCCGGCCAGCGCAGCCGGCTGGTGTTCGACATGGGCAAGGCCGTGGTGTTCGACGCCGGCACCGAGGCCCGCATCGCATGACGCCGCTTCGCATCGGACTGATCGGCTACGGCCCCGCCGCCCGCGTCTTCCATGGACCTCTGATCGCCGCCTGCCCCGGCGCCGAACTAGCGGCTGCGGCGGTGCGGAACCCGGACAGCGTCACCGACGCGCCGCCCGGCCTGCCCATCGTCACCGTCGACGCCCTGCTGGCCGACCCGACGGTCGAGGCGGTGGTGGTGGCGACGCCGAGCGGCAGCCATCACGCCGTGGCCCGGCGGGCGCTGGAGGCCGGCAAGCATGTCGTGGTGGACAAGCCGGTCACGGTGACGGTGGCCGAGGCCGACGACCTGATCGCCCTGGCGGCGGAGCGGCGGCGGGTGCTGACCGTGTTCCACAACCGGCGCTGGGACGGTGACTTCCTGGCCCTGCGGGACCTGATCGCCAAGGGCCGGCTGGGCCGGGTGCTGTCCTTCGAATCCAACTACGACCGGTTCCGCCCGACGGTGCGGGTGCGCTGGCGCGAGCAGGCGGTGCCTGGATCGGGGCTGCATTACGACCTGGGGTCGCATCTGATCGACCAGGCGCTGGTGCTGTTCGGCCGGCCGGATTTCGTGCGGGCGGAGCTGCGCGCCATCCGCCCCGGTGCCGAGGCGGTGGACGACGCCATCTTCACCCTCGGCTTCGGCCCGGTGCGGGCGCTGCTGCGCTGCCGAATCCTGGTGGCGGAGCCGGGGGCGCGGCTGGTGGTGCAGGGCGACCGCGCCACCTTCCGCAAGCTGGAGATCGACCCGCAGGAGGACCATCTGCGCGCCGGCACGGTGCAGACCGGGCCGGAGACCGGCTGGCTGACCGTCGGGCAGGAGACCGGCAAGCCGGAGCCGCAGCGCCTGGCGATCGCGCCCGGCCGCTACGGCGCCTTCTATGCCGGCTTCGTCGCCGCGGTGCGCGACGGCGCGCCGCCGCCGGTCGACCCGCGCGACGGCCGCGACGTCGTCCGGGTGATCGAGGCCGCGATCGAAAGCTCCGCCACAGGGCGCGACGTCAGGCTGGACTGGTAGGCCTCGGCGCTCAAGCCGCCGCGATCACCTCGATCTCGACCAGCCAGTCCGGCGACAGGGTCTGCGCCACCAGGGCCGTGGTCGGCACGACATGGCTGTCGAGCGCGGCGATGCGTGCGGCCTGGTTGGCCTCGGCATAGGCCGGGTCGCGCAGATAACTGGTGATCCGGACGATGTTGCGCACCGTCATGCCGGCGCTGGCCAGGATGGTGCGGATGTTCGACCAGATCAGATCCCCATGGTGCCGGCAACATAGAGGATCCGGTTCGGCTGCCGCACCTCCAGCGCATGGATGTAGTCGGGCGTCGCCGGGTAGATGCCGTCGGTCGGGTTGTGCGGAACGGTCTGCATGTCTCCCCCCATTCGCTTGCTGACCTCTGCATCGCATCGATCGGGGCGGTCCGGCAACCGGCCGCGCTTGACAGCGGGGGAGCCGGCTTCCGACACTCCGCCCCGTCCAAGAGCAAGAACGGGGCGGAGACAGTCGCATGGGCGAAGCGCAGGAGAGCCGGCTGACCGGCGGGCCGGACTACCGGCCGCTGGACGAGGCGTCGATCCGACCCTATCTCGCCACGCTGCCCGCGATCCGCGACGCGCTGGGCGGCGACCCGGCCGGCTGGCAGGTCACCGAGGTCGGCGACGGCAATCTGAACCTGGTGTTCATCGTCCGCGGATCGGCCGGTGGTCTCGTGGTCAAGCAGGCCCTGCCCTATGTCCGGCTGGTCGGCGACAGCTGGCCGCTGCCGCTGGACCGCGCCTGGTACGAATGGCATGCGCTGTCCGAGCAGGCGAGTCACGTGCCGCATCTGCTGCCGAAGCTGCATCATTTCGACCCGGCCATGGCGCTGATCGTGATGGAGTGGCTGACGCCGCACATCATCCTGCGCAAGGGGCTGATCGCCGGCACCCGCTATCCGCTGCTGGCCGGGCATATGGCGGAGTTCCTGGCCCAGACGCTGTTCAAGACCTCCGACCTGCACGCGCCCGCGGCCGAGAAGAAGGCCAAGATGGCGCCGTTCTGCGGCAACACGGCGCTGTGCAGGATCACCGAGGACCTGGTGTTCACCGATCCCTACCGGATCGCCAAGCTGAACCGCTGGACCACGCCGCAGCTGGACGGCATCGCCGCCGAGTTCCGCGCCGACGCCGCCGCCAAGGTGGCGGTGCAGGAGCTGAAATGGGCCTTCCTGACCCGGGCCGAGGCGCTGCTGCATGGCGACCTGCACACCGGGTCGATCATGGTGACCGAGACCGACAGCCGCGCCATCGACCCGGAATTCGCCTTCTACGGCCCGATGGGCTTCGACATCGGCGCCCTGCTGGCCAATTTCTTCCTGGCCTATTTCGCCCAGGAAGGCCACGCGACGGCGGCGGATGACCGCGGCGACTACCGCAGCTGGCTGCTGGTCCAGGCCGAGGCGATCTGGACCGGCTTCCAGAAGCGCTTCCTGGAGCTGTGGCGGGCCGAGGGCAGCGGCGACGCCTTCACCCGCGAGCTGTTCGCCGATGGCGACGGCGCCCTGGCGCTGGACGCGCACCGCAAGGCCACCATGGCGCGGCTGTTCCGCGACACGGTCGGCTTCGTCGGCGCCAAGATGATCCGCCGCATCCTGGGGCTGGCCCATGTCGCCGACCTCGAGACCATCGCCGACCCGGATCGGCGCGCCGCCTGCGAGACCAAGGCGCTGCGCCTGGCCCGCGCCTTCCTGGTCGAGCGCGACCGCTTCACCGGCCCGGCCGATCTGCGCCACGCGGCCGAAACCGTTTTCCGCGAGGGCTGAGCCATGAAGATCGACGGAACCCCGTACCGCACCATCTGGCCGGCCGAGGATGGCTGGCGCGTCGTCATCATCGACCAGACCAAACTGCCGCACGGCTTCGAGACGGTGGTGCTGGAGACCGAGGACCAGGCAGCCCATGCCATCCGCAGCATGCAGGTGCGCGGCGCGCCGCTGATCGGCGCCACCGGCGCCTACGGCTTGGCGCTGGCGCTGCGCGCCGACCCGTCCGATGCCGGGCTGGCCGGGGCGTATGACAGGCTGCTGGCCACCCGACCGACCGCGGTCAACCTGCGCTGGGCGCTGGACGATGTGCGCGGCCGGGTGGCCGCCCTGAAGCCGGCGGAGCGCGCCACCGCCGCGTATCGCCGCGCCGCCGAGATCTGCGACGACGACGTCGCCACCTGCCGCGCCATCGGCGAGCACGGCCTGGCCGTGTTCCGCGAGATCTGGGAGAAGAAGGGCCGGCCCGAGCGCCTCAACGTGCTGACCCATTGCAATGCCGGCTGGCTGGCCACGGTCGACTGGGGCACCGCCCTGGCACCGATCTATATGGCGCATGACAGCGGCCTGCCCGTCCATGTCTGGGTCGACGAAACCCGGCCGCGCAACCAGGGCGCCAGCATCACCGCATTCGAGCTCGGCCGCCACGGCGTGCCGCACACGGTTATCGCCGACAATGTCGGCGGCCATCTGATGCAGCACGGCATGGTCGACCTGTGCATCGTCGGCACCGACCGCACCACCGCGACCGGCGACGTGTGCAACAAGATCGGCACCTATCTGAAGGCGCTGGCGGCGCATGACAACGGGGTGCCATTCTATGTCGCCCTGCCCTACACCACGATCGACTGGACGCTGACCGACGGCATCCGCCAGATCGAGATCGAGCAGCGCGACGCGCGCGAGCTGAGCCACATCACCGGCCGCACCGCGGATGGCCGGCTGGAGACGGTCGGCATCCTGCCGGAGGGCAGCGCCGCGGCGAACTGGGCCTTCGACGTGACCCCGGCGCGCTACGTCACCGGCCTGATCACCGAGCGCGGCGTGTGCCCCGCCAGCCGCGATGGCCTGGCCGGGCTGTATCCGGACCGGGCGGCGTGATCCGCCCCACCACGAACCATAATCGGGAGAGCTTCATGTCACGTTTCCTGAGCGCCACGGCGCTGGCGCTGGTGCTGGCGGCCGGGGCGGCGTCGGCCGAGGCCAAGACGCTGGTCTATTGCTCCGAAGGCAGCCCGGAGAACTTCAACCCGCAGATCAACACCACCGGCACCAGCCTGGACGCGTCGGTGCCGGTCTATGACGGGCTGGTGGCGTTCGAGCGCGGCGGCACCAAGGTGGTGCCGGCCCTGGCCGAATCCTGGGATGTGTCCGACGACGGCACCGTCTACACCTTCCATCTCCGGCGCGGCGTGAAGTGGCATTCGAACGAGGCCTTCACCCCGACGCGGGACTTCAACGCCGACGACGTGCTGTTCTCGTTCAACCGGATGTGGAAGGAGGACAGCCCCTATCACAAGATCTCCGGCGGGTCGTACGACTACTTCGGCGACATGGGGATGCCGACGCTGCTGAAGGCGATCGACAAGGTCGACGACCATACCGTCCGCTTCACCCTGACCAAGCCTGAGGCGCCGTTCATCGCCGACATGGCGATGAACTTCGCCCAGATCCTGTCGGCCGAATACGCCGACGCGATGATGAAGGCCGGCACGCCCGAGGATGTCGACCAGATCCCGATCGGCACCGGGCCGTTCCGCTTTGTCCAGTACCTGCCGGACGCGATCATCCGCTACAAGGCCTTCGACGAGGCCTGGAGCGGGCGCGAGAAGATCGACACGCTGGTTTTCGCCATCACCCCCGACGCCTCGGTCCGCTACGCCAAGCTGAAGGCCAATGAGTGCCAGGTGATCCCGTCGCCGAACCCGGCCGACCTGGCGACGATGCAGCAGGACCCCGCGATCACGGTGCTCGGCCAGCCCGGGCTGAACACCGGCTACCTCGCCTTCAACGTCTCGAAGAAGCCGTTCGACGATGTCCGCGTCCGCCGCGCCATCAACATGGCGGTGAACAAGCAGGCGATCCTCGACGCCGTCTATCGCGGCACCGGCCAGGCGGCGAAGAACCCGATCCCGCCGACCATCTGGTCCTACAACGACAGCATCCAGGACTATAAGTACGACCCCGAGGCGGCGAAGAAGCTGCTGGCCGAGGCCGGCCTGACCGGCGGCTTCGACACCGACCTCTGGGCCATGCCGGTGCAGCGGCCCTACAACCCGAACGCCCAGCGCATCGCCGAGCTGATCCAGGACGACCTGGCCAAGGTCGGGATCCGGGCCAAGATCGTCACCTATGAATGGGGCGAGTACCGCAAGCGGGCCCAGGACGGCGAGCACCAGATGGCGCAGTTCGGCTGGGGCGGCGACAATGGCGACCCGGACAACTTCTTCAACAACCTGCTGGGCTGCGATGCGGCGCGGCAGGGCGGCGGCAATGTCGCGAAGTGGTGCGACAAGGGCTTCAACGACCTGATCCAGAAGGCCAAGACCACCGCCGACCAAGCCGAGCGCACCAAGCTGTACGAGCAGGCCCAGGTGATCTTCCACGACCAGGTGCCGTGGCTGCCGATCGCCCATTCGGTCGAGTACCAGGCGATCCGCAAGGAGGTGCTGAACTACGTCATCACCCCGGTGCGGATCCATGACTTCCGCGGCGTGGACGTTCAGGAATAGGGCTGGCCGACCCCTCCTCCTCCGTCATTGCGAGCGCAGCGAAGCAATCCAGGGCCGTTTGCCGTCCCGTCGGCTTCGCCTCCTCGCAATGACGGGTTCTTAGGCGCGAGTCGCATCAAATGCGGCGGACTTTATGCCTGACCGTCTCGCCCGGAACGGTTGCGGCCGGCGGGTTCCCGGGCGCGGATTGACAGCACACCCCCAGGTTGCGGTAATCCCCGCAACTTGGCGCGGCTTCCGTCCGCGCCCGACCCATTGAGGGAGAACCCCATGTCCCGCTTCCTGTCCGCCACGGCGATGGCGCTCGTCCTCGTCGCGGGGATGGCGGTGTCCGCCGAGGCCAAGACGCTGGTCTTTTGCTCCGAGGGCAGCCCGGAGAATTTCAACCCGCAGCTCAACACCACCGGCACCAGCTTCGATGCGGCACTGCCGGTCTATGACGGGCTGGTGGCTTTCGAGAAGGGCACCACCAAGGTGGTGCCGGCGCTGGCCGAATCCTGGGACGTGTCGGATGACGGCACCGTCTACACCTTCCATCTGCGCAAGGGCGTCAAGTTCCACACCAGCGAAATCTTCACGCCGACGCGCGACTTCAACGCCGACGATGTGCTGTTCTCGTTCAACCGGATGTGGAAGGACGACAGCCCGTACCACAAGGTGTCCGGCGGGTCGTATGACTACTTCGGCGACATGGGCATGCCCACGTTGCTGAAGTCGATCGACAAGGTCGATGACTACACAGTCAAGTTCACGCTGAACAAGCCGGAGGCGCCCTTCATCGCCAACATGGCGATGAACTTCGCCTCGATCTTCTCGGCCGAATACGCCGATGCGATGCTGAAGGCCGGGACACCTGAGCAGGTCGACCAGGTGCCGATCGGCACCGGCCCGTTCCAGTTCGTGCAATACCAGCCGGACGCGCTGATCCGCTACAAGGCCTTCGACCAGGCCTGGAGCGGCCGCGAGAAGATCGACAACCTCGTCTTCGCCATCACCCCGGACGCCGCGGTGCGTTATGCCAAGATCCAGGCTGGCGAATGCCACATCATGCCATATCCGAACCCGGCCGACCTGAAGGCGATGGGTGAGAACCCGGCGCTGACCCTGCTGAGCCAACCCGGCCTGAACACCGGCTATCTGGCCTTCAACGTCACCAAGAAGCCGTTCGACGACGTGCGCGTGCGCCAGGCCGTCAACATGGCGGTGAACAAGCAGGCGATCCTCGACGCCGTGTACCAGGGCACCGGCCAGGCGGCGAAGAACCCGATCCCGCCGACCATCTGGTCCTACAACGACGGCATCCAGGACTATAAATACGATCCCGAGGCGGCGAAGAAGCTGCTGGCCGATGCCGGTTACGCCACCGGGTTCGAGAGCGACCTATGGGCGATGCCGGTGCAGCGCCCGTACAACCCGAACGCCCAACGCATCGCCGAGTTGATGCAGGAGGACCTGGCCAAGGTCGGGATCAAGACCAAGATCGTCAGCTACGAGTGGGGCGAGTACCGCAAGCGCACGCAGGCCGGCGAGCACCAGATGGCGCAGATGGGCTGGTCGGGCGACAACGGCGACCCGGACAACTTCTTCGCCAACCTGCTGGGCTGCGACGCGGCACGGGAGGGTGGCAGCAACATCTCGAAGTGGTGCGACAAGGGCTTCGAGGACCTGATCCAGAAGGCCAAGTCCACCGCCGACCAGGCCGAGCGCACCAAGCTGTACGAGCAGGCGCAGGTGATCTTCCACGACCAGGCGCCGTGGCTGCCGATCGCGCATTCGGTGGTCTATGAGCTGATCCGCAAGGAGGTCACCGGCTACAAGATCATCCCGGTCGGCCTGCACGATTTCCGCGGTGTCGACATCGCCGAATAGTACCGCGGCGAAAGCAACAAACGGACGGGAAAGCGGGCATCCGCGTTCCCGTCCGTTTCGTTTTCACCCGCCCCGGTTTCGATCCGCCGGGCCGCCCGGCGTGCCGGCTGCGGGCCGTCGCCTATCGTGGGAACCGATTCAATTTGCCTGATATAACCGGCCAGTTGACATCACCCCCCGCCCCTGCGGTAATCCCGTGCAACCCACGGTTTGGGCAATACAGCTATGCGGCAAGCCCGGGCCGAAGGATCACCAGAGGGGAGAGTTTCATGTCCCGATATCTGTCCGCCACGGCGATGGCGCTTGTCCTCGTCGCGGGGATGGCGGCGTCGGCCGAGGCCAAGACGCTGGTCTACTGCTCCGAGGGCAGCCCGGAGAATTTCAATCCGCAGATCAACACCACCGGCACCAGCTTCGACGCGGCCGGCCCCGTTTACGATCATCTGATCGAGTTCACCAAGGGCACCACCAAGACCGAGCCCGGCCTGGCGGAATCCTGGGACATCTCGGATGACGGCACGGTGTACACCTTCCACCTCCGCAAGGGGGTGAAGTGGCATTCGAACGACAAGTTCACGCCGACCCGCGAATTCAACGCCGACGACGTGCTGTTCACCTTCAACCGGATGTGGAAAGACGACAGCCCGTATCACAAGGTCTCCGGCGGGTCGTATGACTACTTCGGCGACATGGGCTTCCCGACCCTGCTGAAGTCGATCGACAAGGTCGACGACCACACGGTGAAGTTTACCCTGACCAAGCCGGAAGCGCCGTTCCTGGCCGATCTGGCGATGGAGTTCGCCTCGATCCTGTCGGCGGAATATGCCGACGTGATGATGAAGGCAGGCACGCCGGAACAGGTCGACCAGGTGCCGATCGGCACCGGATCCTTCCAGTTCGTGCAGTACCAGCCGGACGCGCTGATCCGCTACAAGGCCTTCGAAGGGACCTGGAGCGGCAAGGAGAAGATCGACAACCTGGTCTTCGCCATCACCCCGGACGCCGCGGTGCGCTACGCCAAGCTGAAGGCCGGCGAGTGCCATGTCATGTCGAATCCGAACCCGGCCGACGTGCCGGCGATGCAGAAGGACCCGGCGCTGACCGTGCTGACCCAGCCGGGGCTGAACACCGGCTACTTGGCTTTCAACGTCACCAAGAAGCCGTTCGACGACGTGCGCGTGCGCCAGGCCGTCAACATGGCGGTGAACAAGCAGGCCATCCTGGACGCCGTGTACCAGGGCGCGGGCCAGGCGGCGAAGAACCCGATCCCGCCGACCATCTGGTCCTACAACGACAGCGTCCCGGAGTACAAATACGACCCCGAGGCGGCGAAGAAGCTGCTGGCCGAGGCCGGCTATCCGAACGGCTTCGAGACCGATCTGTGGGCGATGCCGGTGCAGCGCCCGTACAACCCGAACGCCCAGCGCATCGCCGAGATGATGCAGGCGGACCTCGATAAACTCGGGATCAAGGCCAAAATCGTCTCCTACGAATGGGGCGAGTACCGCAAGCGGGCCCAGGCCGGTGAGCACCAGATGGCACAGCTGGGCTGGACCGGCGACAACGGCGACCCGGACAACTTCCTGAACAACCTGCTGGGCTGCGATGGCGCTCGCGAGGGCGGCTCGAACATCTCGAAGTGGTGCAACAAGGACTTCGAGGCGCTGATCCAGAAGGCCAAGTCGATCAGCGACCAGGCCGAGCGGACCAAGCTGTACGAGCAGGCGCAGGTGATCTTCCACGACCAGGCGCCGTGGCTGCCGATCGCGCATTCGGTGGTCTATGAGCCGACCCGCAAGGAGGTCTCGGGCTACAAGGTCAGCCCGTTCGGCCGCCACGACTTCAGCGGCGTCGACATCACCGAGTAAAGCGAGGTAAGGGGGAGCCGGGCGGGGGAGCAGGGGGATGCTCCTCCGCCCGCGTCTTTTCCGGCCCAGCATCCGTTGACCGATGGCATCATGCTCCGTTTCATCCTGACCCGCTTCGCCATGGCGGCGATCACCTTCCTGGGGATCACCGCCCTCAGCTTCTTCCTGATCCGGGCGGTGCCCGGCGACCCGGTCCAGGTGCGGGCCGGCGAGCGCGGCATCTCGCCCGAGCGCCATGCCGAGCTGATGCACGAGATGGGCCTGGACCGGCCGGTGTCGGTGCAGTTCGTCTCCTATATCGGCGAGGTGCTGCAGGGCGACCTCGGCGCCTCGACCACCACCCGGCGGCCGGTGCTGAGCGAGTTCCTGAAGCTGTTCCCGGCGACGCTGGAGCTGGGCCTCTGCGCCATGATCTTCGCTGTGGTGCTGGGCCTGCCGGCCGGCATCCTGGCTGCGACCAACCGATCCAGTCCGATCGATCACGGCATCATGGGCGCCAGCCTGACCGGCTATTCGATGCCGATCTTCTGGTGGGGGCTGCTGCTGATCCTGATCTTCTCGGTCGGCCTCGGCTGGACCCCGGTCTCCGGCCGGATCTCGGCACTGTACTATGTCGAGCCGCACACCGGCTTCATGCTGATCGACAGCCTGATGTCGGACGAGAAGGGCGCCTTCGTCTCGGCCCTGCGCGCCCTGATCCTGCCGACCATCGTGCTGGGCACCATCCCGCTGGCGGTGATCGCGCGCATGACCCGGTCGGCCATGCTCGAGGTGCTGAGCGAGGACTACATCCGCACCGCCCGGGCCAAGGGCCTGGGCGTCAAGCGGGTGATCGGGCTGCACGCGCTGCGCAACGCCCTGATCCCGGTGGTCACCGTGATCGGCCTGCAGGTCGGCACGCTGCTCGGCGGCGCGATCCTGACCGAGACCGTGTTCGCCTGGCCCGGCGTCGGCAAATGGCTGGTCGAGGCGATCAACCGCCGCGACTACCCGACGCTGCAGGGCGGCGTGCTCTTGGTGGCGACGCTGGTCATCGTCGTGAATCTCCTGGTCGACCTGGCCTATGGCCTGCTCGATCCCCGCATCCGGCATGTGAAGTAAGCCGATGAGCACAACCCCCGATCCCAACGCGCCATTCATCGCCGGCGACCCGGTGCTGACCACCTACGCCCCGGGCACGGCCGTGGCGTCAAAGCCGCCCGGCCCGCTCTTGGAATTCTGGCGCTCGTTCAGCGCCAACAAGGGCGCGCTGGGCGGGCTGATCATCATCGTGCTGATCGCACTGGTCGCGATCTTCGCCGATGTGGTGGCGCCGCATTCGCCGATCGACCAGGACCGCGCCGCCTTCCTGGTGCCGCCCTTCTGGCAGAGCGGCGGCACGCTGGCCTATCCGCTGGGCACCGACGACATCGGCCGCGACATCCTCTCGCGCCTGATCCACGGCGCCCGCCTGTCCATGATGATAGGCCTGATTGTGGTGACGCTGTCGCTGGCCATGGGCCTGCTGCTGGGCTTGGCCGCCGGCTTCTTCGGTGGGCTGGTCGACACGGCTATAATGCGCTTGCTCGACATTATGCTGGCGCTGCCGAGCCTGCTGCTGGCGATCGTGGTCGTGGCCATCCTCGGGCCCGGGCTGGTCAATGCCATGGTGGCGGTGTCGATCGTCACCCTGCCGCACTACTCCCGGCTGATGCGCG
Source organism: Inquilinus limosus (assembly GCA_019508225.1). Taxonomy (GTDB): domain Bacteria; phylum Pseudomonadota; class Alphaproteobacteria; order DSM-16000; family Inquilinaceae; genus Inquilinus; species Inquilinus limosus_D. The sequence goes on along the minus strand of JAEKLZ010000273.1, from coordinate 2,573 downwards.
CCGCGGTGCTGAGCCAGATCCGAAGGCCGTACGTCACCGCCTCCCGCGTCGCCGGCGCCGGCACGATGCGGCTGATGTTCGCCACCATCCTGCCGAACTGCATGGCGCCGCTGATCGTGCAGGCGACGCTCGGCTTCTCCACCGCCATCCTCGATGCCGCGGCGCTCGGCTTCCTCGGCCTCGGCGCCCAGCCGCCGACGCCGGAATGGGGCACCATGCTGGCCTCGTCGCTGCAGTTCCTGCAGCGCGCCTGGTGGGTGGTGACCTTCCCCGGCTTGGCCATCCTGATCACGGTGCTGGCTTTCAACCTGCTGGGCGACGGCCTGCGCGACGCCCTGGACCCGAGACTGAAGCGCTGACATGCCCCTGCTCGACATCCGCAACCTGACGGTCGAGTTCCCGGCCGGCAAGGGATCGTTCCGCGCCGTCTCCGGCCTCGACCTCACCATCGACCCCGGCGAGATCCTGGGCATCGTCGGCGAATCCGGCTCCGGCAAATCCGTCACCATGCTGGCGCTGATGGGGCTGGTGGCCTTCCCCGGCAAGGTCACCGCCGACCATCTCAGCTTCGGCGGCCACGACCTGCTGAAGATGTCGCCGCGCCAGCGCCGCAAGATCATCGGCAAGGACATGGCGATGATCTTCCAGGAGCCGATGACCAGCCTGAACCCCTGCTTCACCGTCGGCTTCCAGATCATGGAGACGCTGAAGGTGCACGAAGGCGGCAGCCGGCGGGCCCGGCGCGAGCGCACCATCCAGCTGCTCGGCCAGGTCGGCATCCCGGCGCCGGAGACCCGGATCGACGCCTTCCCGCACCAGCTGTCGGGCGGCATGAACCAGCGGGTGATGATCGCCATGGCGATCGCCTGCAAGCCCAAGCTGCTGATCGCCGACGAGCCGACCACGGCGCTGGACGTCACCATCCAGGCGCAGATCCTGCAGCTGCTGGCCGACCTGCAGCGCGACCAGGGCATGGCGCTGGTGCTGATCACCCACGACATGGGCGTGGTGGCCGAGACCGCCCAGCGGGTCAATGTGATGTATGCCGGCGAGCTGGTGGAGGAGCGCATGGTCGGCGGGCTGTTCGGCCGCCCGCGCCACCCCTACACCGGCGCCCTCCTGGAGGCGCTGCCGGAGCGCAGCGCCGGCCACAGGCGGCTGCCGACCATCCCCGGCGTGGTGCCCGGCCCCTATGACCGGCCGGCCGGCTGCCTGTTCAACCCGCGCTGCCGCAACGTGCTGGACCGCTGCCGGGCCCAGCACCCGGAGCTGACGTCCGACCGGGACGGGCGGACGCGCTGCTTCAATCCCCTGCAGGAGATCCGCGCGTGACCGCGGTTGTCGAGGCGCGGCAGCTCAGCCGCTTCTACGAGGTCAAGTCCTCGCCCTTCAAGGCGCCGCAGACGCTGCGCGCGCTGAGCGCGATGTCGTTCACGCTGGAGGCCGGCAAGACCCTGGCCGTGGTCGGCGAGAGCGGCTGCGGCAAGTCCACCCTGGCCCGCGTCGTCACCATGATCGAGCCGCCGAGCGAGGGCGACCTGACCATCGACGGCATCCCGGTGGCGACCGCCGACCGCGAGCAGCGCCGCCGCCTGCGCGGCGCGGTGCAGATCGTGTTCCAGGACCCCTACGGCTCGCTGAACCCGCGCAAGAAGGTGGGCGCGATCCTGGAGGAGCCGCTGAAGATCAACACCGCCATGAAGGCGGCGGAGCGGCGGCAGGCGGCCGAGGCGATGCTGTCGAAGGTGGGCCTGCGGCCGGAGCATGTCGACCGCTATCCGCACATGTTCTCGGGCGGGCAGCGCCAGCGCATCGCCATCGCCCGGGCGCTGATGCTGCGGCCGAAGGTGGTGGTGGCGGACGAGCCGGTGTCGGCGCTGGACGTGTCGATCCAGGCCCAGGTGCTGAACCTGCTGATGGACCTGCAGGAGGAGTTCGGCCTGGCCTATCTGTTCATCAGCCACGGCCTGTCGGTGGTGGAGCACATCGCCGACGACCTGGTGGTGATGTATCTGGGCCGGCCGGTGGAGCACGGCACCAGGGAGGCGATCTTCCGCCATCCGCGCCACCCCTACACCAAGGCGCTGCTGGCCTCGACGCCCTTCGTCGACCCGGCCAAGCGGGCCGAGCGCGTGGTGCTGAAGGGCGAGCTGCCCTCGCCCCTGAACCCACCCTCCGGCTGCGCCTTCCACCGCAGGTGCCCGTACGCCACCGACATCTGCAGCGTGGACCGGCCGGAGCTGCGGCCGGTGGATGGGCGGATGGTGGCGTGCCACCATGCGGAGATGGTGGGGTAGAGGGGCGGGGCCGGGGCATCGGTACCGGCTCCCCAAAAATGCACCGTCACTAGAATTATTTCTCTTTGCGTAACTCGATCCCTTCTGGGACGATTCTTGCGGCCATATCATCAAGAGGCCAAAGCTCGATATTGATTGGAAATACAATCTTATCGACACCGACTTTACTATAAAATAACTCCAAAGATAGAATCTCAATGGACTCTTGCAATCGATTTAAAGCAGTATATGATAAATTATAAGGCATATTCATTATCATATCACCAACCACAACAT
>JAEKLZ010000046.1 GCA_019508225.1 Inquilinus limosus | reverse complement strand
GGGCCAGTATCGGGCTCAGCCTCGCCGCCATGCGGACTCTTCTGCCGTCCGGCGAGATGCACGGCATCGAGATCAACGAGACGGCCTGGCAGGTGCTGCGCACGCAGATCGGCGACAAAGCGCGGCTGGGCTCGATCCTCGATTTCGAGAGTGCGGAGCGGTTCGACCTGGTCTTCACCTCGGGCCTGCTGATCCACATCGACCCGGACCACCTGCCGCGGGCCTATGACCGGCTGCACGCGCTGACCGGCCGCTACCTGCTGCTGAACGAGTACTTCAACCCGAGCCCGGTCGAGGTGACCTGGCGCGGCGTCGCCCGCCGGCTGTTCAAGCGCGACTTCTGCGGCGAGATGCTGGACCGGTTCGGCGATCTCGAGCTGGTGGATTACGGCTTCAGCTATCGCCGCGACCCGGTCTTTCCGCAGGACGACAGCACCTGGTTCCTGCTGCTGCGGCGCTGAGCGCGATCCACCGATTCGAAGAGCTGCGCACCCGCCTCCAGGTGTCCGACGTGGTCGGCAAGCGGGTGCCGCTGCAGCGCAGCACCAAGGGCGAGTTCAAGGCCTGCTGCCCGTTCCACAAGGAGAAGACGCCGAGCTTCACGGTCAACGACCAGAAGGGCTTCTTCCACTGCTTCGGCTGCGGCGCCACCGGCGACGCCATCGCCTTCGTGATGCAGCACGACCGCCTGTCCTTCATGGAGGCGATCGAGACGCTGGCCTCCCAGGCCGGGCTGGAGGTGCCGAAGGCCGAGCCGGAGGACCGGGCCCGGTTCGAGCGGCAGAAGACGCTCTACGACGTGGTCGAATCCGCCTGCGCCTTCTTCGAGGCCGAGCTGCGCGGGGCCGGCGGCCGGGCGGCGCGCGACTACCTCAAGGGCCGCGGCCTGGACGGCGACACCGTCTCCCGCTTCCGCCTCGGCTTTGCCCCGGGCGATGGCGGTAAGCTGGTCAAGCATCTGCGCGGCCAGGGCTTCCAGGACGCGATGGTCGAGGAGGTCGGGCTGGCCCGCCGGCCCGATGACGGCCGCGACCTCTACTCCTTCTTCCGCAACCGGGTGATCTTTCCGGTGGCCGACCGGCGTGGCCGCACCGTCGCCTTCGGCGGCCGGATCATGGAGGGCGACGGGCCGAAATACATCAACAGCCCGGACAACCCTCTGTTTCACAAGGGAAGCCTTCTCTACGGCATGTCCCGCGCCCGGCAGGCGGCGTCGCAGGGCCAGACCGTGATCGTGGCCGAAGGCTACATGGACGTGATCGCCCTGGTCCGGGCCGGCTTCGAGGCGGCGGTGGCGCCGCTCGGCACCGCCTTGACCGAGGAGCAGATCGTCGAACTGTGGAAGATGACGCCGGTGCCGGTGCTGTGCTTCGACGGCGACGAGGCGGGGCGGCGCGCCGCCTGGCGGGCGATGGACCGGATCCTGCCGCAGCTGAAGCCGGACCATTCGGCCCGCATCGCTTTCCTGCCGCAGGGCGAGGACCCGGACAGCCTGATCCGCGGCTCCGGCGGCGGCGCGGCCATGCAGTCGGTGCTGGAAAGCGCCCTGCCGCTGGTCCGGGTGCTGTTCGACCGCCAGACCACGATGCACCGGCTGGACACGCCGGAGGGCCGGGCGGGGCTGCGGGCCGGCGTCGAGGCCCAGGCCCGCCGCATCGCCGACCAGGCGGTGCAGGGCCAGTATGTGGCCGAGCTGCGGGCCCGGTTCGAGGAGGCCTTTCCGTGGCGGCCGAAGCGGCAGGCCGGGGGGGACTGGCGGCCGGGCGGCAAACCGCCGGCGCCGGCCGGGCCCAAGCCGCAATCGATCCGCGACGAACAGGACGACCGCCTGGCGGTCTGCGTCCTTTTGTGTCTTCTCGCCACGCATCCCGACCTCGGTGAGGAGGTCGGCGAGGGCTTCGCCATGCTCGAACTCTCCGATTCGGGCCTCGATTCGCTGCGCCAGTCTTTGTTGGCGCGACTCGGTGATTCGCATGGCCCCGAATCGGGCTCCGACTCGGACGGACTTGATTCACAGCGGACTCGGCCCTACCTGACTGTTCCCGAAGCCGATGGATTGCCGCCGGCCTTGGTCGACCGTATTCGCAGGAAATGGCCCTTCACCCGGCCGGAGGCACCTCTGGAGGAGGCACGCGCCGGTTGGGCCATGGTCATGGGGCATCTTGAGCTCCGCGCGCTCCGGCGCGAATTCGCGGATGCCGCGCGCGACCTGGCGCGGCAAGGCACGGAGACCGCGCTGGAACGCTGGCGCGGGCTGCGGCAGGAGATCGAGCGGCGGCAGGCGGTTCCGGGTGGCTTTTGACCCGGGCGGCCGGGATCGAATCGAGGCCGCGGCGCGGTCGGGGCAGGCATGATTCGAGTCGTGCCCCTTCCTTGCGCGCGGAAGCTTAGGTATGAGAGCCAGCTTCGGGCCCCTCCTGACAACAGGGTCCCCGACGGCGGCGGGTGAAGGGGCACGGGTGCAGATGGCGACCAAGACAGCGGCAGCGGCGGATTCGGCCGAGACGCGCGAAGACAGCGCGGACGGCGCCTCGATGGATGTCACCGTTCAGGCGGTGAAGAAGCTGATCGCCAAGGGCAAGGAGCGCGGCTACGTCACCATCGACGAGCTGAACGCTGCCCTGCCGCCGGACTTGACCTCGTCCGAGCAGATCGAGGATGTGACCTCGAACCTGTCCGAGATGGGCATCAACGTCGTCGAGAACGAGGAGTCCGACGACACTGCGGCGGCCACCGGCGATGCCGATGGCGAGGGCCGCAACGCCGGCAACCTCGACGATGACGATGTCGGCCGGACCGACGACCCGGTGCGCATGTATCTGCGCGAGATGGGCTCGGTCGAGCTGCTGTCGCGCGAGGGCGAGATCGCCATCGCCAAGCGCATCGAGGCCGGCCGGGAGATGATGATCGGCGGCATCTGCGAGAGCCCGCTGACCATCCGCGCGATGATCGAGTGGCACTCGTCCCTGAAGGACGGGAAGATGCTGCTGCGCGACGTCATCGATCTCGACGCCACTTACGGCGCCAGCCCCGAGGGCGAGGCCCTGGCCATGACCGCGGGCGAGGCGGAGGCCGAGGACGAGGCCGAGCCGGAAGCCGAGGCCGAAGGCGGCGAGGCCGCGGCCGGCGGGTCGAACGAGGATGACGACGGCGGCATCTCCCTCTCCGCCATGGAAGAGGCGCTGAAGCCCCAGGTGCTCGAGACCTTCGAGGCGATCGAGCAGACCTACCAGAAGATGCACAAGCTGCAGGAGCAGCGCCTGACCCATATCCAGAAGGGCGAGGCGATCTCCAAGCAGGCCGATTCGAAGTACGACAAGCTGAAGGAGGACATGGTCCGCCTGATGGAGGGCGTGCACCTCAACAATGTCCGGATCGAGCAGCTGGTCGAGCAGCTCTATGCCCAGAACCGCAAGCTGATGGGGCTGGAAGGCCAGCTCATGCGCCTGGTCGTCGAGGGCGGGGTCAGCCGCGAATCCTTCCTGCAGAACTATTTCGGCCATGAGCTCGACCCGAACTGGATCGAGCGGGTGCGCGGCCTCGACAAGAAATGGGCCAAGTTCGCCGAGAAGAACGGCGCCGGGGCCCAGCGGGTGCGCGGCCAGATCAGTCAGATCTCGGACGAGGTCGGCCTGCCGATCTCGGAGTACCGCCGCATCGTCTCGACCGTGCAGAAGGGCGAGAAGGAGGCCGGGCGCGCCAAGAAGGAGATGGTCGAGGCCAATCTCCGCCTGGTGATCTCGATCGCCAAGAAATACACCAACCGCGGCCTGCAGTTCCTGGACCTGATCCAGGAGGGCAACATCGGACTGATGAAGGCGGTCGACAAGTTCGAGTACCGCCGCGGCTACAAGTTCTCGACCTATGCCACCTGGTGGATCCGGCAGGCGATCACCCGCTCGATCGCCGACCAGGCGCGGACCATCCGCATCCCGGTGCACATGATCGAGACGATCAACAAGCTGGTCCGCACCAGCCGCCAGATGCTGCACGAGATCGGCCGCGAGCCGACCCCGGAGGAACTGGCCGAGCGGCTGCTGATGCCGCTGGAGAAGGTGCGCAAGGTCCTCAAGATCGCCAAGGAGCCGATCAGCCTCGAGACGCCGATCGGCGACGAGGAGGACAGCCATCTCGG
>JAEKLZ010000272.1 GCA_019508225.1 Inquilinus limosus | reverse complement strand
GTAGAGGGTCTTCGGATTGACGATGGTCAGCTTGAGATCCGTCTCGTTCGCCGTCGCCGCAGCGGCAAGTCCCACGGTCATGATGATCAACCCTCCGGTCAGCAGATGCCTGATGGCGCGTGACATGATGTTTCTCTCGACTCGGCGGACCGCGGGCAACGGAGCCTCTCGGCCGGCATGATGGACCGTCGGCCCAGATCCCCTCGTACGATGTACGAGTCGCTGTATGGTACGATGTACGACTCGATCGTTCAAGATCGACATTCATCGCGGCGCCGATCAGAATCGACGGCCTGAACAGCGAGGAAGGCGGATGGCAGCCAAGCGCAGCGGCGTCCCGGACAAACGGGCTCAACGGAAAGGTGAGCGACCCCAGCCCGTGGATGAGCCGCAGGGCGAACCGACCCTCTCCCGCGACCGTATCGTGGCCACCGCGATCGACCTGCTGGACGCCCACGGACTCGACGGGCTGACGATGCGCCGGCTGGCCGATCGCCTCGGCTCAGGCGTGATGAGCCTGTACTGGCATGTCGACAGCAAGGAGGATGTGTTCGACCTGGCGCTCGACGCGGTGCTTGAATATCGCGGACCGCCGGAGGCGGACGAGTCCCGGGATTGGCGGGCAGACATCGTCCATATGCTCGAGGACTGGCGCGCCAGCATGCTGCGCCATCCCTGGTCGGCGGCGCTGCTGCCGCGCCAGGCGCTCGGCCCGAACGTCCTCGCCCGCCTGGAGCTGCTGGGCGAGACCCTGTCCAGGGCCGGCGTCGCGGATGCGGATCTGAACGTCGCGATCTGGTCGTTGTGGAACACCCTGATGGGCGCCACCATCACCCGGGCGAGCTTCGACCTCTCGGACGAAGAGAGGGCCGCCGCGCAGCAGCGCCTGGCCCGCCTCGGCGAACGCCACCCGACCATCGAACGCTCCCGCCTGCTGCTGGATGACGATTGGGATGGCGTGTTCCGGAAAGGCCTCGGCGTCCTGCTCGACGGCCTCTCGCCACGGTAAAGCGTCGATTCAGGCTTGTCTTGTTCTATTTTCGTTCTATCGTGACGGATCGGCCCTTCCCGAGGATCGAGCATGGCGGCGCGTGACGGCTTCCTCGATTTCCTGCGCGATCAGCTCGCGCCGCTCGGCCTGATCGCGCCGCGGCGCATGTTCGGCGTCACCGGCCTGTTCTGCGAGGGGGTGATGTTCGGCGTGATCGCCGATGACGCCCTCTACCTCCGGGTCGACGACCACAACCGCGCCGCCTTCCGGGAGGCGGAGGCCCTGCCGCCGCTGAGCTACGAGAAGCAGGGGCGCGTCATCGACCTGTCCTTCTGGCGCGTGCCGGACCGGCTGTTCGACGAGCCCGACGAGCTGGCCGACTGGGCGCGGGCCGGGCTGGCGGCTGCCCATCGGGTCGCAGGATCGCGTCCGCGGTGATCCATGATGCAGCTCTCCCTCACCCTCGACGACCGCCCGCTGCTGCCCCGGGTGCGCCTGCGGCTGCTGGCCCGGCTCGGGCCGCGCCGTGACAGCCGGCGCCGCGACCCGGTCAGCCAACTGGTCCGCAGCATGCTCGGCTCCAAGACCCGGGATGAGGTGTCGCGGCGCGTGTTCCGCGAGCTGCGCCGGCAATACCCGTCCTGGGACCGGCTGGCCGAGGCGTCGCCCCGCGCCATCCTGCGGGTCATCTGGCCGGTGAACCTGGCGGATGTGAAGGCCGAGCAGCTGCCCCAGGCCCTGCGCATGATCGTCGCCTGCACCGGCCGCCTGGCCCTCGACCATCTGGCCGAGTTGGACGAGGAGGCGGCGATGCAATGGCTGCGCCGCCTGCCCGGCGTCGGGTCGAAGATTGCCGCCGCAACGCTGAACTTCAGCACGCTGCACAAGCGCGCTTTGGTGGTCGACACGCATCTGCTGCGGCTCGGCGGCCGGCTGGGGCTGCTGCCGCCCGATGCCGATTACGACACCGGCCACGAGCTGCTGATGCGCCAGCTGCCGGATGCATGGGACGCCGAGGACCTGGCCGAGCTCCACCGTCTGATGAAGCTGCTGGGCCAGACCATCTGTACCGCCCACGCCCCGACCTGCGGCGCCTGCCCGCTACGCGGCCTGTGCCCGCGCTGCGGGATCTGACGGGGTCAGCCCGCCTTGGCCGCCGCCTTCAGCATGTCGCCATGCACCGCCTTCAGCTTCTCGACCTTCGGGGTCGACACCGCGCGGATATAGGGCTGGTTCGGATTCCGGGCGGCGTAGTCGTGGTGGTACTCCTCGGCCTCGTAGAAGACCTCGAGCGGCACCACCTCGGTCACCACCGGCGTGTCGAACAGCCGGTCCCGCGCGATCTGGGCGAGATAGGCCTCGGCCACCCGCTGCTGCTGCGCGTCGGCCGTGAAGATCGCCGAACGGTACTGGCGGCCGACATCGTTGCCCTGGCGGTCCTTCTGGGTCGGGTCATGCGCGATCGAGAAGAACAGCTTCAGGATCTGGCCCAGGCTGATCTTGCCCGCGTCGTAGGCGACCTCGATCACCTCGACATGGTCGGTGGTGCCGGTGCAGACGGCGCGGTAATTCGCCGTCTCGCCGGTGCCGCCGGCATAGCCGGGCCGCACCGACAGCACGCCGTCGAGCTGGCTGTAGACCGCCTCGGTGCACCAGAAGCAGCCGCCGCCCAGCACGATCGAGCGGCGCCCCTGCTCGGGCGGATCCAGCTCGGGGGCGGGAAAGGACCAGGGATCGATCTTCAGGGCCATGGCATGTCTCCGGCGGCCGGCGCGGCCGCGACTGCGGTTTGCTTTCCAAAGTGAGATCGCGTCCCCGGCGGGACAAGCCCCATCAGCCGGCGGAGGGCAGGCTTGAGGCCCGCCAGGCCCAACGCCGGCCGTCATGGCTCAGCTCGGCGACGCTCAGCGGCGCGATGTCGAGGTGCCAGAACGACGAGGCCGGCGCCCCCAGGGCCTGCAGGATCGCGGCGCGGATCACCGCCGCATGGGTGACGGCGATGCCGGAACCGCCGTCGCCGGCCCGGGTGTCGAGCCAGGCGGCGACCCGGATCAGCAGCGCCGACAGCGCCTCGCCGCCATGCGGGGCCACGTCCGGATCGGTCAGCCAGGCGATGACGCCCTGCGGCTCCGCGGCCTGCACCTCCTCCAGCCGGCGGCCGGCCCAGCGACCGGCATCGACATCGCGCAGCGCCGCCGCCTCCATGGCGTCGAGCCCCAGTGCCGCCGCCGTCTGGCGCGCCCGCAGCGCCGGGCTGGTCCAGGCTAGGCCGGCCCGCCGGATCATCGGCCGTAACGCCCCTGCACGGGCCAGAGCGCGCTCCTCCAGCGGCTCGTCCATGGGGAACGCCCCGGACCGGGTGGCGGCGGTGGCGCCGTGGCAGATCAGGGTCAGGCGGGTCGGCATCGGCGGGACCGTTCGGGTGGTGCTTGCCGTCAGCAAAGCACAGCCTGCCGGCGATCGGCAGATGCAGTGCTCGCCCCGCGTCCGGACTCTTGGCTTCAGGAGCCGTCCGCACCGCCTGATCGCACATCCAGGATGAAGTCGCGCATCAGCGCCGCGCACTCCCGATGGTGCGTCTCGAGCAGCAGATGCGCCGCGTCGTACACATGCATGTCCAGCCGATCGAGTTCGCGGGCGTAGGCCAGCACCTCATCGATCTCGAAATAGGGATCATGCCGACCCCAGAGCAGGAGCGCGGGCGGTTGATGATCGCGGTGATAGGCCGTGATCTCGGGGAACCGGGCGACGTAGGACCCATAGTCGGCGAAGATGCGAAACTGGATCTCCACAAGCCCCGGCCGGCTCATCCGCTCCCAGTCGAGGTGCCAGCCGTCAGGCGCGAAAAGCGGCTTCAGCCGATCGGGGATGTCGCCGACATAGGTATGCCGCACGCCCTTGAAGTTCAGCCACTCGGGAAGTTGTGCGCGGTTTTCAGGAGTGGGATCGGCCCAATAGGCCTTGTTCCCGTCCCAAGCCGGGCCCAGCCCCTCCTCATGGGCATTGCCGTTCTGGATGATGAGCCCCATCACCCGGTCGGGGCGTGCCAGCGCCAGAGCGTAGGCGACGGGCCCTCCGAAATCATGGACGTACAGGAAGAACCGCTCCAGCCCGATCTCGCGCGTCAATGCGTCGATCGTCCGTGCCATGGAATCGAACGTATACGGGTAGTCGTCCGGCGCCTCGGTGAAGCCGAAGCCGGGCAGATCGGGCGCGACGACGCGCGTCACCTCGGCCAGCGGGCCGATGACGTCGCGGAAGCTGTACGACGAGCTGGGCTGACCATGCAGAAGCAGCACGCCGCACGCCTCATGCCGTCCCGCCTCGCGATAGAACAGGTTCACCCCATCGATCTCGATCACGCGGTGCCTGGTCTTGTGAACGGTCAGCATAGGTGCCTCCTGTGATCCGCCAGATCGGTCGCGAATGGCGCGCCTGGTTTTGCAACCAGTGCTTTCGCGCTATTCCGATGCATCAAAACCGGATATCCACGATATAGTGGTTAGCATGATCTAACCGTATAACGTCACTTTAGTGGTTAAGTTCCATGCCGGACGATGGGGATACGGTGTGGCTGCCCGAGCACTTCATCGGCGGGCATGCCGCGCTCGACCTTGCGAATGCCGTCTTCGACAGGCGGAATCCCGCACGGGACAACGAGCTTCTGAAATCGGCCAGGGACGTCGGAAGCTGGCTCCGCGCATCGTCCCTTGCCGATGACCGCCAGGCGCAAGCGGTTGCCGGTGTCGCCGATGCCGGGCTGGTCGAGCGGGTCCGGGAGATCCGGGAGGCGTCGTACTCCATCTTCGAGGCGCGCGCCGCCGCCAGGTCGCCTTCAGCGGAGGCGCTTGGCCTGCTGTTCCTGCGCGCCGCGAACGGGCTCTCGGCCAGGCCGCTCGAGCTGTGCGGGACAAGGCTGGAACTCGACGCCACCCAGTGGCAGGACCCCGAGGCCGTCGCCGCTTTCCTGGCCATGCTGTCGGTCGAGGCCTTCTTCACCCTGCCTGACGAAAGGCTCCGCTCCTGCCCGCGCTGCGGCTGGCTTTTCGTCGATACGTCTCGCGGCGGAAAACGCCGCTGGTGCAGCATGCGGACCTGCGGGAACCGCGAGAAGGCAGCGCGCCACAACGCGCAGGCCCACTGAAGCGGCAGCCGCGCGTCAAGCAGCGGCTTCGATTGACAGGAGGCAAGCCGCGACCCATGCTGCGGCCGTTCGCCATGGATGTGGAAGCCGGTGCAATTCCGGCACGGTCGCGCCACTGTGACCGGGACGGCGTCGCTGACGCTGTTCCGGAAGTCAGACCTCACCATGGCCCGGTGCATATCAGCGGGACGCGTTTATCCCAGGGGAGCGCTATCATGTCCGACATCACCACCACGGCACGGCCCATTTCCATCCCTGTGGGCCCGATTCCCGTCGGCGAGGTGCTGCCCTGGGCGGTGCTCGCCGGGCTGATCCTGCTGCTGGCGGTGTATTTCGTCGGCGCCGAGCAGGGCGCCACGGCGCTCTTCTCCGGCAGCTACGTCCACGAATTCGTGCATGACGGCCGCCATCTGCTCGGCTTCCCCTGCCACTGAGACCAGCCGCCATGGTTGGAAGCCTCCTGCTGCGCGGCATGCTGGTCGGCGTGCTGGCGGGGCTGCTCGCCTTCGGCTTCGCCCGGATCTTCGGCGAACCGCAGGTGGACCGGGCCATCGCCCTGGAAGGGACGCTGGGCCATTCGCATGACCACGGCGACCACGCCACCGCAGCCCCCGCCGCCGAGGCGGAGGAGCCGGAGCTGGTCAGCCGCGAGACCCAGGCCGGCCTCGGCCTGCTGACCGGTGCGGTCGTCTACGGCGCTGCCGTCGGCGGCCTGTTCGCCCTGGTCTTCGCCTTCACCTATGGCCGGGTCGGCGGCCTCGACGCCCGCGCCACCGCCGGGCTGCTGGCGCTGGCCGCCTTCATCGCCCTGGTGGTGGTGCCCGATCTGAAATACCCGCCGAACCCGCCCGCGGTCGGCAATCCGGACACGATCGGCGAGCGCACGACCCTGTTCTTCACCATGCTGGCGATCTCGGTCGTGGCCCTGGTGCTGGCGGTCAACCTCGCCCTTGGCTTGGCCCGGCGCCATGGCGGCTGGACCGCCGGCCTGATCGCTGGTGCCGTCTACATCGCCATCATCGCCATTACGCAGGTCGCCCTGCCGGTGGTGAACGAGGTGCCGGACGGCTTCCCGGCCGACCTGCTGTGGCAGTTCCGGATCGCCTCGCTGGGCATGCATGCGGTGCTGTGGACCACCATCGGCCTGGCGTTCGGCGCCCTGGCCGAACGGTCCTTCGCCCGCCGCGGCAGCGGACGCATCGCCTTCTCGCGCTGATCCCCTACGCCGGGACCGGCAGCAGATCCGCGAAGCGGCGCAGCCGGGCCGCCTCCTCGATCGGGACAGCCCGGCCGGTGCCCCAGTCGACGATCCGGCAGCGCACCCCGGCCGCCCGGGCGCAGGCCAAGTCGATGCCGGTGTCGCCGACAAAGACCGTCTCGCCCGGCGTGACGCCCAGCGCCTCGATCGTGTGCAGCAGCGGCCGCGGGTCCGGCTTCACATGCGGCGTGGTGTCGGCGCCAACCACCGCGGACAGATGCGGCAGCAGCCCGAGCCGGTCGAGCACCTGCACGGCCAGCGCCTCCGGCTTGTTGGTGCACACGCCGAGCCGGATGCCGGCCGCCCGCAGCGCCGGCAGGGCGGTCGCCGCATCGGCATAGAGCGTGGACTCCGCCACCGGCCGGGCGGCGTAGTGGTTGAGATAGATCCGGGTGTCGCGGTCGACATCCGATTCCGGCAGGCCCAGCGCGCGATGCAGCTTGACCACCAGCATCCGCGCGCCCTCCCCCACCAGCGTCTCGATGAACGCCACCTCCTGCGCCGGAGCGCCGCGATCGGCCAGCATGAGATTCACCGCATGGGCGATGTCCGGCGCGCTGTCCACCAGGGTGCCGTCGAGATCGAAGATGGCGGCCTTCATGCCGGATCTGCCTGCTGTGGGGTCCGGCCTAGCCGGTGATGAACCGGTAGCGGCCGGTGACCGGAAAGTCGAGCAGCCGATCCTCCCGCCGCGCCCCGCCGCCGATATTGTGCACCACCAGCGGCGCCCCGCTGGCGCCGGCCCGGCCGGTGACGATGGCGATGTGCGGCAGATTGCCCGGCAGCATCTGGGTCACCAGGTCGCCCTCGGCGAAATCCTTCAGCGAGTCGGCGGACAGCGCCCGGCCCTGGCGGCGGAAGAAGGCCTGAAGGTTCGGCACCCGGCGGTGATCGATGTTCGGATCCGGCCGCGACAGGCCCCAGGCGCGGGGATAGCGGGAGAAATTGGCCCTCATGTCCTCATGCACCAGGCGCTGCAGGTCGATGCCGAAAGCATCGCGATAGGCGCGGATCACCACGTCGGTGCAGACGCCGCGGTCGCGCGGTACGTCGCCGCCCGGATAGGCCAGCCGGGCATAGGCGGGGTCGTAGGTCACGGTCACGCCGATCTGGGTTTCGGCCGCCGCCACCAGCCGCGCCGGCCAGTCCGCCGGGGCCTCGGCCCGGGCGCTGCGGAAGGCCGGGCCCAGCATGCCGGCCAGGGCCGCGCCCATCAGGATTCGACGCCGACCGATCATGCCATCCTCCCCGTCCATGGACCGGCCGCAGCACAGCATCGGGAGATGGCGGGATCAGGGCGGCCGACATCACCGGCGCGCCGACAAATCCATCTGTATCTGGCCCCCATGCCGGTGCCATACTATATCGTCGTACAATTATGTCGCTGTCAGCGCCGACGAAGAGCGGTGCGTGGAGGAAAAAACACGATGGCCGGCCAAGACCGATCCAGACCGTTGCGGTCCCAACAATGGTTCGACAACCCGGACGATCCCGGGATGACGGCCCTGTATATCGAGCGCTACCTGAACTTCGGCATCACGCGCGAGGAGCTCCAGTCCGGCAAGCCGATGATCGGCATCGCCCAGACCGGGTCGGACCTGTCTCCCTGCAACCGGCATCATATCGAGCTGGCGAAGCGGGTCAGCGCCGGCATCCGCGCCGCCGGCGGCGTGCCGTTCGAGTTCCCCTGCCACCCGATCCAGGAGACCGGCAAGCGCCCATCGGCCACGCTCGACCGCAACCTCACCTACCTGTCGCTGGTCGAGGTGCTGTACGGCTATCCGCTGGACGGCGTCGTGCTGACCGTCGGCTGCGACAAGACCACCCCGGCGCTGCTGATGGCGGCCGCCACCGTCAACATCCCGGCCATCGCCCTGTCGGTCGGCCCGATGCTGAACGGCTGGCACAAGGGCGAGCGGGTCGGGTCCGGCACCATCGTCTGGCGGTCGCGCGAGCGCCTGGCCACCGGCGAGATCAACTATGACGAGTTCATGGACATCGTCGCCGCCTCGGCCCCGTCGGTCGGCTACTGCAACACCATGGGCACGGCCTCGACGATGAATTCGCTGGCCGAGGCGCTGGGCATGCAGCTGCCGGGGGCGGCCGCCATCCCGGCGCCGTATCGCGAGCGCGGCCAGATCGCCTATGTCACCGGCCAGCGCATCGTCGAGATGGTCGAGCAGGACATCAAGCCGTCCGACATCATGACCCGCGAGGCGTTCGAGAACGCGATCGTCATCAACTCCGCCATCGGCGGGTCGACCAACGCGCCGATCCATCTGAACGCCATCGCCGGCCATCTCGGCGTGCCGCTCGACAACGACGATTGGGAGAAGGTCGGCCACGACATCCCGCTGCTGGTCAACCTGCAGCCGGCCGGTGAGTATCTCGGCGAGGACTTCCACCAGGCGGGCGGCGTGCCGGCGGTGGTGGCGGAGCTGCTGAAGGCCGGGCTGCTGCCGCATCCGGGCGCGGTCACGGTCAACGGCCGCGCCATCGGCGACAACTGCCGGGACGTGGAGAACCTGAACCCCGAGGTGATCCGCCCGGCCGACCGGCCGCTGAAGGCCCATTCGGGCTTCCTGAACCTGAAGGGCAACCTGTTCGACAGCGCAATCATGAAGACCAGCGTGATCTCGCCGGAGTTCCGCGATCGCTACCTGGCGAACCCGCAGGACCCGGAGGCCTTCGTCGGCAAGGCCGTGGTCTTCGACGGGCCCGAGGACTACCACCACCGGATCGAGGATCCGGCGCTGGAGATCGACGCGTTCTCGATCCTGGTGATCCGCGGCACCGGCCCGATCGGCTATCCCGGCGCCGCCGAGGTGGTGAACATGCAGCCGCCGGCGCGCCTGATCCAGCAGGGCGTCCACGCCCTGCCCTGCATCGGCGACGGCCGCCAGTCCGGCACCTCGGGATCGCCCTCGATCCTGAACGCCTCGCCCGAGGCGGCGGCCGGCGGCGGCCTGGCCCTGCTGAAGACCGGGGACAAGGTGCGGGTCGACCTGCGCCAGCGCACCGTGAACGTCCTGGTCTCCGACGAGGAGCTGGCGCGCCGGCGGTCCGAGTTGGAGGCTCAGGGCGGCTACAAGTATCCGGCCAGCCAGACCCCGTGGCAGGAGATCCAGCGCGGCATGACCGACCAGCTGGCCGGCGGCATGGCGCTCAAGCCGGCGCTGAAGTACCAGCGCGTCGCCCAGACCATGGGCGTGCCGCGCAACAACCACTAGCGATGCATTGATGTGGGAATCGTCCGGCGGCGATCGAAACCGCCGCCGGACGGGCTTCAGCCGACGCGGCGGAACGGATAGGCGTCACGGATGCGGGCGTTGACGAAGCGGCCCTTCGAGTCCGCCAGCAACAGCTGCCGCCAGACCCGGTCGGGAACCGGGTAATAGCGGTACACAGCTCCGCCGGCATATTCGACGTCGAGGGATCTGGTCTTCGGATCATAGCCGACGGACGACACGGCGCTGGACTCCGTCGGCACCCGCCTGATGCGCCGCATCGGACAGCCTCGCGACAGCAACTCTTCCCGTAGCGGAAATGGCAGGGTGCGGCGCCGGGTTCCGGCGGGGCCGTCAGATCGTCCGCACCAAGTCGTGGAACAGCCCACCCATCCGCTCCGCCGTGCCTTTCGCGACGTCGAGGATGTGCTCGTGGTCGAGATCGGCGCCCGGCAGGCCGGCGGCGAGGTTGGTCACCAGCGACAGGCCCAGCA
The DNA here is from genome assembly GCA_019508225.1 of Inquilinus limosus. Lineage (GTDB taxonomy): Bacteria > Pseudomonadota > Alphaproteobacteria > DSM-16000 > Inquilinaceae > Inquilinus > Inquilinus limosus_D. The sequence continues at coordinate 3,393 of JAEKLZ010000272.1, read as the reverse complement.
CCTCGGCGCCGAGATGGCGGGCGGCGATCGCCTCCAGCACCGTCGACATGCCGACCATGTCGCCGCCCCAGCGGCCGACCATCTGGATCTCCGCCGGCGTCTCGAACATCGGGCCCGGGAAGCCGACATAGACACCTTCGCTCAGCGTCGGGTCCAGCGCCTGTGCCGCCTGCCGCAGCCGCGGCGAATAGCAGCCGGTCAGGTCGACGAAGCGTGGCCCCAGCCGCTCCGGGTTCGGGCCGAACAGCGGCGACACGCCGGTGAAGTTGATGTGGTCGCGGATCAGCACCGGCTCGCCCGGCTTCATCCCCGGCCGCAGCCCGCCGCAGGCATTGGTCAGGACGATGATCTTCGTCCCCGCCAGCACCATGCTGCGCACCCCATGCACCACCTTGGCCGGCGGGTGGCCCTCATAGAGATGCACCCGCCCGGCCATCACCAGGATGCGCCGGTCGCCGGCCTTGACGCTGCGGAACACACCCTTGTGGCCCAACACGGTGGTCGGCGGGAAGCCCGGGATCTCGCTGAAGGGCACCTCGGCCACGGTCTCGCCGATCCTGTCCACCGCCGGCCCCCAGCCGGAGCCGAGCACGATCGCGGCGTGATGGTCGGCGCCGAGTTTCTGCTTCAGCGCCGCGGCGGCGGCTTCCGCCAGGGCATAGGGGTCTTCCATCGCGGCGTCTCCTCTCGGGGCGTTCAGGCCATGGCCCCGCGCCGGCGCCGCCCGCGGGCGACCACCAGCGCGACCAGGGTGATGACATAGGGTGCCATATCGGTGAGCTGGTTCGGCAGCCCTCGGCCCTGCAGCCGCAGGCCGGCAGCATCGGCGAAGCCGAACAGCAGGCAGGCCAGGGCGACGCCGACCGGATGGCCGCGGCCCAGCATCACCGCCACCACCGCGATCCAGCCGCGCCCGGCGCTCATATCCTCGGCGAACAGGGTGACGCTGCCGAGCGACAGCTGCGCCCCGGCCAGGCCGCACAGGGCGCCGCCGGCCAGCACCGCGGCGATACGGGTGCGGGCGACGCCGGCGCCCAGCGTCTCCGCCGCATCCGGCCGCTCGCCGACGCCGCGCAGGCGCAGGCCCCAGACCGTGCGGAACAGGAACACGGCGATCACCGCCACCAGCACCCACGCCGCCCAGGTCAGCACGCTGTGGCTGCCGAAGACGCGGTTGAACCAGGGCACCGCCGCGATCCGCGGCAGCACCACGCGTGGCAGGTCCTGCATGGTCGGATCGGTGAAGGTGCCGGACACGCCGAACAGGATGCGCAGCAGGAAGGCGGTCAGGCCCGAGGCCAGCAGGTTGAGGCCGATACCGATGACGATCGGGTCGCCACGGAACCAGGTCGAGCCGAAGGCCAGGATGGCGGAGAACGCCATGGTGCCGACCAGGGCGGCGGCGGCGCCGCCGGCGACGCTGCCGGTAACCCAAGTCCCGGCGATGGCGGCGAAGGCGCCGATCAGCATCTGGCCTTCCAGCGCGATGTTGAACACGCCGGCGCGGTCGCACAACACCCCGGCCAACGCGGCCAGCAGGATCGGCGTCACCGCCTGGATGGTCTGGGCGAACAGAACGGCGTTGAACAGCGACAGCCAGTCCATCACCGTCGCCTCAGGCCGTGTCGCATCGCCAGCAGCAGGATGATCACCGCCTGCAGCACCAGGGTCAGCACCCGCGGCACCTCGGTCGCCCGCTCCATGCCGAAGCCGCCGGTCTGCAGCGCGGCGAAGAACAGCCCGGCGCAGACGGCGCCGATCGGCTCGCCCATCGCCAGCAGCGCCGCCATCAGCCCGGACCAGGTGTAGGCCGGCGACAGCAGCGCGTGGTCGGTGAAGCGGAACTGGTCGCCCAGCACCAGCATGGCGCCGACCAGCCCGGCCACGGCGCCGCTGGCGAACAGGGTCCGCACCGTCTGGCGGCCGAGATCGACCCCGCCATAGGCGACGAAGCGCGGGTTCAGGCCACGCAGCCGCAGCTCATAGCCGGCGGCGCCGCGCCGGTCGGTGAACACCACGGCGGCGATCACCAGCAGCAGCAGCACCAGGCCCCAGGTGATCGGCGTGCCCGGCACCAGCACCGGCAGTGGCCGGGTCGCGCAGCGGGAAGCGCGCCAGGTAGGAGCTGACGCCCTGGGCCGGGTAGCTGAGCAGCAGGGTCGAGATCAGCAGCGGCACGCCGAACCGCACCTCGCCCCAGGCGGCCAGCGCGGCATAGGCGCCGGCGACGGCCATCGCCGCCACGATCGCCGCCGCCAGACGGACCTCGCCGGGGGCCGGCAGGTACAGCGCCACCACCGCCGCCACCAGCCCGCCCAGCACCAGCTGGCCGTCGCCGCCGAGATTGACCATGCCGCCGCGCAGCGGGATCGCCGCCGCCAGGGTCATGCCGACCAGCGGCACCGCCCGGGCGACCGTCTCCGCCAGGTTCGGCCCGACCACGGCGCCGGCCAGGATCTCGCCATAGACCGCGACCGGGTCGTGTCCGGCGGCCAGGGCGATCAGCGCCCCGATCACGAGCCCACCGAGGATCGCCCACAGCACGGAAGAGGTGGCGGCGCCACGCAGGGCGGTGGCGGCGGTCATGGGATGCCCCGATGCGAGGGAGCCGATCCCAAGACCCTTTCGCGTTGCCTCTCCCGCCTGGCGGGACAGGTCGGACGTCCGCCAGGACGTCCGGGTGAGGGTTGGCCCGGGCCTCGACAAAGAGCCCTCACCCGGAGCCGCTTCGCGTCTCCGACCTCTCCCGCAAGCGGGAGAGGCAACGCAAAAATCCGATACCCATCGGAGAAGCCCCTCATGCCACCTGCCCCACCACCCCGGCCATCAGCAGGCCGAGGCTGGTCTCGGAGGCCTCGGCGCCCGGCACCTCGGCGATCACCCGGCCCTCATACATCACCAGCACCCGGTCGGAGAGGGCCAGGATCTCGCCGAGCTCGGCCGAGACCAGCAGCACGGCGCGGCCGCGGTCGCGCTCCGCCACCAGCTGCCCATGGATGAACTCGATGGCGCCGACATCGACGCCACGGGTCGGCTGCTCGGCGATCAGCACCGGCGCCTGATGGTCCAGCTCGCGCGCCACCACCACCTTCTGCAGGTTGCCGCCGGACAGGGTGCCAACGGCCGTCCCCTCGCCCGGGATCCTGATGCCGAAGCGGGCGATCAGGCCGCGCGCCCGGTCGCGCATCGCCGCGCGGTCCAGCACGCCGCGGCGGGACAGCGGCGGCCGGCGGTGGAAGCCCATGGATAGATTGTCGGTGGCGCTGGCGCGCAGCGCCGTGCCGGTGTGGGCACGGTCCTCGGGGACATAGGCGACGCCGGCGGCACGGCGGCCGGCGACCCCGGCAGCGGTGACGTCACGGTCGTCGACCCGGATCGTCCCGGCATCGGCGG
>JAEKLZ010000045.1 GCA_019508225.1 Inquilinus limosus | reverse complement strand
GCAGGGTGCTGCCATGGACGAAGGCCGTGGCCCGGTGGCCGAGGCCCAGCAGCAGCCGAGCCACGCCGACCCCGGCCTCCCAGTCGGCGCCGGTGACCTGGTCGATCCGCTCCATCGCGCCGACATAGGTGGCGCAGACCACCGGCAAGCCGGTGCGGACGGCGAGGGCGGAAATCTCCTGCGGCCGCGGCACCGCCAGGATCAGCCCGGCCACGGAATCGTCCGGCGGCCCGCCCCCGGCCAGGTGCCGGGCCTGGCGCGGCACGATCGAGAAGCCCAGCCGCTCGCCCTCGTGCTCGGCGCCATGCAGCATGTTCAGCCACAGCTCGCTGGAGACCGGGTCGATCTCCTGCCGGATGAACAGGATCTGGCGGTGGGCGGCCGGCAGCTCCTGGCTGCGGCGGTATCCGAGGGCGTGCGCGGCGCGCAGCACCCGGCTGCGGGTGGCCTCGCCGACGCCGGACTTGCCGGACAGGGCGCGGGACACCGAGAACTTCGAGATCCCGAGCCGGTCGGCGATGTCCTGGATGGTGACGCGGCCTGAACTCATGCGGGGTTGCGCTCCTGTTTGGGCCGCATCTTCTGCCGCAGCGCTGGTTCCGCCGTCAACATCGTCACATGTCACCGCACCGGCTTGCGCAACTTGTTTGGCAATGATAGCAAATTACCTAACGAACAGCAAACTGCAGGGACGGAGACCATGACCACCGGACGCCTGGATGACGCTGCCATGGGCAGGGTCGAGAACGCGGTATCGACCCATTCCCGGCCGAGCGAGCTCCGGATCACCGACCTGCGGGTCGCGGTGGTGGTCGGCAGCGGCTATCACCCGATCATCCGCATCGACACCAACCAGGGCATCTCCGGCCTCGGCGAGGTGCGCGACGGCGGCCATGCCGAATACGCCCTGCAGTTCAAGCACATGCTGCTGGGACAGAATCCCTGCAATGTCGACATGATCTTCTCGGCCCTGCGCCGCTACGGCAATTGGGGGCGGGAAGGGGGCGGCGTCTCCGGCATCGAGATCGCGCTGTGGGACCTGGTCGGCAAGGCCTATGGCGTGCCCTGCCACCAGTTCCTCGGCGGCAAGCACCGCGACCGGGTGCGGATCTACGGCGACACACCGGCTCCGGCCCAGTCGACGCCGGAGGGCTATGTCGAGGCGGTCCTGCGGCGCAAGGCGCTGGGCCTGACCTTCATCAAGTTCGACCTGCCGCCGCGCTTCTTCAACGCGGTCGACGGCGCCCTGGTCGGGCAAGCCACCAAGCACGAATACGACCTGGCCAAGGCCTGGCGCGCGCCGGGCGCCGGGCGGGGCATCAAGCTCAGCCAGAAGGGCATCGCCGCCGCGGTCGACGTGGTCCGGGCGGTGCGCGAGGCGGTGGGCCCCGAGATCTCGCTGTGCATCGACCATTTCGGCGAGGGCTTCGTCACCGCCGACGAGGCGATCCGCCTGGGCCACGCGCTGGAGCCGTTCGACCTCGCCTGGGTCGAGGACCCGCTGCCCTGGCACGATTTCGCCGGCCATAAGAAGGTGGCCGACGCGCTGCTGACCCCGGTCGCGGCCGGCGAGGAGCTGTATCTCTGGGACGGCTTCCGCGAGCCGATCGAGACCCGCGCCTTCGACATCCTGCACCCCGACCTGCTGACCTCGGGCGGCATGCTGGAGACCAAGCGCATCGCCGATTACGGCGAGCGCTTCGGCCTGGCAACGGCGCTGCATGCCTGCTGTACCCCGATCGGCCTGATGGCCAATGTCCATTGCGGCGCCGCGATCTCCGGCCTGGTGGCGGTCGAGCATCACGGGCTGGACATCCCGAACTGGGGCGACCTGGTGACCGGGATCGACCCCGACTACCTCGAGGGCGGCTATGTCACCGTGCCCGACACGCCGGGCCTCGGCGTCGAGCTGAACGAGGAGGCGGTGGCGGCGCAGCTGCGCCATCCCGGCGCCCTGTTCCAGCCGACCGAGGAGTGGAACCGGGTCCGCATCGGCTTCGAACGGCGGTCGCGCGGCTGAGCGCAGGGCCCGTTTCTTTCCGTCCGGCGGAGGCTGTAGGCTGGCGCACCGGCCGGCTGCTCAGGACACGCCATGAAGATCACGGGCATCGAGACGCGCATCGTCAATGCCGAGATGCGCAACTGGGTCTTCGTCAAGGTGCTGACCGACGATCCCGGCCTGTTCGGCTGGGGCGAGGCGACGCTGGAGTGGAAGACCCGGGCGGTGGCCGGCGCCGTTCAGGACCTGGAGCCGCTGCTGGTTGGCCGCGACCCGCGCGATATCGAGCAGGCCGTGCGGGTGATGAAGAAGCAGAGCTTCTGGCGCCTGGGCGTGATCGGCATGAGCGCCGTCTCCGGCATCGAGATGGCGCTGTGGGACATCCTGGGCAAGCATCTCGGCGTGCCGGTCTGGCGGCTGCTCGGCGGCAAGGTGCGCGACCGGGTGCGGGTCTACACCCATCTCGGGCTCGGCGACATGCGGGCGGTGTACGAGACGATGGACGAGGCGCCGCTGGTCGAGCGCGCGCATGAGGTGGTGGCCAAGGGCTACCGCGCCTTCAAGGCGGTGTTCATCCCCTACACCCATTACCACGCGCCGCTGCCGGAGGCCGACAAGGTGGCGCGCATGATGCAGGCGCTGCGCGACGCGGTGGGGCCGGAGATCGAGGTCATGGTCGACTTCCACGGCCGCCCGGCCGGGGTGGCGGCGGCGCTGGCCTATATCGAGGCCCTGGCGCCCGGCCGGCCGATGTTCGTCGAGGAGCCGCTGCCGCCGGGCGAGACCGCCGGCCTCAAGGCCATCGCCGCGCGCACGACGGTGCCGCTGGCCACCGGCGAGCGGCTGGTCGACCGGACGGAGTTCCAGGAGCTGCTGGCCGCTCAGGCTGTCTCCATCATCCAGCCCGACATCTGCCATTGCGGCGGCCTGCTGGAGGCCAAGAAGATCGCGGCGATGGCGGAGGCGGTCTCGGTCGGCGTCGCGCCGCACAACCCGCTGGGGCCGATCGCCGGCGTGGCGGCGCTGCACTTCGCCGTCTCCACCCCCAACCATGTGATCCAGGAGGAGATGGTGGGGGCGGTGCCCTGGTATTTCGACGTGGTCCAGGGCCCGATCCGCATGGTCGACGGCTTCTGGCAGGTCCCCGACGCGCCGGGGCTGGGCGTCGAGGTCGACGAGGCCGAATGCGCCCGCCACCCCTTCGCGCCGGAGGTCCTGCACACGCAGAACGCCGTCCTCGACGACGGCACGATCGTGGACTGGTGAGGGCGGGGCAATCGGGTGAAGGAGCATTTGCCCATTTTTGTCATCCTCGGGCTTGACCCGAGGATCCAGAGGCTTTCAGAGCCGCTCTCGGTGGCCCCTGGATTGCCGGGTCAAGCCCGGCAATGACAGAAAATGGGACGGAGCCTCTCCCCTGGCGTCCGCCGTCTACTTCGCCAGCGCGGCCCGGGTCTGGTCGACCTCGGCGGCGCTCATCTCGCCGACGGTGGTGACCTTGCCGTCCTGGATCCGCCACAGCCGGAACGGGCCGTACTGGTCGAAGGTCACCGGGCCGATCACGCCCTCGTATTTGACCGGCTTGCCGTCCTTGATCAGCTGCAGCGCCTTGGCGAACTCGGCCTTGCCGGCATGGATCGGCGTGCCGCCCTCGGCCACCACCTGCGGGATCGCGGCCTTGATCGCGGCGGCATCGGCCTTGCCGGCCTTGGCGATGGCCAGCGCGACGATGGCGCCGGCGTCGTAGGAGCGGTCGGCGGCCGGCGCGTCCGGCTTGATGCCGCCGGAGAACGTCTCGTAGGCGCCGTAGAAATAGTCGGTCGAGGCGGTCTTGCTGGTGCCGGAGGAGGTGCCGTAGGCGTCGTTCAGATACTGCGCGCCGACGCTGTCGATGAAATCGGCCGAGTTCATGCCGTCGTTCAGCAGCAGCTTCTGCGCGCCGCCGCCGGAGATCCAGGCGCGGGCGATGGTGGCGCCGTCGACCGGGGTGCTGACCAGGTACAGCGCCTCCGGCTCGCCGGCCATCGCCGCACTGGCCTCGGCCGAATAGCTGGCCTGCTGCTCGTTGTAGGGCGTGGTCGAGGTGATGGTGCCGCCCAGCTTGGTGTAGGCGGCCGAGAACTCGCGGACGATGTTGACGCCGAAATCGTTGTTGACGTGGATGATGGCGATCTTCTTCAGCCCCTGGTCGAGGGCGTATTTCGCCGCCGCCGTGCCCTGCAGCGCGTCGGAGGTGATGGTGCGGAAGAACACGCCGTTGGTCTTGCCCTGCCGGCCGAGCTGCGTCAGCGTCGGCGAGGAGGAGGCGGGCGAGACCTGCACCACCCCGGCCGGCGCCGTCACCGAGGTCAGGATCGGGATCGACACCGAGGAGATGATGCCGCCGATCACCACCGGCACTTTCTTGATGTTGACCAGCTGGGTCGCCTGGTCGACCGCGACGGTGCCCTGGCTCTGGCTGTCGCGGGTGTCGGTCACCAGTTTGCAGCCGGCGGCACCGCCGGCATCGTTGACGTCGCGGAACGCCATCTCGACCGCCTTGGCGCCGGCCTGGCCATAGGCGCCGGCCGGGCCGGTCAGCTCCATCACCAGCCCGACGGTGATGTCGCAGGCTGCGGCGGGCAGCGCCGGCGCGGCGACGGCCGCCACGAGGGCGGTGGTCAGAAGGATTCTCTTCATCATTGTGCTCCCTGTTTGATTGGGCCGGCGATCGGCCGGCCGGTGGTGACGACGGTCAGGCGGCGCCCTTGTTCAGGTTGTATTTCATGATCGCGCCATGGCGCCCGTGGCGGTCGCGTTCCAGCGTGTAGACATCGCCCTCCAGCTCCCGCGCGCCCGCCAGCGCCCCGTCGATCAGGGCGTGGTCCGCCTCGGTCAAAGCGATATCCGAGATGGCGAGGTTGGCGGCGAGGTGGTCGCGGTTGCGGGCGCCGACGATCACCGCGGCCACGCCCGGCCGGCTGAGCATCGCGGCGCTGGCGACGGTGGCGATGTCGCGGCCATGCCGGTCGGCGACCTGGCGCAGCGCCCGCAGCAGCGCCTGGAACAGATCCCAGCCGCCGAGATCGTCGATGATCAGCTTGTATTTGACCAGCGACCGGTTCTCCAGCGCGTCCACCGCCGGCTCCGCCACACCGAGCCAGCGGTCGCCGAGGAAGCCGCCGGCGACCGTGCCGTAGCACAGGAAGGACACGCCGTGATCGGCCGCGGCCTTCGCCATCCGCCGCTCCGGCCGGCGGTCGAGCAGCGAATACTGCACCTGCATGGTGGTCAGGGGCACGCCGGCCCGTACGATCTCCAGCATGTGGTCGGTGTCGAAATTGGTGCCGCTGACCTTGTGGATCTTGCCGGCGCGGCGCAGCTCCTCCAGCCACAGCGCCGCCTCGCGCCAGCGCGGCGCCGCGTAATCCCACCAGTGGAACTGCACCAGGTCCAGCCGCTCCAGCCCCAGGCGGCGCAGCGATTGGTCGATCACGCGCTCGACATCGGCCTTCTGGATGCGCGGCAGGATGTCGAGATCGGGGACGTATTTGGTGTGCACCTTGATCCGGCCCAGCGCCTCCGCCCCGCGCAGGTCGCGATAGTGCCGGCGGAAACGGCCGATCATCTCCTCGACGCCGGTGTAGATGTCGGCGCAGTCGAAGGTGGTGATGCCGGCATCGGCGAAGGCCACGAGGTCGGCCACCGGGTCGTCGCTGCGGACCGTGCCGTGGCCGCTCGACATCTGCCAGCCGCCGCGGATCACGCGCGAGATCTCGTAATCCGGGGCCAGGCGGATCCTCTGCATGCTTTCAGCCTCGGTCGTCAGGGAGGGGCACCGCGGTGGTCGCGGCATGGCTGAACCGGCGCTTGCCGGTCCGGGTGATGCGGAAGCGCGAGGAGCAGTTCGGGTCGGGGCAGGCGACCTCGGTGTCCGTCGTCATCCAGTCATGGGCATGGGTCGGGCGCTGCTTGGCCGGCAGCAGCGGCAGCAGCGCCGCCAGGGAATAGATCGAGAAGCCCTGGCCCGGCGGCAGATGCAGCATCTCGCCGCGCAGCTCGAAATGGTCGCCGACCTTGGCGCCGCAATAGATCGGCCCGCCCTCGGGCGCCACCACCTCGACCCGCAGGTCGTACAGCTCGAAGCTGTCGTC
>JAEKLZ010000044.1 GCA_019508225.1 Inquilinus limosus | reverse complement strand
GACAACGGCGCCGGCAAGACCACGCTGACGCGCTGCATCAGCGGCCTGTACCGCGCCACCGCCGGCACCATCCGGGTCGACGGCCGCGAGGTGCAGATCGCCACGCCGCAGGACGCCCGCGACTGCGGCATCGAGACGGTGCATCAGGGCCTGGCCCTGGTCGGCAAGCTGGATGTCGCCGCCAACCTGTTCCTGCACCGCGAGATCTTCCACCCCAACCCGCTGCTGCGGGCACTGGGTTGGCTGGACAAGCGGGCGATGGCGGCGGAGTCGACGCGGATCCTGGAGCAACTGAAGGTCCGCGTGCCGCCGTCCGGCGTGCCGATCGAGCGGCTGTCCGGCGGCCAGCGCCAAGCCGTCGCCATCGGCCGCGCCGTCGGCTGGGGCAAGCACATCGTGATCCTGGACGAGCCGACCGCCGCGCTGGGGGTCGAGCAGTCCAAGCATGTCAACGAGCTGATCCTGACGCTGAAATCGCAAGGCGTCGCCGTGCTGCTGATCAGCCACAACATGCAGCATGTGATCGAGACCTGCGACCGCGCCGTGGTGCTGCGCCATGGCCGCAAGGCCGGGGATGTGCGCATCCCCGACGTCACAGCCCGCGACCTCGTCGACCTCATCACCGGCGCCGTCCGCGCCGCCGCCTGACCGGGACCCCGCCGATGTTTCTCAACGCCCTGACCACCAAGAACCGCGCCTTCGTCGAGGCCGCGGTGACGCTGCACCAATCCGGCGCGGTGCCGGCCAATTCCACTCTGCTCGACCTCGACACCATGCGCGCCAATGCGGCGGCGCTGGCGTCGACCGCCAAGGGGCTGGGCCTGACCGTCTACGCCATGACCAAGCAGTTCGGCCGCAACCCGCCGGCGCTGGACGCCATCCGGGCCGGCGGCATCGACCACTTCGTCGCCGTCGACATGGCCTGCGCCCGGCCGATCCATCGCGCCGGCCACCGGCTCGGCCATCTCGGCCACCTGTCGCAAGTGCCGCGCGGCGAGGCGCGCGAGGGCGCCCGGATGCGGCCGGAGATCTGGACCGTGTTCAACGCCGAGAAGGCGGCGGAAGCGGCCGATGCCGCCGCTTCGATCGGGCATGTGCAGGGCCTGGTCGCGCGCATCTTCGCGAAAGGCGACCGTTTCTATGACGGCCATGAGGGCGGCTTCGCGGCGGAGGAGATCGAGCGCGTGGCCGACCTGCTGGACGAGCGGCCGGGCGGCCGCTTCGCCGGCATCACCAGCTTCCCGGCCCTGCTGTTCGACGAGGCCACCGGCGCGGTGACGCCGACGCCGAACCTGCGCACGCTGGAAGCCACGGCGCGACGGCTGGCGGCGACCGGCCGCCGCGACCTGGTGGTCAACACCCCCGGCACCAACTCCGCCGCGGTGATGCAGGTGCTGGCCGAGGCCGGCGCCACCCAGGTCGAGCCCGGTCACGCCCTGACCGGCACCACGCCGCTGCACGCCATCCGCGACCTGCCGGAGAATCCGGCGATGCTGTATCTCAGCGAGATCTCGCACATCCACCAGGGCACGCCCTTCTGCTTCGGCGGCGGCCTGTATGTCGACCCGGTGTTCAAGGACTATCCGGTGAAGGCGCTGGTCGGCGGCGACGCCGATGCGGCGCTGCGCCAGGCGGTGCCGGCGACCATCCCGGCGCCGGCGATGATCGACTACTTCTTCTGTCATTGCCGGGCTTGACCCGGCAATCCAAGGGGCCACGAAGAGCCGCTCTGGCCGCCCCTGGATCCTCGGGTCAAGCCCGAGGATGACAATGAGAGAGGATGCTGCAGCGTGAGTCTCCTTCGATGACCGACAACCTGCATTCCCGCATCCGCGCCGCGATCGACGCCGATGCAGCGGTCGGCCTGCTGCAGCGCGCCATCCGCACCCCCAGCGTCACCGGCACGGGAGGAGCACTGGGCCGGCGATGCCCGGCAGGATCCGTTCTCCGCCGCCATCGTCGACGGCGAGATCTGGGGCCGCGGCTCGGGCGACCTGAAGGCGGGGATCTGCACCGGCCTGTCGGCGCTGGCGACGCTGGACCGCGCCGGCTGCGCCCTGGACGGCGACATCGTCTTCGTCTTCATCGCCGATGAGGAGAGCGGCGAGCCGGGCACCGGCGTCTCGGCCGGGATCAAGATGGTGGTGCCGAAGATCCAGCGCGGCGAGATCCCCAATGCCGACTTCGCGATCTATGTCGAGCCGACCCGGCTGGCCGTGTTTCCGGCCCAGATCGGCTTCTTCATCGCCGAGATCGCGGTCACCGGCCGGTCCGCCTATTTCGGCATGCCGGAGAAGGGCGTGGACGCGCTGAAGGCCGGCCACGCCATCCTGTCCGCCCTGTGGCGCCATTCGGCCGAGCTGGAAAGCCGTGGCGAGCACGAGCTGATCGGCCGCGGCTTCCTGCTGGTCACCGGCATGGAGGCCGGCGGCTACATCGCCGTGCCGGAGCGCTGCAGCCTGAGCCTGATCCGCAAGCTGCGCCCGGGCGAGGATCTGGGCCAGGCGCGGGACGAGTTGGAGGCGGTGATCCGCGGTGCCGTTGCCGACCCGGAGGTGACGGTCGAGATCGCCTTCCCGGCCGGCCGCGACCATGCGGTCGGCGGCATGCCGTTCGAGACCGACCCGACGGCGGCGCCGGTGGCGCTGCTGCAGCAGGCGGTGCGGGCGGCGATGCCGGGCCGCGGCGAGATCGAGGGCGCGCCGTTCTGGTCCGAGGGCTCTTTCACCGCCAATCAGCTGGGCATCCCGACGGTCTATTGCGCGCCCGGCGACATCTCGAACTGCCACACCTTCCAGGAGCGGGTGCCGGTGGCCGAATACCTGGCCGGGGTCGAGGCCTTCGCCCTGTTCATGGCCCGGTATTGCGGCACGGCGCGCTCGAGGCCGGCGCCGCGATGATCCAGATCGACGAGGCGCCCTGCGCGAGGGGCTGCCGCCGGGAGAAGGTCAGCCCTCTCCCCGCTTCTCCTTCAGCCGATGACGGTGGGCCGCCTGCTTCGCGCGGTTGCCGCACAGCGCCATGCTGCACCAGCGCCGCGCATGGCCGCGCGTGTGGTCGACGAACATCAGCGTGCAGGCCGGCCCCTCGCACGCCTTGACCTGGGTGAAGTCCTCCTCGCAGACGAGCCTCGCCATCGCCTCGGCAATGGGCAGCAGCAGGCTATCCGGCGAGCGCCAGCGCCGGAACGGGTCGAGCGCCAGCCCGCCGCCGCCCGGAACGATCTGAGAAAACCCCTCGTCCCGCTCCAGCAGCCGGTTCAGGGGCTGCAGCTCCTGCAGCGCATCCGCCGTCAGCGGGCGGCCCTTCCGGCTTTGCACGAAGCCCCGGAACCAGTCCCGCAGGCCGCGCGCCTGGGCCGCGACGCTGTCGAGCTCGCCCGGCATGGCCCGGTCCCGCATCTCCGCCAGGACGGTGTCCGGAACCATCCCGGCCTGGGCCAGCCACGACACCAGCCCGTCGCCGTCCGGCAGCCAGTCGACCGGGGTGTCGACCGGCGTCGCGATCGAGTTGAGGAAGTCCAGGCCGAGCGCGTCGGCGAGGAACATCGCGGGGGGCAGCTGGTGGCTCACTTCGGTCGGCCTTGATGGGATCACCTTACCAATCAGTAACCTCAAAAATCCACGTTGACAAGTTACGTCGACTCATACAATAACCACTCAAGATCAATTTAAGAGGTTACGATCATGACGGGCAGACGGAATTCGGAAGGACCGGCGACCCTCGTCCTGGTCCATGGTGCCTGGGCGGATGGGTCGTCCTGGGGGCCGGTGATCGCGGCGCTGCAGCGGCAGGGCCTGGCCGTGCGAGCCGCGCCGCTGCCCCTGACCTCGCTGGCCGACGACGTCGCCGCCCTTGACCGCGTGCTGGAGCGGATCGACGGCCCGGTCGTGCTGGCCGGCCACGCCTATGCCGGCGCGGTGATCGCCTCCGCCCGCGCCGAGCAGGTCCGGTCCCTGGTCTTCGTCGCTGCGCTGGCCCCGGATGAGGGCGAGACCGTCCTGGACGTGTTCCAGCGCGCGGCCCCGCACCCGGGGGCTCCGCAGTTGGCTCCTGACCGGCACGGCGCCATCTGGCTGCCGGACGACGCCTTCCCGGCGGCCTTTGCCCAGCACGCGCCGGCGGAATCGGCGGCGGTGCTGGCCGCCGTGCAGCGGCCGATCCACCTGCCCTGCATTACCACCCCGGTCGGCCGGCCGCTGTGGCGGGACCGGCCCAGCTGGTTCCTGCTGGCCGAGGAGGACCGGATGATCGCGGCCGAGACCCAGCGCTTCATGGCGATGCGGATGGCGGCGACCTTGTGCACCGCCCCGGTCGACCACGCGCCGATGGTCTCGGCGCCGGAAGTGGTGGTCGGCGTCCTGCTCGAGGCCGTCCGCGCCCTCTCCTGACCAAGCTTTATAACCGATCAATAGAAAATTGACCGGTTATGTAACGCCGAGCCTGCCGGGCCCGTATCCCATTCGAGGAGAACAGCGATGACCGCCATCCGCTACCGCACCGCCGACGTCGACGGCTTCAAGGTCTTCTACCGCGAGGCCGGGTCGCCCCGCGCCCCGACGCTGCTGCTGCTGCACGGCTTCCCCAGCTCCGGCCACATGTTCCGGGACCTGATCCCGCTGCTGGCCGACCGCTTCCATGTCGTGGCCCCGGACCTGCCGGGCTTCGGCCAGTCCGACATGCCGGACCGCTCGACCTTCCAATACACCTTCGACGGCATCGCCCAGGTGATCGACCGGTTCACCGAGGTCGTCGGCCTGAACCGCTATGCCGTTTATGTCTTCGACTACGGCGCCCCCACCGGCTTCCGGCTGGCGCTGCGGCACCCGGAGCGGATCGCCGCCATCATCTCGCAGAACGGCAACGCCTATGTCGAAGGGCTGAGCGACGGCTGGAACCCGATCCAGGCCTATTGGCAGGACCGGTCCGCGGCCAACCGCGAGACGCTGCGCGCCCTGCTGACGCCGGAGACCACGCGCTGGCAGTACGTGCATGGCGTCGCCGATGAGAGCCTGGTCTCGCCCGACGGATACACGCTGGACAGCCACTATCTGGCCCGGCCGGGCGCCGACGAGGTGCAACTCGACCTGTTCCTCGACTACGCCAGCAACGTCGCGCTGTACCCGGACTTCCAGGCGTATTTCCGCACCCACCGCCCGCCCTTCCTGGCTGTCTGGGGCCGGAACGATCCGTTCTTCCTGCCGCCCGGCGCCGAGGCGTTCAAGCGCGACCTGCCGGATGCCGAGATCCGGTTCTTCGACACCGGCCATTTCGCCCTGGAGACGCATGCCCGCGAGATCGCGGACGCCATCCGCGTCTTCCTGGCCCCGTAACCGCACGCCACAGGAGGGCCTCATGCGCGCCATCGTGCTGGAGAAATTCGGCGGGCTGGACAGCCTGGTCTACCGAGAGATCCCCGAGCCGGAGCCCGCGTCCGGCCAGGTCGTGATCAAGATCAAGGCCTTCGGCCTCAACCACGCCGAGATGCATATGCGGCGGGGCGAATGGGCCGAGGCCGCCCAGGTGATCGGCATCGAATGCGTCGGGCTGGTGAAGTCCTGCCCCGGCGGCGAGTTCCCGGTCGGCGCCAA
>JAEKLZ010000271.1 GCA_019508225.1 Inquilinus limosus | reverse complement strand
AGGTCCAGGCTGACCGCGGCGATGGCCACGACGGATCGTGCGCGCGCGAGGTCCGTGCGCTTGGCAGACCGCTGGCCCTCACCCGGACATCCTTCGGATGTCCGACCTCTCCCGCAAGCGGGAGAGGCTACGTGCTTCTACGCTCGCGATGGCTTTTGACCATCCGGTGTTGAATCCGATAGCCCGCTTGCGCCAGAGGCAACGGGCCTCATCTCCGCCTGTCTCAGGCTTTCGGCGCAGCCGCGTACCAGTCGATCCGGCGGGTCACATACATCACGCCGCTGAGCGCCAGGAACAGGCCGAGCGAGCCGAGCAGCAGGGCCAGATCCTCGAGCTGCATCAGCGCGTAGAGGGCGCCGTACAGGATCGCCAGCAGCGCGCCCAGCACCAGGCTGCGCTTCCAGGTGCCGAGCACCGGGCGGCAGTACAGCACGATCTGCGCCACCACCGCGGCCGCCCCCACGCCATAGGCCGCGGCGAAGCCGATCTGCTCGGCGAAGGACAGCAGCAGCAGGTAGAACAGGCACAGCGACAGCCCGACCAGCCCGTATTGGAGGATGTGGATGCGCAGCCGCGCCACCGCCTCGAACAGGAAGAACAGGGTGAAGGTGAAGACGATGAACAGCATGCCGTATTTGGCCGAACGCTCGGTCTGCTGATAGGCGCTGACCGGCTGGAAGAAACGCACGCCGAAGGCAGAGCTGGAGACGGCGGACAGGTAGTCGCCCTCCCCGCCCACCCAGGCCTGGGGATAGCCGCGGCCGAAATAGGACAGCTCCCACGCCGCGGTGAAGCCCTGCGGCCCGATGCTGGAGCGCACCGGCAGGAAGGCGCCGTCGAAGCTGGGGTCCGGCCAGTTCGAGCTGGCGGTCACCCGGGTCGACCGGCCGAGCGGCAGGAAGTCGAGGCGCTGGCTGCCGTTCAGCCGCAGCGTGGTGGCGAAGGGGATCGCCGATCGGGCCGACTCCGCCGACAGGCCGGGCAGGCGCAGGGTCATGCCGGCGCCGAAGCGCTGGCCCAGCTCGCCCGGCGCGCCGGGCTGGAACGGCAGGTCGCGGTCGCCCCAGCGCAGCGACGCGCCTTCGCGGATGCTGCGCGGGTCGGCGACGCCGACATAGAGATAGGCCGCGGACCAGTCGATCGTCGCCTGCGGCCCGGCCAGGGACGCGGCGTCGCCGATCAGGAACTGCCCCGACAAGGCGAGGTCGACGGTGTAGACCACAGCCTCGAACAGGCCGCGCTTGCGCGTCTCCGGCGCCGCCATGGCCTCGGCCTCGTAGCGGTCGGGCAGTATCACCAGCTGGCGTTCCAGCGGCGGCAGCGCCGTGCCGTCGGATCGCGGCTCGGACGGCACCCGGAACGGCACCACCAGGATCGGCCCGATGACGCGCTGCGGCCCGCCCCAGCTGCTGCCGATCTCATCCACCACGGACCGGTAGCGCTGCTCGCGCTCGCCGATCACGTCATAGACCAGGAAGACCGGCAGCAGGAAGGCGACGGTCAGGAAGACGATGGCCAGGACCTTCAGCGCCGGCGACCCGGCGCGGAGGCGCCGGGCGGGCCAGGCGGCGGCCGGTGGGACGGTGTCGATGCTCATGGCGGGCTCGCTCAGGGCTGCGAAGCCCGCAGCGTCCGGGCCGCCGATGGCCGCTTCATGGCGGCGCGGCGGAAAGCTGGAGGCGCGCCCGCCTCGGCTGCAGCCGTTTCCCTGCTGCGGATTTCAGCCATCGTCACATTGACGGGCCGCGGCGACAGGGACAGAATAGAAGAATATTCTTAGGGATTTTGAAACATGCCTGATTACATCAAGGCCGGTCCCAGCGGTGGCGTCGGCGGCGGTGCCTTCTCGGCACTTGGCGAGGCCTTCTTCCCGCCCGGGTCCACACCCATCCGGATCAGCATGATCTCGATCTGGTCGGGCATCTATATCGACGCCATCCAGCTGGAATTCACGGATGCCGGCGGGCTGACGTCCATGACCCCCAAATATGGCGGTGACGGGGGCGCCCTGTTCTCCCAGCGGCTGGCACCGAACGAATTCATCACCTCGGTCGTCGGGACGTATGGCGACTATGTCGACTCGCTCCAGATCAAGACGAATCTCAACATCTTCCCGCATCTGGGCAGCAAGGGGGCTCGGACGCTCGAATACTTCGGGACGAGCCTGCAGAAGGGGATCCAGATCCAGGGGTTCTGGGGCTCGTCCGGGAAGTATATCGACGCCCTCGGCATCTTCGTCGCCCTACCCTGACCGCCCGCTGGCGTCCCGGCGCCGCCTAATAGTTGGAGCGCAGCCCCGGCGTCGCCAGCTCGATGGCATGGCCGTCGGGGTCGCGGAAATACAGGCTGCGGCCGCCGCGCCGCCAATGGGTCTCGCCGGCCAGCGGCACGCCCTCGCGCTCCAGCTTCGCCCGCCAGGCCGGCAGCTCCTCCGCCGCGACGGCGAAGGCCATGTGCAGCCGGCCCTGCCCCTCATGGCCCGGGATCGTGCCCTCGTCGTCGACCATGCCGTCGGAGGTCAGGCCGTGGCGGAACAGCAGCAGCGCCCCCTGGCGCCCGGCGTCCAGCGCCGCCAGCCGCGGCGAGCGCGACAGCAGCTCCAGCCCCAGCACCCGCTGGTAGAACTCCGCCGAACGGTCGACGTCCTCGACATAGAGGCAGGTCTCGGCCAGCCCGTTGATCCGCGGTGCGGTGTCCATTCCCGGCTCCTCCGTTTCGGGAGGACAAGCTGGAACAGCGGGCGCGGCCGGTCCAGCCTGCGATGCCTCAGTCGGGCAAGACCTCGAACACCAGGGCCTTGGTCACCTGCAGCGGGTTGAAGTTGTCGTCGGATATCACAACCAGACTGCGATGGCCGTTGGCCAGCTCCGGCCCCCAGCCCATCGCCTCGAAATTATCGAGGGCGACGCCGAGCGTGGCGAAATCGAGCAGCAGCGTCTTCGGCATGGCCAGCCAGCCGCCGTCGAGCAGCGAATCGAGCCCGGAGACGTCGGTGGCCAGGGCCGGATCGGCGCGGTACAGCCGGATCGAGTTGCCGCGGCCCTGGGCATAGGCGCGCTCCAGCACCAGCAGCGAGCCGTCGCCGGCGGGCAGGATCTCCGACACGCCGTTGTCGGCCGAGCCGCCCGGGAGCAGCGGCGCCACCGGGATCGGGTCGGTGATGTAGACATGCTCCGGCCCCGGCGCGCCGGTCGCCGTGTCGAAGCTGGCGATCCGCACCGGGCTGCCCGTGGTCAGCGAGGCGATCGGCCCGTCCTGGACCAGGGCGCTTTCCATCGAGACGAGCAGCGTCCGGCCGTCGGCCGACAGCGCCAGCCCCTCGAAGGTCAGGTTGTCCCGCGAGCCGCTGTCCTTGTCCTCGGCGACGCGGTAGCGCTGCGGCAGGTCGAAGCCGCGCTGCCAGCGCCCGTCCGGCGCGGCGACGCTGACCGCCGGGTCGATCCCCGCCTTCACCCCGCCCTCGCTGCTCCAGTACAGCAGGCCCGAGGCCGGATCGCGGCGGATCGCCTCTGGATCGACGCTCTTCGGCGCGAAGTTGTTGCCGGCCGCGTCGCGCAGCGTGGTCACGCCGGTCACGGCGATGCCGCGCACCGCCCCGGCATCATAGTCGATCGACAAGGTATAGAACCGCGCCGGCGCCTTCTCCGACCGGTCGTCGCTGAGGGCAATCCAGTGCCGGGCCGACGGGTCCCAGTCCAGCCCGGACAGGCCCCCGACGGTGGTGCCCTGGTAGTCCAGCCCCTTCGGCAGGGCCGCCTCGCCGATCAGCCGCAGCTTTCCGATCCCCTCGGCCTGCGCCGGCAGCGCCGCTCCGGCCAGCAGCGCGCCGAGCAACGCGATTCCGAACCTGCCCATTCCCCTCTCCCCGAACCCTTGCACAGCCTGTTGACCATGGCGGTGCGACACCGGCATGACGGACATGTGTTGCCTTGATGACGGAGCGGCGGATGGAACCGGCGGCCACCCCGGCGAACGACCCTGCCGCGTTGCGGCGCAGCGACGGTGTCGTCCGCGTCGACGGGCACGGCCTGTACTGGCAGCGCCTCGATCCGCCCGGCAGCGCCGGGCGCCTCCCCCTCGTGCTTCTACATGAAGGGCTCGGCTCCGTCGCGCAATGGACGCGGCGCGGCATCGATGTCGCGGCCCGGCTGGCCGAGGCCACCGGTCATCCGGTGCTGGCGCATGACCGGCTGGGCTTCGGCCGGTCCGACCCGCTGCCGGGGCCGCGCGGCGCCGACTATCTTTATGAGGAAGGGCGCGAGACGCTGCCGCGGGTGCTGGACGCGCTCGGCATCGACCGCGCCGGGCTGGTCGGGCACAGCGACGGCGGCAGCATCGCCCTGATCTTCGCCGCGGCGCATCCCGGCCGCGCCGCCTGGGTCGTGACCGAGGCGGCGCATGTCATCGTCGAGGCCGAGACCCTGGCCGGCATCGCCGTGGCCCATGCCGCCTTCCACGCCCCGGACTCCAGGCTGCGCGCCGTGCTGGCCCGCTATCACGGCGACAAGACCGACTTCACATTCGCCAACTGGGCCGAGCTGTGGCCGACCCCCGGATTCCGCAGCTTCGACATGCGCGACGCGCTGCCCTCGATCCGCTGCCCGGTGCTGGCGATCCAGGGAGCCGAGGACGAATACGGCACGCCGGCCCAGCTGGACGCCATAAAGGCCGGGGTTTCCGGGCCTTGCGAAACCTGGCTGGTGCCGGATTGCCGCCACGCGCCGCATTTCGAGGCCACCGACCGGGTGCTGCCGCGGATCGTCGATTTCGCAGTTGCGAACGGTTCTTGACCCGTTGCATTTGAACGGCTTGCGCGGACGCGCTACATGAAGGCCGCACAGCCCATTTCGCGATCAGCCTTCGACCGAAGGAGCCCTTCCGTGACCTTCACCGGACATGACACGCTCAAGACCCGCCGTCAGCTGACGGTCGACGGGAAGAGCTATGATTATTTCAGCCTCGAAGCCGCCCAAGCCCAGCTCGGCGACGTCGCCCGCCTGCCCTTCTCGCTGAAGGTGCTGCTGGAGAACCTGCTGCGCTTCGAGGATGACCGGTCGGTCACGGTCGATGACGTCAAGGCGATGGCGCAGTGGCTCAAGGACCGCCGGTCCGACCGCGAGATCGCCTACCGCCCGGCCCGCGTGCTGATGCAGGACTTCACCGGCGTCCCCGCCGTGGTCGACCTCGCCGCGATGCGCCAGGCGATGGTCGCGCTCGGCGGCGACCCGCAACGGATCAACCCGCTCTCGGCCGTCGACCTGGTGATCGACCACTCGGTCATGGTCGACGCCTTCGGCACCCCGAACGCCTTCCAGCAGAATGTCGACCTGGAGTTCGAGCGCAACCACGAGCGCTACGCCTTCCTGCGCTGGGGCCAGACCGCCTTCGACAATTTCCGCGTCGTCCCGCCCGGCACCGGCATCTGCCACCAGGTCAACCTGGAGTACCTGGCCCAGACCGTGTGGGTGGAGAAGGACCGCAACACCGGCAACCAGGTCGCCTATCCCGACACGCTGGTCGGCACCGACAGCCACACCACCATGGTCAACGGCCTGGCCGTGCTGGGCTGGGGCGTCGGCGGCATCGAGGCCGAGGCGGCAATGCTGGGCCAGCCGGTGTCGATGCTGATCCCCGAGGTGATCGGCTTCAAGATCACCGGCAAGCTGAAAGAGGGCATGACCGCCACCGACCTGGTGCTGACGGTCACCCAGATGCTGCGCAAGAAGGGCGTGGTCGGCAAGTTCGTCGAGTTCTACGGCGAGGGCCTGGACCACATGACCCTGGCCGACCGCGCCACGATCGGCAACATGGCCCCGGAATACGGCGCCACCTGCGGCTTCTTCCCGATCGATGCCGAGACGCTGCGCTACCTGGAATTCTCCGGCCGCGACCCGCACCGCGTGCGCCTGGTCGAGGCCTATGCCAAGGCCCAGGGCATGTGGCGCGACGCCAATTCGCCGGAGCCGGTCTACACCGACAGTCTGTCGCTCGACCTCGGCGACGTCGAACCGTCGCTGGCCGGCCCGAAGCGGCCGCAGGACCGGGTCGCCCTGACCCAGGCCGCCACCGCCTTCACCAAGCTGCTGGCCGATGCCGGCACCGCCCCGGCCCCGACCAAGGTGCTGGGCATGGACCATGACCTCGACCATGGCGACGTGGTGATCGCGGCGATCACCAGCTGCACCAACACCTCGAACCCGTCGGTGATGGTCGCGGCCGGCCTGGTCGCCCGCAAGGCGCGCGAGCGCGGCCTGACCCGCAAGCCCTGGGTCAAGACCTCGCTGGCCCCCGGCAGCCAGGTGGTGACGGAGTACCTGAACGCGGCCGGCCTGAACGTCGACCTGGACGCCGTCGGCTTCAACACCGTCGGCTATGGCTGCACCACCTGCATCGGCAATTCCGGCCCGCTGCCGGACGAGATCGCCGCGGCGGTCGAGGCCGGCAACCTGAACGTCGCCGCCGTGCTGTCGGGCAACCGCAACTTCGAGGGCCGGATCAGCCCGCATGTGCGGTCGAACTACCTGGCCTCGCCGCCGCTGGTGGTGGCCTATGCCCTGCTCGGCAGCATGACCAAGGACATCACCACCGAGCCGCTGGGCACGGGCAGCGACGGCCAGCCGGTCTATCTGAAGGATGTCTGGCCGACCGCGCAGGAGATCGCCGAGACGATCGAGCAGTGCCTGACGCCGGAGATGTTCCGCAGCCGCTACGCCAATGTGTTCGAGGGCCCGCAGGAGTGGCGGAGCATCGATACCGTGGAGAGCGAGACCTACAACTGGAACCCGGGGTCGACCTACGTCCAGTACCCGCCCTTCTTCACCGGCATGCAGAAGGAGCCGGAGCCGCTGACCGACGTGCGCGGCGCCCGCCTGCTGGCCGTGCTGGCCGACAGCGTCACCACCGACCACATCTCGCCGGCCGGCTCGATCAAGAAGGACAGCCCGGCGGGCGAGTACCTGCTGGAGCACCAGGTCCGGCCGCTCGACTTCAACAGCTACGGCGCCCGCCGCGGCAACCACGAAGTGATGATGCGCGGCACCTTCGCCAACATCCGCATCAAGAACGAGCTGGTGCCGGGCGTCGAGGGCGGCTTCACCAAGCACCAGCCCTCGGGCGAGATGCTGCCGATCTACGACGCCTCGATGCGCTACCAGGCCGAGGGCGTGCCGCTGGTGATCATCGCCGGCAAGGAGTACGGCACGGGCTCGAGCCGCGACTGGGCGGCCAAGGGCACCCGCCTCCTGGGCGTCAAGGCGGTGGTGGCCGAGAGCTTCGAGCGCATCCACCGGTCGAACCTGGTCGGCATGGGCGTCCTGCCGCTGCAGTTCACCGGCGGCACCACCCGGGCGGACCTCAAGCTCGACGGTACCGAGACCTTCGACATCCTCGGCATCGCCGAGGGGCTGAAGCCGCGGCAGGAGATGGTGCTGACCGTCACCCGCACCGACGGCAGCCGCCAGGACGTGACCCTGCTCAGCCGCATCGATACGCTGGACGAGCTGGAATACTTCAAGAACGGCGGCATCCTGCAGTATGTGCTGCGCAGCATGGTGAAGGCGGCGTAAGCCGGCCTCCCACCCTGAGAGCCTTCGGAGAAGCCCGGCGCGAGCCGGGCTTTTCTGCTTTCTGTGGCATGCACGACAACAGCAGCGACGATCCGGCGCAGTTGGTGACGATGCGGGAACCGAACCGCCGCTCGATCCTTGATGGGCGGTGGCGACGGCGCGACCGGGATTCAATCCCGGCGGAATAGGTGTCGCCGCCCGGACGTCCTTGGAAAGTCACCGGATAGCAACAGCAACGAGGGGGCCGGATGCCCATCGATGAGATCGGCGCGGCGATGACGACGCCGAACCAGGTTCTCGAAGTCACGGCGGCGATCGTGGCCGCCCATCTGCGCGGCACCGCCACCTCGGCCGCGCATGTGCCGGAGATCATCCGGCAGGTCTATGACGCCCTGACCGAGCTGGTCGAGGGCTCCGGGGCGGAGGAGGCGCCCCGTCCCGCGGTCGACGCGGCCGCCGGGCGTCCGATCGCCGAACCCCCGCCGGTTGCCGTCCTGCCCTGGCGCGAGACGACGGCCCTGCGGGGCATGCACGCCGGCACCCGCATCGGCGGAAGCCCGCGGGAGCGGTTCCTGTCGCGCTACCGCTGAGCCGCGCCGTCACCGATTCCGCAGCAAAAAGGGCGGCATCCTTCGCAGATGCCGCCCTTCTGATTCTTCGGACCGTCAGGAAACCTGCAGGTTCGCCGCCGACTCCCGGCCGTCACGGCCGCGCGCCAGTTCGAACGTGACCTGCTGACCCTCGTTCAGGCTCCGCAGCCCCGCGGCTTCCACCGCCGAGATGTGGACGAACACGTCCTTGCCGCCGTTGTCCGGCTGAATGAACCCGAAGCCCTTGGTGGTGTTGAACCACTTCACGGTACCAGTCGCCATACGTCTTCACTCCATAGGCCGCCGAAGCTGCCGTCGTTCACGGCCGAATGAATCCCGGCCGGTCGGCCAAGTGAGCCGAAGCCAGTCAGATAGGCAGCCTTCCGGCGCTCGCCTAGTCACCCGACGCAGATTCGACCGAAACTTGCGCGCGTGAGCCGCGCCATAAACGCAAGCTGCAAACCACTGGAATATCGAGATATGCCGTGGGTGCGTCCGACTGCATCCAGCGGGCGGATAGCCGCTCCGGCACGGATGGTGTCGAAAGCACCCATGCGCCTGCCCCGCCCTCCGCCGACGCGAGCCGATCAGGTTTCGGCATCGGATCTCTTGCCGACGTCCTTGGCCCCATCACTGATTCTGGTTTCAGTTCTGATTCATAAAACCCTCGGAGATCGACACGAGATTACGCTGTGACAAATTTGAGCCTTCGTATTGAGAAACGCTGAGATCAAATTTTATGCAGATTCCGCTCTGCATCTCGCAGAGCCAGAGCTGCTGCGGTGTTCAGGATTTTAACCGATCATTCACAAAATTCATTCGGCATTCTCCACAGATTTCACGACAGACTCTGAGAGTAGACATAAGGGAAATCTTGTGATGATTCATGCAACGGTCACGATTCTGGGTATTATGCCTTAGTGCATAAGGTTTCCCGCATAAAGGAGTAAGCAGTCATGCCAAATCTGATCCTGGGCGGACTGGGCGACGACATCCTTGTCGGTGGCACCGGTGACGATCTGATCATCGATCCCTGGGGCCACGACCGGATCAACGGCGACCTGGGCAACGACACCATTCTGGCCGGCGAAGGCAACGACGTCGCCAAGGGCGGCAGCGGCGACGACAATGTCGATGGCGGCTCCGGCAACGACCTGATCCAGGGCAATGACGGTGCGGACACCCTCACCGGCAATCTCGGCGACGACACCGTCCGTGGCGGCGCCGGGGTCGACCACATCAACGGCGACCAGGGCAACGACATCGTCTATGGCGACGACGGCGACGACTTCGTCTTCGGCGGCCAGAACATCGACCATGTCTATGGCGGCGCCGGCAACGACCACGTCTTCGGCAGCGAGGGCAACGACGCCGTCTATGGCGGCCTGGGCAACGACGTCCTCGCCGGCGACAACGGCCGCGACACGGCCCGCACCGATGTCGGCGAAGGCAACGACAAGCTCTATGGCGATGTCGGCAACGACACCCTCATCAGCGGCGACGGCAAGGACTATCTCACCGGCGGTGCCGGCGACGACACCTTCCTGTTCCGCTTCCACGACCCGAAGGCCGGCTCGATCCAGGGCTACAGCAACGTCACCGATTTCGACCCGAGCCACGACACCTTCGCCTTCGATGCGGCCGGCCTCGGCCGTGACGGTGTGGGTGCAAACTTCGTCGACAACGGCGACGGCACGTCCGGCGGCGCGGTGACCAGCTTCTTCAGCGGCGCCGCGACCGGCGCCCATGGCGAATCGGTGGTGGTCGTGACCGACCAGGGCTTCGCGTCGGCCGATGCCGCCGCCAAGGGGATCTCGGGCGAGACCGCCGGCGACATCATCGCCTATTACGACAGCGCGACCAGCACCGCCAACCTGGCCTATGTCACCTCGGCCGACCACGCGGACACCTTCGTCCACCTGACGAATGTGCACAGCGTGGCCGACCTGGCGGCCCTGGGCCTGACGGCGTCCGACTTCACCTACGTCTGATCCGGACGTCCGGATAGCACCGCGCTCCGCCGCTCGCGGCGGGGCGCCTTCTTTTGGCGGCTAACCCTGGGTCGCGAGCTTGTCCTGGGTCCGGGTCTCGAAATCGCCGGCGTCGTGGCGCTCGTGCAGCTGCTCCGACGGCTCGCCGAACAGGCGGTTGACGATGCGGCCGCGCTTCACCGCCGGCCGGGCATCGATCGCCTGGGCCCAGCGCTGCACATGCTTGTAGGTCTGCACGTCCAGGAACTCCGCCGCGCCATAGGCCCGGCCCAGGGCCAGGCCGCCGAACCAGGGCCAGTTGGCCATGTCGGCGATGGTGTACTGGTCGCCGGCGACGTACTCGCTTTCGGCCAGGCGCCGGTCGAGCACGTCGAGCAGGCGCTTGGCCTCCATGGCGTAGCGGTTGATCGCGTATTCGATCTTGACCGGGGCATAGGCGTAGAAATGGCCGAAGCCGCCGCCGAGGAAGGGTGCGCTGCCCATCTGCCAGAACAGCCAGGACAGGCATTCGGCGCGGGCCGGGCCGGAGGTCGGCAGGAAGGCCCCGAATTTCTCGGCGAGATGGACCAGGATGGCGCCGGATTCGAACACCCGAATCGGGGTCGGGCCGCTGCGGTCGACCAGCGCCGGGATCTTCGAGTTCGGATTGATCTCGACGAAGCCGCTGCCGAACTGCTCGCCATCACCGATCTTGATCGGCCAGGCATCGTATTCGGCGCCGCTGTGGCCGGCCGCCAGCAGCTCCTCGAACATGATCGTGACCTTCTGGCCGTTCGGCGTCGCCAGCGAATGCAGCTGGAACGGGTGGCGGCCGACCGGCAGCGCCTTCTCATGCGTCGCCCCGGCGATCGGGCGGTTGATGTTGGCGAACTGGCCGCCGCTCGCCTTGTCCCAGGTCCAGACCTTCGGCGGCACGTATTCGGAGGAGTTGCTCATGCTCTTGGCTCCCGGTGGGGCTGAGAGGGGAATCGCGGCGTTCGACAGAGCCTCGACCCTAGACCTCGTTCGCCGCGGAATGAAGCGATTCCGTTGCCATCGCGTTCATGGTCTGGGTTTGTTCCGTTCGCAGGGCGACGGCGGCGCCCGGTCGGCGGCGGTGTAGCGCAGCAGCAGGCGCTGCAGCCGGCCGCGGCTGCCGTCGGCGGAGAAGTCGACCGCGGTCAGCGCCACCTGGGCCGAGGGGAAGCGCCACAGCCGGGTCACCAGCCCGGCCTCGACCACGCAGCTCTCGGCCGGCGGCCCCAGCCGGGCGTGCAGGTCGTTGACGAAGGATTGCAGCTCGTCCGGGCCGGGGATCGGCGGGCGCCGCTCGAACAGGATCTGGACCAGCCGGTCGTCCTTGCGCGCCAGCTCCGGCACCAGGTCGAAGGCGATGCCGCCGACCACCACGTTCTGCACCATGCGCTCGGCATAGAGCGGGCCGAAATCCCAGGGCGGCGACAGCGTCACGGCCTGCGGCAGCGCGGATTCGACCTGCCGGGCGGTCATGCCCCAGCTCAGCCCCTCCCAGCCGCGGATGTCGGTCTCCGCGGCGACGGCATGGGCGGCGAGAAGAAGCCAGGCCGGCGCGAGAGCCAGGCCGAGGCCCCTCATCCCCGATGCACGACATGCGGCCGCGGGCCATCGAGGCGCGGCCAGCGGATGAAGGCGATGGCCCAGATCACGATCACCGCCACCGGCGGCACCAGCAGCAGGATCGACCACAGGGGGGTCACCCGCGCCTTCACCAGGGCATAGGCGGCGAAGCTCATCAGCAGCACGATGTAGATGCCGATGACGAGGTTGGTACCCCAATGCGGCAGCATGGTCATCCAGCCCGGGCCGTAGACCGCCGACAGGAATTCGAGGATGTCGCTCACCGCTTGGCCTCCGCCGCGGCGATCGCCGGCCAGCGCCGGAACAGCAGCACCGCGAAGACCAGCACGATGCCGATGCTCGGCGCCAGGGCCAGCAGGGCCCAGGCCCGCGACAGGCCGGCCCGCTTCAGGATCAGCACGAAGGCCGGCAGCGTCAGCAGCGACAGCAGCAGGTTCTCGCTGTCCGACTTCAGCTGGCCGCAGGCGGCGAGGATGTCGCTGCCGCGCGGCGTCCGGATCGGGCTGGCGTAGCCGGCCTCCATCAGGATGTCGGCGAAGCGCTCGATCGCGTCGGGCGTCGAGCATTCGAACGGCGCACCCGGCCAGGGGTTGAAGGGGATCAGGTTCATCTTGGCCGGGATGCCCTTGAGGATGCGGACCAACTGGCGGGCATCGGCCGGAGTGTCGTTGACGTCCTTCAGCATCACATATTCGAAGGTGATGCGGCGGGCGTTGTTGACGCCGGGGTATTCGCGGCAGGCGTCCAGCAGCTCCTTGACCGGGTACTTCTTGTTGATCGGCACGATCTGGTCGCGCAGCTCGTCGGTCACCGCATGCAGCGACACTGCCAGGTTGACGCCCAGCTCCTCGCCGCAGCGCTTCATCATCGGCACCACGCCGGCGGTCGACAGGGTGATGCGGCGGCGCGAGATGGCGATACCCTCCGGGTCCATCACCAGCTTCAGCGCGCGCTTCACATTCTCGAAATTGTACAGCGGCTCGCCCATGCCCATCATGACGATGTTGGTGAGCTGGCGGTCGTCCCCTTCCCGCCCCCAATCCTCGAGGATGTCGCGGGCCAGCATGACCTGGCTGACGATCTCCGACGCCTCGAGGTTGCGCACCAGGCGCTGGGTGCCGGTGTGGCAGAACTTGCAGGTCAGGGTACAGCCGACCTGGGAGGAGACGCAGAGCGTGCCGCGGGCCTCCTCCGGGATGTGCACCGATTCGATCTCCTGCCCGTCTTCCATCCGGGCGAGCCATTTCCGGGTGCCGTCGAAGGAGTTCTGCTGCCGCACCACCTGCAGCCGGTCGAGGGCGTAGCCGTCCGCCAGCTTGGCGCGCAGGCTTTTGGCCATGTCGCTCATCGCCTGGAAATCGGTGGCGCCGTGCTTGTAGATCCAGCCGAACAGCTGGCGCGCGCGGAACGCCGGCTCGCCCATCCCGGCCAGCGTCGCCGCCAGCTCGGCACGGTCGAGCCCGACCAGATTGATGCGGCCGTCGGCGCGGGGCGCGGGCGGCGCGAAGGTGGTGGCGTGCGTTTCGATACCCATGGGACCTCCGGAAGGCCCTGAAATGGCGATGGCCCCTCCCGTTCGGAAGGGGCCGTGCCGTTTTATATCAACAGCAGCGGTCTGACGACCGCCGCGGAATGGAGCCTGCGGTCAGGCGCCGCAGGCTTTGTTGATCTCGCCCAGCGCCGCCGAGATGCCGGCGAGGGAGAAGGTGTAGTTGGTGCCGGTGCCGCGCGACGAGGTGGCCTTGACCGTCAGGGTCGAGCCGCCCTTCATCGCGTTGACCAGCGCGTCATCCGCCGCCGCGTCGCGCGACCAGGCGGTGTTGCCGTCGGTGAACAGCTGGAAGTTCTTGCC
>JAEKLZ010000270.1 GCA_019508225.1 Inquilinus limosus | reverse complement strand
ACCAGAAGGTGGGAGCGAACACGCCATCGGAGTAGTTCTCGGCGTCGCTCTCGATCGCGGCGCGGCACACGCCGGCCATGTCCAGGCTCTGCGGGTCGCGGCCGACGATCATCGACACGGCGCGGCGGCCGCCCTCCAGCCCCTCCAGCTCGCAGGCGGCGGCCACGGCGGCGACATGGTCGTGCAGGCTGCGCTGGGCCAGGAACACGGCGGCGACCATGATCTCCAGTACCCAGCCGAAGGGCACGCGCAGCAGCGCGGACAGGCCCCAGCCGATCCCGCCGGCCAGCAGCACCAGCAGCAATGTCGTCGCGACGCCCATGGCGCGGCGCCGGGCGGGGGCGTCGCCCTCATGGTTCAGGCGGCGGTCCAGCCCGCCGATCAGCCGGCCGGCCAGGGCGACCGGATGCGGCAGCCGCCGCCACAGCCAGGGCGGGTCGCCGACCACGGCGTCGAGCAGCAGGGCCGCGGCCAGGATCCAGAGATGATGGGAGATGTCGAGCATGCCCACGCTCTGGCCGTCCCGGGCGCCGCGGTCAAGCCCGGCCTGACGGAGCGGCGGTCAGGCGAGGGCGCCAGCCGGCGGCTGCAGCCGCCGCCAGACCGTCCAGGCGACCACCGCCAGGCCGCCGACGATGCCGGAGGCGTAGCTGGCCAGGTGGGCCCAGGCGGCGGCCGAGAAGGCGACATGGATGTCGGCCGGCAGCAGCGGCCCCCAGCCGCCGGGCACCGGCGACCCCGACGCCACCGACCAGGCGCCCCATGCCCCGGCGGCCACGGCGCATAGCGCCATCGCGGCCAGCAGCCGGAGAATCGCGGGGCGGAGATCGGCGAGGCTCAGGCGGTTGCCGCGGCCCAGCCGTGCCGCGACGGCGAGCATCAGGCCCAGCGGCAGCCCGACCCACCATGTCGCCAGCACGCCCCAGACGATCGCCAGCAGGAAGGGCGATTCGGTCGGAACGACCGGTGGATGGGCGATGGTGAAGTATTCGACGCAGAGATGGGCGGTCACCTGATCATGCAGGATGCCGTAGGCGATGGCGGCGCCCAGCCCGAACAGGACGATCCGCAGGGATTCCATCAGTTCTTGTCCATCAGCAGAACGAACACCAGCGCCACGGCGATCGCAGCCAGCGCGGCGAGACCGATCTTGATCCAGCTCCACGGCCGCTGGCCCTGCACCTCGCCGGTGCGGCCGTTGATCACGAAGCTGTAGGTCCTGGCGCCGTAGCGGAAGCTGTTCAGCCAGATCGGCAGCAGGACATGCTTGAAGGTCACCCCGGCGTAATCGGTCTGCAGGGAGCTGATCGTCTGCTGGTCGCCGCCGATGTCGCTGCGGACATCGCCGCGGATCACCGACTCCATCTTCGCCTTCGCCGTCTCGAAGCCGTCGGCCAGGCCGACCTGATAATGCTGGGCCCCGAAGCCGCTCAGATAGCGCCCGTCATAGGGCACCAGCGCCCCCAGATCCCACGGCTCCAGCCGGTCCAGATAGCCTTCCGGCAGCGATCGGCTGGCCACCACCGTGACATCGTCGAAGTCGCGCGCCACCCGGCCGCCGCACGGCGTCCAGCGCGTCTCGGTCACCGTGCGCGTCTGGTTGCCGTCGCGGACCGTCCGCACGACGGTGATGCCGCGCTGGCCGGTGTAATCGCTCTGCGTCGCGGCGTCGTAGGTCCAGTACGGCACATACATGCCGATGAAGCCGGCGTCCGTCTTGGCCAGGCGCTTGACGTCGTTCGGCGCGAACCACAGGCCGGACAGCCAGGTTTCGTACTTCGCCCGAGCCGCCTTGGCGTCGAAGCCGAAGGGCAGCAGGGCGCCAGGCGTCAGGTGGGTCACGGCACGCGGTTCGAGCACGATCGGCGTGCCGCAGAACGGGCAGCGCGACGCCTGGATCGCCGGGTCGAGCTGGAATTCGGCGGCGCAGCGCTTGCAGGAGACGACCGACACGGTCTCGGTCGGCGCCTGCTGCTCCGCATCCGCCAGCCCGGCCGCATAGTCGATCTCGGCGACGGTCGACCAGGGCGAGACGGCGATCGGGTTCTCATGCCCGCAATAGGGGCATTTCAGCACGCTGGTGCCAGGCGCGTATTCGAGCTGCGCGCCGCAGGACGCGCAGGCAAAGGCCATGTCCGCCATGATCCGGAATCAGGCGGGCGGCAGCGGCGGCGGCAGGTCGGCGAACAGCGCGGCCAGCCCGGCGACGTCGCCGGCCTTGGTCCAGGCCGCCATGCCCTGGCTCCAGACCAGGCTGTCGCGGGTCAGGCGCCCGTCGCCCACCAGGGCCTGCAACTGGGCGGCCGGGAAGGGGCCGGACTGCTTGCCGTCGATGGCGACATGGTAAGCCTCACCGCCAGGCAAGGGCGGCGGCGCCGAGCCGGCGGCGGGCGCTTGGCCGGACTGCTGCACCGCGCCGCCCATGGCCGAGGCGAGACCCCCGGCAGTCGCCATGCCGATGCCGATGCCAGCGGCGCCGCCCGGATTCTCGGCCGCGGCCTTGATCGCCTCGGCGGTCTGGAATTGGGTATAGCGGCCGAGGTCGCCGACCACGCCCATGCTGCTGCGGCGGTCGAGCGCCTTCTCGACCTCCTCGGGTAGCGAGACGTTCTCGACCAGCAGCGTCGCGATCTCCAGGCCGTAGGCGTCGAACTCCGGCTGGATGGCGGCGCGGATGACCTGGCCGACCTTGTCGTAGTTGGACGACAGGTCGAGCACCGGAATGCCCGATTTCGCCACCGCCCCGGCGAAGCTGGTGACGATCAGGTTGCGCAGCTGCTCTGTGATCTCGTCGGTGGTGAAGCGGCCGTCGGTGCCGGCGATCTCGCGGATGAAGGCGGTCGGGTCCTTGACCCGGATCGCATAGGTGCCGAAGGCGCGCAGCCGCACCGGTCCGAATTCCGGGTCGCGCAGCATCACCGGGTTCATCGTGCCCCATTTCAGGTCGGTGAACCGCTTGGTGTTGAGGAAATAGACCTCGGCCTTGAACGGGCTCGAGAAGCCGTATTTCCAGCCCTGCAGCGTCGACAGGATCGGCAGGTTCTTGGTCTCCAGCGTGTACATGCCGGGCTGGAAGACGTCGGCCACCTTGCCCTCGTTGACGAAGACGGCGACCTGGCTCTCGCGCACCGTCAGCTGCGCGTTGTACTTGATCTCGTTGTTGTGCCGCTCGAACCGGTAGAGGATGGTGTCCTGCGTATCATCGGTCCATTCGATGATGTCGATGAACTCGCCGCCGATCTTGCTCCACAGGGACATGGCCGTTCTCCGTCACCGGCCCCCACGGGCCGGATTGCGACGACGATAGTATCAGCTTGGGACGAAAAAGAGGCGGCAGGGAAGAAATGGCCGGGCGAGGCGCATCTGCGCGGCGCTGGCGTGGCCCGGATCCGGATCGGCGTGCTGGCCAGCAACGACAGCGCCATCCGCGCCTGTCGCAAGCATGGCTTCGATCCGTATGAGATGGTGCTGGAAAAGCGGCTGTGAGGCGGTGGGCCGGGGAGGATGTCCCCGGCCCGCTCTCGGGTCGTCAGCTGCGGGTATTGGGCTGCGATGCCCGGGCCGCCGGCGGCGCCAGCTTCACGCTGGGCATGGTGCGGGGCAGGGCCTTCGGGTCGATCCGCAGGTCGTAGCGCTCGGCCAGCAGCGCGGTGCCCATGATCAGCAGGCCGGTGCCGGACACCACCAGGAACGGCAGGTACCAGGCCAGGTCGGTCAGCACCATGCCCAGCAGCACCACGCCGGCCGCCGTCTCGGGGATGCCGCTGCCGGCGCCGCTGCGGTAGCCGGACCGGCGCGAGCTGCCCTTCTTCGGTGTGCGCACGAAGCCGCTGCGCCGGCCGAGGAAGGCCTCGATCACGCCGCGCGAGTTCGAGATCGACAGGCCGGCGTTCAGCGCCATGGTGGCCAGCATGTCCATCACCGCCTGGCCCAGCTTCTCGCGCCGCACGGCGCAGCGGCCGGAGATCAGGAAGGCGGCGGTGCCGGAGATGCCGAGCACGGTCGAGACCACGCCCAGCACGGTCAGCGCCACAGGCTGGTCGAAGCCGATGCCGAGGAACAGCAGCGTGTTGACCATCGCCAGCGCGCCGAGCGGATAGAACAGGCACTGCAGCAACTGCAGGCTGACCGCGACCTTGGCCTTGCGCGGCAGGGCCGAGCGCCAGATCGTCGGCAGCAGCTTGCAGGCGACCTGGGTGAAGCCCTTGGTCCAGCGGAACTGCTGCACCCGCCAGGCGGCGATGCTCGACGGCAGCTCGCCCGGCACGGTGATGTCGGACAGGTAGCGGGCGCGCCAGCCCTTGAGATGGGCACGCAGGCTGAGGTCGAGATCCTCGGTCAGCGTGTCGGCCTTCCAGCCGCCGGCATCCTCGATCGCGGCACGGCGCCAGATGCCGCAGGTGCCGTTGAAGGGCAGGGGCAGGCCGGTCATGCTGCGGGCCGGCTGCTCGATGCCGAAATGCGCGTCCAGCATCAGCGTCTGGGCGCGGGTCAGCCGGTTCTCGTCGCCGTTCAGATGCTCCCAGCGGCCCTGCACGAAGGCCAGGCGCTGATCGTTTTCCAGCACGCCGACGGTGCGGCGCAGGAAGTCCGGCCGCGGGATGAAGTCGGCGTCGAACATCGCGACATAGGGATGGTCGGTGACGGCCAGCCCGGCCTGCAGCGCCCCGGCCTTGAAGCCGGTGCGGTCCACCCGGTGCAGCCGGTGGGCGTCGACCCCGGCGGCGCGCAGCTCCTGCACCGCCGCCTCGGCGATCTCGCGGGTCTCGTCGATGCTGTCGTCGAGCAGCTGGATCGTCAGTTTGTGCTGCGGCCAGTCGAGCGCCGCGACGGCGCCGAGGATGCGGCGCACCACATGCCGTTCGTTGAACACCGGAATCTGGATCAGGACCCTGGGCAGGTCAGCGTCCGGGGTCGGGAGCGTCCCCTGATTCGGCAGGCTCTGCCCCTGCGACTGATGCCGCCAGAAGGTGATCGCGAGCCAGAGGAGATTGCAGGACAGGAGGCATAATAGCGTCAGCGCGATGGCCAGTAGACCGTAAACGCCGATTTCGACGATCTCCAAGGGGGTCAAGATGGCCCGGCCTTTTCTTGCGTATAGTCAGAACTCAAAACAGCCGACTCATGTCGTTGTTCCGTCATAGTACCGTATTGGCACCACGCTGACATCAGACGCAGCGGAACGTGGCGCCAGCATGGCAGCCATCTGGCAGCCTCCGGAAATGCCGGCCGGAATGGCTTGAATCGTCGGACTTGTACGATAGGCTGAGCGGCGGCCCGCCGTCCCGGGGGCGCGAGAGGAAACTGCCATGACCAAACCCGTCGTCCTCGCCCTGGCCGGTCTGATGCCGGGCCCCTTCGCCGAGCTGGAAGCGAACTGCACCGTGCACCGGCTGTGGGAGGCTGAGGACCGCGAGGCGCTGATCAAGCGCGTGGCGCCGGAGGTTCGCGGCATCGTCACCGGCCCGGGGGTCTCGGCGGAGCTGATGGACCGGTTCCCGGCGCTGGAGATCATCGGCAATTTCGGCGTCGGCTACGACAAGGTCGACACCGCCCATGCCAAGACGCGCGGCATCCGCGTCACCAACACCCCCGGCGTGCTCGATGACGAGGTCGCGGATCTCGGCCTGCTGCTGATGCTGGCGACGGCGCGGCGGCTCTGCGTCGGCGACCGCTTCGTGCGTGCCGGCAAATGGACCCAGGGCGGCCTGCCGCTGGCCCGCAGCCTGCGCGGCAAGCGCCTGGGCGTGGTCGGCATGGGCCGGATCGGCCAGGCAGTGGCGGAGCGGGCGCAGGTCTTCGGCCTCTCGATCGCCTGGCATGGCCCGCGGGCGAAGCCGGAGATCGACCATCCCTATTATCCGGACCTGGTCGCGCTCGCGAAGGATAGCGACGTGCTGGTGCTGTGCTGCCCGGGCGGGGCCGCGACCCACCACATCGTCAACCGGGCGGTGATCGAGGCGCTGGGCCCCGAAGGCATCCTGGTCAACATCGCCCGCGGCACGGTGGTGGACGAGCCGGAGATGGTGTCGGCCCTGGTCGACGGTCGTCTCGGCGCCGCCGGGCTCGACGTGTTCGAATACGAGCCGAAGGTGCCGGAGGCGCTGTACGGCCTCGACAATGTGGTGCTGCAGCCGCATGTCGGCAGCGCCACGGTCGAGACCCGCAACGCCATGGCAGACCTCGTCGTCCGCAACATCCTGGCCCATTTCGCCGGCCAGCCGCTGCTGACGCCGGTGGTGTGAACGGGCAGGGGGCGGCCGCGCCGCCCCCGCTTCCGTCTACCGCCCGTTCGCCTTGCGCCAGGCGGCGAAGTCGGTCTTGGTCTGCTCCTCGGTCGCCGGGTAGAGGCCGAGGATCGAGCGGCCCTTCATCACCTCCTCGGTGACGAAATCCTCGAAGGCGGTCATCTCGACAGCTTCGTCGGCGATCTCGTCGGCGATGTTGGCCGGGATGATCACCACGCCCTCGCCGTCGCCGACCACGATGTCGCCCGGGAACACCGGCGCGTCGCCACAGCCGATCGGCACGTTGATGTCCAGCGCCTGGTGGCGGGTCAGGTTGGTCGGGGCCGCCGGGCGGTTGTGATAGGCGGGGATGTCCAGCTTCGCGATCTCCGGCGAATCGCGGAAGCCGCCATCGGTGACCACGCCGGCGACGCCGCGCTTCATCAGCCGCGCCACCAGGATCGACCCGGCCGAGGCCGCCCGCGGGTCCTTGCGGCTGTCGATGACGAAGACGGCGCCGGGCGGGCAGTCCTCGACCGCCTTGCGCTGCGGATGGGCGCGGTCCTGGAACACGCTGAGCGGGTTCAGGTCCTCGCGCGCCGGAATGTAGCGCAGGGTGAAGGCCTCGCCGACCATCGGCGCGCCCGACGGGTTCAGCGGGTGCACGTCCTGGATGAACTGGTTGCGCAGGCCGCGCTTGAACAGGGCCGTGGTCAGGGTGGCGGTGCTGACGGTCTTCAGCTTGTCCCGGGTCTCGGGCTTCAATCCGGTCATTCGGTCATCCTCGTTCGCAGAGTGTCTGGTCAGCCACCGATCGCGCCCTGCGTGCCGACGTAGAGCGAATAGACCGACTGGCTGGCGGCCATGAACAGGCGGTTGCGCATCTCGCCGCCGAAGCACAGGTTGGCGCAGCGCTCGGGCAGGGCGATCCGGCCGATCGGCTTGCCGTCGGGGTTGAAGATCATCACCCCGTCCAGTTCGGCGCTGCCCATGCCCCAGCCGCACCAGAGATTGCCGTCGACATCGACGCGCAGCCCGTCCGGCGTGCCGGGACCGGCGTCGATCAGAACCCGCCGGTTGGCGATGCGCCGGCCGCCCTCGATGACGTCGTGTGCGACGATCAGCCGGTTCGGCACGGCGCGGGATTCGACGAGATAGAGGATCGACTCGTCGGGCGAGAAGCACAGGCCGTTCGGACCCTTGATGTCCTCGGCGACGACGCTGAGCGCTCCCGTCTCTCCGTCGATCCGGTAGACGTTGCCCGGCAGCTCCTGCTCCGCCTGCCGGCCTTCGTAGTTGCCGGCGATGCCGAAGGGCGGGTCGGTGAACCAGACCGACCCGTCGGATTTCACCACGATGTCGTTCGGGGAGTTCAGCCGCTTGCCGTCGAAGCCGTCGGCCAGCACGGTGATGGTGCCGTCATATTCGGTGCGGGTGACGCGACGGCCGAGATGCTCGCAGGTGACCAGCCGGCCCTGGCGATCCCGGGTGTTGCCGTTGGCGTTGCTGGAGGGCTTCCGGAAGGCGCTGACCGCCCCGGTCTCCTCGTCCCATTTCAGGATCCGGTTGTTCGGGATGTCGCTCCACAGCAGGGCGCGGCGGTCGCCGAACCAGACCGGCCCCTCGGCCCATCGGCAGCCGGTGGCGATGCGCTCCACCGCCGCGCTGAAGATCCGATAGGGCGCGAAGCTGGGGTCCAGCACCTGCACCGCCGGGTCGGGATACCGGGTCGAGGGCGTCCAACCAGCCCGAGCCTCATCCTGTCCGTTCATCGCCGGCCTCCTCAGAAGATGTCCGGCTCGGCCACCGGGGCACCGAAGCCGGTCTCGAGGAAGTCGAAGTCGCAGCCCTCATGGGCCTGGCGGATGTGGCGGTTGAACATCCAGCCATAGCCGCGCTCGTAACGGGGCTGCGGCGGCTGCAGCTCGGCCCGGCGGCGCGCCAGCTCTTCGTCCGAAACCTCCATGTCGATGCGACGGGCGGCGACGTCGAGGGTGACGATGTCGCCGGTGCGCAGCAGCGCCAGCGGGCCGCCGATATAGGATTCCGGTGAGACATGCAGGATGCAGGCGCCGTAGCTGGTGCCGCTCATCCGCGCGTCGGAGATGCGGACCATGTCGCGGATGCCCTGCTTCACCAGCTTCTTCGGGATCGGCAGCATGCCCCATTCCGGCATGCCGGGCCCGCCCTGGGGGCCGGCATTGCGCAGCACCAGCACATGGTCGGCGGTGACGTCCAGGTCGTCGCTGTCGATCGCCGCCTTCATCGCCGGGTAATCGTCGAACACCAGGGCCGGGCCGCTGTGCTTCAGGAAGCGCGGGGCGCAGGCGCTGGGCTTGATGACGCAGCCATCCGGCGCCAGGTTGCCGCGCAGCACCGCCAGCGCGCCCTCGGCATAGAGCGGGTTGTCGATCGGGCGGATCACGTCCTCGTTGTAGATCTCGGCACCGGCGATGTTCTCGCCCACGGTCCGGCCGCTGACGGTCAGCGCGTCGAGCTTCAGGTGCCCGCGCAGCCGCGTCATCAGCCCCGGCAGGCCGCCGGCATAGAAGAAGTCCTCCATCAGGTACTGGTCGCCGCTGGGGCGGACATTGGCGATCACCGGCACCGCCCGGCTGGCGGCATCGAAATCATCCAGCGAGATGTCGTGGCCGGCGCGCCGCGCCATGGCGACGAGATGGATGATGGCGTTGGTCGAGCAGCCCATCGCCATCGCCACCACGATCGCATTCTCGAAGGCGGCGCGGGTCTGGATCCTGGCCGGAACCAGATCTTCCCACACCATCTCGACGATGCGGCGGCCGCAGGTCGAGGCCATGCGGATATGGCCGGCATCGGCGGCAGGGATCGAGGAGGCGCCGGGCATGGTCAGTCCCAACGCCTCGGTGATCGCGGTCATGGTGCTGGCCGTGCCCATGGTCATGCAGTGGCCGTAGCTGCGGGCGATGCCGCCCTCGATGTCGACCCAGTCCTGGTCGCTGATGTTGCCGGCCCGGCGCTCGTCCCAGAACTTCCAGGCGTCGGAGCCGGAGCCGAGCACCTTGCCCTTCCAGTTGCCGCGCAGCATCGGCCCGGCCGGCATGAAGATCATCGGCAGCCCGGCGCTGGTCGCCCCCATCAGCAGGCCGGGTGTGGTCTTGTCGCAGCCGCCCATCAGCACCGCGCCGTCGACGGGGTGCGAGCGCAGCAGCTCCTCCGCCTCCATTGCCAGCATGTTGCGGTACAGCATGGTGGTCGGCTTGACGAAGCTCTCCGACAGCGATAGCGCCGGCAGCTCCATCGGGAAGCCGCCGGCCTGCAGCACGCCGCGCTTCACGTCCTCGACCCTGGTCTTGAAATGGGCGTGGCAGGGGTTGGCGTCGGACCAGGTGTTGAGGATCGCGATCACCGGCTTGCCGGCCCATTCCTCCGGCGCGTAGCCCATCTGCATGGCGCGGGAGCGATGGCCGAAGGCGCGCAAGTCGTCGGGCGCGAACCAGCGGGCGCTGCGAAGGGTATCGGGCGTCTTGCGGGGCGTGTCGGTCATGGCTCGCTGCCGTCTGAAGGGATCGGTGGCTGGGGCGGGGACTCGGGTCCGGGCAACACTAATGCATTAGTGCATCGGCATCCAGGCAGGTATGATCGGACCCCGGCAAAGAGGGACCTTCGCAGTATGACCGTCACGGCGATCCAGCTCGACCGCGCCCGGCAGGCGGCGCCGCAGGTCTATGAGCGGCTGCGCGGGCAGATCATCGCGCTGGCCCTGGCGCCGGGCTCGGTGCTGGCGCGCAACGAGCTGATGGCGCAGTTCGGGGTCAGCCAGACGCCGATCCGCGACGCCCTGCTGCGGCTGGCGGAGGAGGGGCTGGTCGACATCTTCCCGCAGCACGCCACCGTGGTCAGCCCGATCGACCTGGCGGCGGCGCGGCAGGCGCATTTCCTGCGCCGGTCGGTGGAGCTCGAGGTGGTGCGCAGCCTGGCGCAGCGTGACGACCGGTCCTTCGTGCCGCGGCTGCAGGCGCTGATCGCCCGCCAGCGCGGCATGCTCGACGCCCAGGATCTCGAGGCCTTCGCCGAGACCGACCAGTCGCTGCACCGCCAGCTGTGCGAGGCGGCGGAGGTGCCGGATCTGTGGGCGCTGATCCGCAGCCGCAGCGGCCATCTCGACCGGCTGCGGCGGCTGCACCTGCCGGCGCCGGGCAAGGCGCAGTCGATCCTGGACGACCATGCTCGCGTTCTCGATGCCATCGCCGCGGGCGACGCGGGCCGGGCGGAGGAGGCGCTGCGGCAGCACCTGTCCGGGACATTGTCCCAGGTCGACGAGATCCGCGCCCGCTTCCCGGATTATGTGAGGGGATAGCCTCAGCGCGGACCGCGCTGCTCCCGCCACCAGACCGTGGCGCCGGCGGCGACGATGACGGCGCAGCCCAGCAGCGGGCGCGCGCCGATCACGTCGCCGAACACCAGCCAGCCGAAGGCCAGGCCGTAGATCAACTGGCTGTATTGGAACGGCGCCAGGGTGGAGGCGGGGGCCTGGCCGAAGGCCGCGATCAGCAGGGTGTGCGACAGCAGGCCCAGCAGCCCCATGGCCAGCATCAGGCCCCAGCCTGTCGCGTCGGGCGGCGTCCAGACGAAGGGCTGCGCCAGGCTCAGCAGCACCGTCCCGACCAGCGCGGTGATGAACAGGGTGGTGCGGGGATCCTCGCCGTCCAGGCGCCGCGTGGCGACCAGGCCGATCGCCCAGAACAGCGCCGCCCCGAAGGCGACCAGGCCGCCGAGGACGCCGACGCCGTCGCCGCTGGGCCAGACGATGATCAGCATGCCGATGAAGCCGGCCGCCACCGCGGCCCAGCGGTGCGGGCCGACATGCTCGCCCAGGAACAGCACCGACAGGGCGATCACCAGCAGCGGCGCGATGAAGTTGATCGCGAACAGGTCGGCCAGCGGCATCAGGCTGAAGCCGAGGATCGCGAGCATGGCCGAGGCCAGCAGCGCCAGGGCGCGCGCCAGTTGCAACGCCGGCCGGGCCGTCGCCGCCATCCGCCGGAGACTGGCCGGGCCTGCGATCAGCAGCATCGGCAGCGCATGGAAGGTGTAGCGCGCCCAGGTCACCTGGACCGGGTCGTAGTCGCCGGTCAGCACCTTGGACACAGTGTCCATGGCGGTGAAGCTGCCCATCGCCGCCAGCATGAGCAGCATGCCGGCGACGGGGGCGGCCGCGGTCCGCGGCAGGGCGGTCATGGCCTGCGGGGCGTCAGGGGGTCTGCACGCCCCGCGTGTTCAGATAGACCGAGCGCAACGACGTCGTGGCGCAGATGAACAGGCGGTTCTTCTTGACGCCGCCGAAGCAGACATTGGCCACCACCTCCGGCACCTTGATCTTGCCGATCAGCGTGCCGTCCGGGCTGTAGCAATGCACGCCGTCGCCGGCGCTGGTCCAGATGTTGCCGTGATGGTCCAGGCGGAAGCCGTCGAACAGGCCGAAGGTGCAGTCGGCGAAGACCTCGCCGCCGGCCAGGGTGCCGTCGTCGCGCACCTGGAAGCGGCGGATGTGCTTCGGCCCGTCCGGGTCGTGGCTGGCGCC
This sequence comes from Inquilinus limosus, assembly GCA_019508225.1. Taxonomy (GTDB): domain Bacteria; phylum Pseudomonadota; class Alphaproteobacteria; order DSM-16000; family Inquilinaceae; genus Inquilinus; species Inquilinus limosus_D. Next base: position 647 of record JAEKLZ010000270.1, on the reverse strand, counting down.
GGTGTCGGCGACATAGAGCAGCTTCTCGTCCGGCGAGAAGGCGATGCCGTTCGGCTTGACGAAATCGGTCGCGACCGCCTTCAGCGCCCCCGATTTCGGGTCGAAGCGGTAGACGTGGCAGCCATCCTGCTCGGGCTCGGACTGGTGGCCTTCATATTCCGACAGGATGCCGTAGGACGGGTCGGTGAACCACACCGTGTCGTCCGACTTCACCACCACGTCGTTGGGCGAGTTCAGGCGCTTGCCGTTGTGGCTGTCGGCCAGGACGGTGACGCGGCCGTCATGCTCGGTGCGGCTGACCCGGCGGCCGCCATGCTCGCAGGACACCAGGCGGCCCTGGCGATCGCGGGTGTGGCCGTTGGTGTAGTTCGACGGGTTGCGATAGACGCTGACGCTGCCATCGGTCTCGTCCCAGCGCATGATCCGGTTGTTCGGAATGTCGCTCCACAGCAGGTAGCGCCCGTCGCCGAACCAGACCGGCCCTTCCGACCAGCGCAGACCGACATCGCTGGCCAGAACGTCGATATGGACATTGCCCATGACATAGCCGGCAAAGCGCTTGTCCAGCACCTCGAAACAGGGGTCGAGCATCCCGGATTCCTCCCTAGACCCGGCTTGGCCGGGCAGCCCATTGATCGGACATAACT
>JAEKLZ010000269.1 GCA_019508225.1 Inquilinus limosus | reverse complement strand
CCGAAGAACCAGCGCTGGATCGGCGTCAGCGGCACCTCGCCCGTCGCCGTCTCCGGCACCACCGCGACCGCCTCGCGACCGGCCACCGCCGCCAGCCCACGCACCGTCTGGTGCTCGAACAGCTGCCGCGGCGTCAGCACCAGACCCGCACGGCGGGCCCGCGACACCACCTGCAGCGACAGGATCGAATCCCCGCCCAGCTCGAAGAAGTTGTCGTCACGGCCCACCGCACGCAGGCCCAAGACCTCCGACCAGATCCCCGCAATCGCCCGCTCCGCCTCACCCTCCGGCTCCGCCTGGCTCCCGCTCTCCCATTCCGGGTCCGGCAATGCCTTGCGGTCCAGCTTGCCGTTGGCCGAGATCGGCAGGGCATCGAGCCCCACGATGCGCGACGGCACCATGTACTCCGGCACCAGTGCCGACAGGTGCTGTTTCAGTTCGGCCTCGTCGGGCTGCGCCCCGCCGGCGACATAGCCGATCAGCCGGCCGTCGCGCAGCACCACCACCGCATCCCGGACTCCAGGGTATGAGCGCAGGCCCGCCTCGATCTCCCCGAGCTCGATCCGCAGCCCACGTAGCTTCACCTGATGGTCCAGGCGCCCGAGATACTCGATCGCACCGTCACCACGCCGCCGCACCAGGTCGCCTGACCGGTACATCCGGCTGCCGGACGGACCATTGGGATCCGGCACGAACCGGTCCGCCGTCAGGTCCGGACGGCCGAGATAGCCTCGCGCCAGGTTCACCCCGGCGATGTACAGCTCGCCCGACACCCCCTCCGGCACCGGGTTCAGGTCGCCGTCCAGCACATGGATCCGGGTGTTGGCGATGGCATGCCCGATCGGCACGCTGCGCTGGCCCTCTTCCGGACGGCAGGCCCAGAAGGTCACATCGATCGCCGCCTCGGTCGGGCCGTACAGGTTGTGCAGCCCCGCCGTGCTCTGGCCCAGCACCTCGTCCTGCAGCTCGCGCGGCAGCGCCTCGCCGCTGCACAGGATCCGGCGCAGGCTGCGGCACGCCGGCAGTTCGCCCGATGCCGCGAACGCCCCCAGCATCGACGGCACGAAGTGCAGCGTCGTGATCCCTTCGCCCCGGATCACCCGGCCCAGCACTTCCGGATCCCTGTGCGCTCCCGGCTCCGCCACCACCAGGCATGCCCCGGTCATCAGCGGCCAGAAGAACTCCCACACCGACACGTCGAAGCCGTAGGGCGTCTTCTGCAGCACCCGGTCTCCCGGGCCGATGCCGTATGCCGCCTGCATCCATTGCAGCCGGTTCAACAGGCCCTTGTGGCTGTTGCCCACCGCCTTGGGCTTGCCCGTCGACCCCGAGGTGGTGATGCAGTAGGCTAAGCTCTCGGGATGCCAATCCACCGCCGGCGCCTGGTCCGGATAGCCGGACAGGTCCCAGCCCTCCAGGGCGATGGTCTCGACGCCGTCCATCTGCGGCAGCCGGTCGAGATGCGCCTGGGCCAGCACCAGTTTCAGCCCGGTCTCGGCGATGGTGCCGGCCAGCCGGTCGCGCGGATGCTCGGGGTCGAGCGGCAGATATGCCCCACCCGCCTTGGCGATGCCGAGCAGCGCCAGTACCATCTCCACCGACCGCTCCGCCGCCACCCCGACCAGCACATCCGGGCCGACGCCGCGGGACGCCAGCGCTTGCGCCAAGCGGTTGGTCCGGCGGTCCAGCTCGGCATAGCTCAGCCGTTCGGCGCCGAACACCAGCGCCTCGGCCTCCGGCGTCGCCCGCGCCTGGCGCTCGATCAGCGTCAGCACGGTCGGCACCGCCTCATAGGCGATCTCAGTCGCATTCCAATCCGACAGGCGAGCCTCGTCAGCGGCCGTCAGCAGACCGATGGTGCCCAGCACCCGGTCCGGGGCCGAGACTATCCGGCGCAGCACTTCGACGAAGCTGTCGCGCCAGCGCTCCACCGTCGTCCGGTCGAACAGGCCGGCATCGAACTCGACCCGGCAGTCGATGCCGTGACCGTCCGCGGCCACGTCCAGCGACAGGTCGAACTGGGCGCTGCCGGTGTCGACATCGATCAGCTCGGCCGTTAGCCCCTCCAGCGCCAGAGGTGCCGCATCGCGGGTGGTGCGGAAGTTGAACAGCGACTGGAACAGCGGCGTATGCGACGCGTCGCGGGCGATGCCGAGCCCGTCCAGCAACAGCTCGAACGGCATATCGGCCTGGTCGAGCGCGGCCATCGCCTCGCCGCGCAGCCGGCGGCACAGCGCCCGGACGCTGAGGCGCGGATCGAGCTCGACGCGATAGACCTGGGTGTTGACGAAGAAGCCGAGCAGGTCCTGGACCTCGGCCCGGCCGCGCGCGGCGTTCGGCACGCCGACCGCGAAATCCGACTGGCCGGAGAGGCGGCCGAGCAGCAACTGCCACGCAGCCAGCAGCACGACGAAGGGTGTGCAGCCCTCCTCTCGGCACAGCGCCTGGACCGACCGAATGAGGTCCGGCGGCAGCGCGAAATCGATCCGGCCGCCGGGACGGTTGCCCTCGGCGTCGCGCGGCCGGTCGGTCGGCAGCGCCAGCACCGGCACGTCGCCGCCCAGATACGCCTTCCACTGTGCCAGCGCCTGGTCGCGGCGGTCGCCGGCGAAGCGCTGGCGCTGCCAGGCGGCATAATCGGCGTAGTCGAGCGCCTGGACGGGCAGCGGCCGGCCCCGGCGGGACGGGTCGCGCAGCGCCTCGCCATAGGCCTGGGCGAGGTCGCGCACCAGAATTGCGGTCGACCAGGCATCGACGACGATGTGGTGCATCACCAGCAGCAGCACCCATTCGCCGTCACCGCCGGGCATCTCGCCGCGCCGGGCCAGGGCGACACGCAGCAGCGGCGGCCGGGCGAGGTCGAACGGCCGGCGCACCCGCGCCTGCAGCCAGGCGGACAGCGCCGGCTCCGCGCCCGGTACACCGGCCGCGGGCAGCACGACCTGCTCGATCGCGATATAGACTTCCGGCAGCACCACCTGCCGCGGCTCGCCTTCCCCGCCTTCGAAGCGGGTGCGCAGCACGGCGTGGCGCTCGACCAGCCGGCGGAACGCGGCCTCCAGCGCCGGCACGTCCAGCCGCCCCCGCAGCCGCAGGGCGCGGACCGAATTGTAGGCCGCCCCCTCCGGATCATAGTGCTGCAGGAACCACAGGCGCTGCTGCTGGAAAGACAGCGGGGCCGCAGCCCCGGCCTCACGCGGGCGGATCGCATCCGGATCCGCGACGTCGTCGTCCAGCAGCAGCGCGAGCAGCGCGTCGTTGTCGATGTCGTTCATGGTCCTCAGGAAGCCTTGGCCTGCCGGGCCTTCTCCAGCAGCGCCGCCCGCTCGGCCTCGCTCATGCCGTCGAGGCTGAGGCGGAGGGTGGCGATCTGGTCGATCCGCCCCGGCGCCGCATGGCCGCGTAGCGCCTGGGCCAAAGCGGCGATGCTGGGATGGTCGAAGACGATGCCGGGCGGCACCTCGAGCTGGAACAGCTTGCGGATGCGGGCGACCAGCTTGATCACCTGCAGCGAGTTGCCGCCGATGTCGAAGAAATCGTCGGTGACGCCGACCGCCTCGGCCGGCCGTTCCAGCAGCTCCGCCGCCACCTGGCGCAGCACGGTCTCGACCGCGTCGCGCGGCGCCACCTTGGCGCTGGTCCCGGCCAGGGTGGCCGGATCGGGCAGGCCGCGGCGGTCGATCTTGCCATTGGCCAGGCGCGGCATCCGGTCGAGCGCCACGATCTGCGCCGGCACCATCGGTCCGGGCAGCCGCGCCGCCAGGGCCGGGCGCAGCGCCGCGGCGTCGCCCTCGCCCGGGGCCAAGGTGACGAAGCCGACCAGCCGCGCCTCCCCGCCATCCGGCCGATGCACCACGACCGCCGCCTGCTGGACGCCGTCGAGGGCCTGCAGCGCAGCCTCGACCTCGCCCGGCTCGACCCGGAAGCCGCGGATCTTCACCTGGTGGTCGGCCCGCCCGACGACCTGCAGAGAGCCGTCGGGCAGATGCCGGGCCAGATCGCCACTGCGGTAGAGCCGCCGGCCCTTGCGGAACGGGTGGTCGACGAAGGCGCCGGCCGGATCGCCATGCAGATAGCCGCGGCAGAGCTGCGCCCCGCCGATGTGCAGCTCGCCGACCGCGCCGGTCGGCGCCAGCCGGCCCGCGGCATCGAGCACCAGCACCTCGCTGCCGGCCAACGGGCGGCTCAGCGGCAGCGCGTCGCCGGCCCAGGCCGAGGCGTCATGGGCGTGCACCAGCACGCCGACCGTGGTCTCGGTCGGGCCGTAATGGTTGAACACCCGGCATTGCGGCGCGACCGCGAGGATCCGGTCGACCAGCGCCTTCGGCGTGGCTTCGCCGCCCAGGATCAGCGTGGCCGGCAGCGCCAGCTCCGGCGCGTCGAGCAGCGCCGCCAGATGCGACGGCACCAGCTTGGCGCAATCAATCCCGTGCCGGCGCAGGAAGCCGGCGAAGGCGGGGCCGTCGGCCATCTCGGCCTCGTCCGCCACCGCCAGGCAGGCGCCGTGCCGCAGCGCGCCGAACAGCACGGTGTTGCCGAGATCGGCCGCGACGGTCGAGGTCAGGGCGAAGCGCCGGCAACCGGCGAGGCCGAGCGCCTCACTCACCGCCTCGACATAGGTGCGCAGCTGGCCGTGCTCGATCACCACGCCCTTCGGCGTGCCGGTCGAGCCGGAGGTGAACAGCACATAGGCGGCGCGGTCGTCCTGGTCGAAGTCGGGCAACGCAGCCGAGGCGGGCTCCGCCAGCGCCGCGGCCAGCGGGTGGACCGGGATGGTGCCGGAGACGACCGGCTCGGCGGCATCGGTCAGCACCAGCACCGGACGGGCCTGGTCGAGCAGCAGCTGCCGCCGCGCCTGCGGCCATTGCGGGTCGAGCGGCAGATAGGCGCCGCCGGCGCGCCAGACGGCGAGCAGCGCCACCACCATCTCGGCCGAGCGCGCCATGTCGAGCGCGACCACGGATTCGCGGTCGACGCCATGGGCGACGAACCAGGCGGCCAGCCCGTCGACCCGCGCATTCAGTCCGGCATAGTCGAGGGTGCTGCCGCCGCCGGCCAGGGCCGGCGCCGTCGGGGTCTCGCGGCCCCAGCGGGCGATCAGCGCCGGCAGCGACGGGCCGGGCGCCGGGGCCTGGGCTGTAGCGTCAAAGGTCGCCAGCCGCGCCCGCTCCACCGCGCCCACCGGCGACAGGGCGCCGAGCGGTGTCTCGAGTTGGTCGGGCAGCTCGGCGAGGAGGGTCACGACCTGCTCCAGCAGCATTTCCATCGCCGCGTCGTCGTAGCGACCGCCATCCCAATGCAGCGCGACCGCACGCAGGCTGCCGTCCTCGGCGAGGCCGGCCTGCAGCGCCAGCTCGAAGGGCTGCGGCCCGTCCGCCGAGACCAGGCGCCAAGCGCCGTCATCGGCCGCGGAGCCCGCGACCCGGAAGCCAGCGACGAGATGGTCGCTGCGGCCCGGCGCCTCGACCGGCCAGTGCTCCTGCCAGCCGCGATGGCTGTCGAGCAGCGGCGCGAGACGGTCCAGGAAGGCGGCGAAAGGCTCGGCCGGGTCGGCCGCCAGCCGCAGCGGCAGCACCTTGTCGAACGGGCCGACGGTCCCGGCGAAGGCGTCGTAGTCGCGGCGGCAATCGTGCTGCCAGCCGGCCACCAGCTCGGCCCGGCCGGCGATGCGGGCCAGCAGCGCCCACCAGGCCGCCTGCAGCACAGCGTCGAGCCCAATGCCGCGCCCGGCGGCGAGCTCCGCCAGCCGCCGCGCCACGGCGGCGTCGATTACCGCTTCGCGGCTTGCTGGTGCAGTGGTGTCGGCCTCGCGCCGGCGATAGGGCAGATGCAGGGCCGGCGGCGCCGAGGGGCCGAGATGGTCCTGCCAGTAGCGGCGACCCTCGGCAGCGTCCTCGTCGGCCGCCATCTCGGCGCGCCATTCGACATACTGCGCATAGGCGACGCCATCCTCATTCGCCGGGACGGCGACGCCGGCATATTCGTCGCGCAGGGCGCGATGGATCAGGTCGAGCGCGCCACGGTCGGCCACCAGCGGCGAGGCCCGCAGCGCCAGGCGCCACTCGGCGTCACCGAGGCGACGGAGGGCGGCCCGCAGCGTCCGGCCGGAGCCGAGATCGAAGCCGTCCTGCGCCGCCACGTCCCGCGCCATCGCATCGGCCGCATCCGTTCGCCCACGCAGGTCGAGCACGGACCAGGCCGGCTCCACCGGCGCGTCGAGCGGCCGGGCGCGCAGGCCGCGGAAGCCGGGGACGGCGACGAAGGCGGTGCGCAGGATCTCGTGGCGGCCGGCCACCCGCAGCAGGGCGGCGCGCAGCCGCGCCTCGTCCAGGTCGCCGGTGATGCCGACGGTGAGGGTCGAGGCAGCCTCGGGATGCTCCGCGGCGACGCGCTGCTCGGGGCCGAGCGGCCAGGTCTCCGCTCCGGCGGAAAGGGCCAGGTCGATCATCGCGCACCCTCCAGGCTGCTGCGGTCGACCATGTCGCCCATCGCCACGACGATGCGGCGCGGCCCCTCATAGGGGTCGCGGGCATGGGCGGCGAGCATGTTGTCGAGCATCACCACGTCGCCGCGGCGCCAGTCGAAGCGCACGGCGCAGGCCTCGTACAGCTCGCCGATCAGGTCCATGACCTCGTCCTCGATCGGCGAGCCGTCGCCGTAGAACACCTGCCGCGGCATCCGCGCCGAGCCGACCATGGCCAGCAGGTCCTCGCGCACATCGGCGTCGAGGCAGCGGGTGTGGTGCAGCTGGACCTGGTTGAAGAAGGAGCGCTCGCCGGTCAGCGGATGGGTGATCACCGCCGGGCAGCGGGTGCGGGTCTGCAGCTCGTCCTGGCCGATCCAGGCGAAGTCGACCCCGGCGGCGCGGCAACGGGCCTCGACCTCCTCGCGGCTGTCGGTCTTGAAGAAGTCGCGCCAGTCGACGTCGAGATTCTCGGTGAAGGTGCGGACATAGGTCAGGCCCAGACGGGCGAAGCGCTCAGCCAGCTCCGCCGGCAGGCGCCGAAGCATCTCGCGGCAATCGACGATCGGGGTGGCGCCGCCCACTGGCGACGGCTGCTCGCAGAAGAACCACTGCTTGCGCGGCCAGCGCGGCAGGTGCGAGCTCTCATTGTGATAGAGGATCATCTTCCGCTCCGGATATGGCGTGGAGCGGTAGGTGTTGCGGCCGCCTTCCTTCTTCGGCAGGTCGCCATAGGAGCCGTAGAGGCCGGGCTGCAGGGCCTCGGCAAAGGCCTCGAACTCCTGCGGCGTGGTCAGGCCGAAGCCGCGGAACAGCAGGCCGGCATGATGCCGCAGCCAGGCCTCGACCTGGTCGCGATGGGCGGCGGCCCAGGCCACGGCGTCGAGATCGGCGCTGGCCGGCTCGACCACCAGCGGGAAGATCGCGCCCGGGGTCAGCGACGAGGTCCGCACCAGCTCGCGCGCCGGCGCCGCGGCGGCAGCCGGCCGGGCCGAGGGGGAGGCGAACTTCTTCAGCTTGTCCAGCTTGGCGCCCATGCGGGCGGTGGTTTCGGACGGCGACGCGGACGACGACATCGCGGGTTCCTCCAGTGAGGGAAGGGTGAAGCCGCTCAGCGAGCGGTTCGGGGTTTCGGCGATCTGCTCCAGGAGAGCGGTCCAGGCGGCCACCAGCCGTCCGACCCGCGGCCGGGCGAACAGGTCGGTGGCGAAGACCCATTCGCCTTCGAGGCCTTGCGCGGCGCGGGGACCGAGCGGGTCGAGGAACAGCGCCATGTCGAATTTCGAGCCGTGCGCCTGGGCGGGCCGCAGCTCCGCCGTCAGGCCGTCGACGCCGAAGCGGCCGCGCGGCGCGCTCTGCAGCACGAACAGCACCTGCACCAGCGGGTTGCGGGCGCGGTCGCGCGGCGTGCCGGCGGCCTCGACGATCTGGTCGAAGGGCAGCAGCGGCTGCTCGAAGGCCTGCAGCGAGTCCTCGCGCACCCGGTCCAGCAGTGCGGCGAAGGGAAGATCCGCGGCCGGCCGGGCACGCAAGGGCAGGATGTTGACGAAGAAGCCGACCAGCCGGTCGAGCTCGCGCCGCGGCCGGCCGGCGACATCGGTGCCGATGACGAAGTCGGTGGCGCCGGTCAGCCGGTGCAGCAGGGTCTCGAACGCCGCCAGCAGCACCATGAACAGCGTGCCGCCGCGGGCATGGCCTAGCGCCTCGAGCCGCGCGACCAGCGGGCCCGGCAGGCTGAACCGAATGCTATCGCCGGCCTGGGACGCCACGGCCGGGCGCGGATGGTCGGCCGGCAGCTCCAGCCGGTGCGGGACGCCGGCCAGACGGTCGCGCCAGAACGCCTTCTGCCGCTCCAACCCCTCACCCTGCAACAGCCGGCGCTGCCACAGCGCATAGTCGAGATACTGCACCGGCAGCGGCGCCAGATCGGCCGGGCCGTGCTCCAGCGCCGCGCGGTACAGCGTGCCCAGATCGTCGATCAGCACGCCGATCGACCAGCCGTCGGCGACGATGTGGTGCAGGCCCAGCAGCAGGCTGTGCTCCGCTGGCCCGAGCCGCAGCAGGGTGGCGCGCAGCAGCGGCGCCACCGCCAGGTCGAAGGGCCGCCGCGCCTCCTCCGCCTCGATCTCGGCCAGACGCGCCTCGCGCCGGGCCGGGTCGAGCGCCGACAGGTCGATCTCCGGCAGCGACAGGGCGGCGTCGGCATCGACCCGCGCCACCGGCACGCCGTCGGCATCCTCCGGATAGACGGTGCGCAGGATCTCGTGCCGCGCCAGCAGGCCGGTGAGGGCGCGGTCCAGGGCCGGCCGCGACAGCGGGCCGGTCAGGCGCAGCTGGCCGGTCAGGTTGTAGGCGCTGCGGGCGGCCTCCCCCGCCAGCCGCTCGGCCAGCCACAGGCGCTGCTGCGCCAGCGACAGCGGCATCTCGGCCTGCCGCGGCTCGGCCGTGACCGGCGGCAGCCCGGCCTCCGGCGCCCGGGCCGGCGCCGCGTCCAGCCGGGCGGCGAGCTCGGCCAAGCTGTGCGGCGCGAAGATCTCGCGCAGCGGCAGCTCGATGCCGAACTCGGCCCGGATCCGGTCGATCGCCTGCATCGCCAGCAGCGAATGGCCGCCGAGGGCCAGGAACTGGTCGCCGCGGCCGATCGGGCCGCAATCCAGCAGCTCGGTCCAGATCACGGCCAGGCGCTGCTCGGTCCCGTCCCGCGGCGCCTCTCGATCCTGCACCCCGTTCTTGGCCGACGGGCGGCGGTAGAGGTGCCACGCCTGCAGCTCGCCCGAAATCAGCCGGTCGCGGCAGGCGGAACGCTGCAGCTTGCCGCTGGTGGTCTTCGGCAGCGTGCCGGGGTTGAGCAGCACGACCAGCGCCGCCGGCTCCTGCTGGGCGTCGGCGATGACCCGGTCGATCGCCTCGACCAGCACCTCCGGCGCAATTTTGCGTTGGGTGGTGCGGCTGATCTCGACGGCGACGCCGATGCTCTCGCGGCCGTCATGCTCGACCGCGAAGGCCGAGACCCGGCCCTTGCGGATCTTCGGCACGGCGGCCTCGACCGCCTTCTCGATGTCCTGCGGGTAGCGGTTCTGGCCGCGGATGATGATCACATCCTTGCGCCGGCCGGTGATGAACAGCTCACCCTCATGCAGGAAGGCCAGGTCGCCGCTGCGCAGCCAGACCCCTTCGCCGCGATCGAGGAAGGCCTCGCCCGTCGCCTTCGGATTGCGCCAGTAGCCGCGGGTGATGCTGCCGCCGGTCACCCAGACCTCGCCGACCGCGCCCTCGCCCAGCGGCTGCAGCGTCCCGGGATCGACGATGCGCAGTTGTTCCGGCCGGATCGGCCGGCCGCTGCTGACCAGCTCGACACCCTCGCCGCTCGGCACCACGCGGTGCGCGGCCAGCGCCTCGGGGTCGACGCGCAGCGTGACATAGGCGTGCGGCCGCGGGCTGCAGGACATGGTCAGCGTGGCCTCGGCCAGGCCGTAGGCGGGGGCCAGGGTCTCGCGCCGGAAGCCGGCCGGGGCGAAGCGGGCGGCAAAATCGGCCAGCGTGTCGGCCCGCACCGGCTCCGACCCGGAGAAGGCGAACTGCCAGGACCGCAGGTCGAGCTTGGCCAGGGTCTTGTCGCTGACCCGCTCGCAGCACAGGCGGTAGGCGAAATCGGGGCCGCCGCTGAGGGTCGCGCCGAAGCGCTGCATCGCCTCCAGCCAGCGCGCCGGCCGGGCCAGGAAATGCTGCGGCGCCATCAGCACCAGCGGGATGCCGGCGAAGAAGGGCAGGATCATCCCGGCGATCAGCCCCATGTCGTGATAGAGCGGCAGCCAGGAGACCAGCACGTCGGCGGCGGTGACGCCGCAGCCATGCACCATCATCCGCTGGTTGTCGATCAGGTTGGCGTGGGTCACCTCGATGCCCTTCGGGTTCGCGGTCGACCCCGAGGTGTATTGCAGGAAGGCGATGTCGTCGCCCTTCGCCGGATGCGGCCGCCAGGCTTCCGCCAGCGCGGCGGACAGCGTGTCGACGGCGATCACGTCGACGCCGTGCTGCCCGGCGCAGAGGGCTTCGACCGAGGCCCGGTGCGACCGGTCGGTCAGCAGGTGGTGGGCACCGGCATCCTCGACCATGCCGTGCAGCCGCTCGACATGATGCAGGCCCATGCCCTCCGGCGGATAGGCCGGCACGGCGATCACCCCGGCATAGAGGCAGCCGAAGAAGGAGGCGATGTAGTCCGGCCCGCTATGCAGCAGGATCAGTGCCCGGTCGCCCGGCGCCGCGACGGCCTGCAGATGCGCCGCGATCGCCCGGGCCCGCTGGTCCAGGGCCCGGTAGTCGAGCGTGTCGCCGACCGTCTCGCCATCGGTCAGGAAGCGCAGCGCCGGCCCGCCATCATCGGCGGCGGCGCGGCGGCGCAGCAGCTCGACCAGCGTCTCGGCATCGGCATAGTCCAGGGCCAGCGGGGCGGCGGCGTCGCGGCGCGGGCGGAGATCGAAGGCAGCGTCGCTCACGGCGAACCTCATGACACCGGCAAGAGGGAAAGATCGCGACCGGGCGTGCGCGATGGCGGTGCGGCATCCGCCGCGACAGGGCCGCTGCGCTCGACGACCTGGCCGCGCTCGAGCTTGACCAGCTGGTCCGCCAGCGGGAACCAACGGTCGTCATGGGTGATGACCAGCACCGTCTTCCGCCGCGCCTTCAGCTCGGCCAGGATCTCGCGATAAAAGACGTCCTTGAACTGCGGGTCCTGGTCGGCCGCCCATTCGTCGAACACCATCACCGGCCGGTCCTCGAGGCAGGCCGCCACCAGCGCCAGGCGCTTGCGCTGGCCCTGCGACAGGTCGCGGGTCGAGAAGGCGCCGCCGCGGACCGCGACCTTGTGGTCGAGATGGAGCTGGCGCAGCCAGGTGTTGGCGCGGTCGTCGAGCGACCCGTCCGCCGCCTCGAGCAGCGTCTCGAACAGGTGGAAGTCGGAGAACACGGCCGAGAACAGCTGCCGGTGCGCCTCGCCGCCCGGCGCAGCCAGGGCCTGGCCGTCGACGCGGATGGTGCCGGCCTCCGGCGCATACAGGCCGGTGACCAGCTTCGCCAGCGTGGTCTTGCCGCTGCCGTTGCCGCCGATCAGGAAGGTGATCTCACCCGGCCGCAGCGTCAGGTCGATCGGGCCGAGGGTGAAGACCTCGTCCTCGCGCTCGTCATAGTAACCGTGGGTGACGCCCTCCAGGGCCAGCGTGACCTCCGCCCCGGCCGGCAGCGGCGCCGGGGTCTCGCCGCCCTTCCCCGCTTCCAGCTGCCGCACCGTGTCGTCGATGCGGCCGAGCGCCACCCGGGCCATGCCGATATGCGGGATGTTGCCCAGCAGCCCTTCCAGCGGGCCCATGATGTAGAGGAAGGCGATGACATAGCCGGTGACGACGCCGGCATCCGCCGGCGCGATCCAGATCCGCGCGAACAGCGCGGTGCCGATCGTCGCCATGAACAGCAGCCGGCCCCAGCCATCGGCGAAGGCCAGCAGCGACAGGCCGCGGACCCGGCTTTTGGCCACCGCGTCGATCGCCTCGGCCAGCACCGCGTCGAGGAAGCGGCGCGCCTTGCCGCGATTCAGCTTCAGCTCCTTGGCGCCGCCGTTCAGCGCCTCGAAATGGCCGAACAGCCGGTCCTGGCCGCGGCCGGCCTCGCGGAAATGCGACAGCACGCGCTTGTAGCTGAGCTGATGGCCGACCGAGCCCAGCAGCAGCACGATGGCGGTCAGCAGCAGGAAGGTCCAGGACAGGGCGGCGAGATAGGCCAGAGGCGTCATCGGTCAGCAGCGACTGGATCCGCGCCCGGCCGACCACCTCGAGCCGCCGGTAGGGTGCCGCCACCACCGCCTCGGCGATGTGACGCCGCAGCCCGCCGAGCGCCTGCTGGCCGAGCCGGGCGAACAGGGCGCGCGAGGCGACCTGCGCCGCCATCACCAGCAGTGCTGCGGCGACGAAGGGCAGCAGCCATTGCGGCAGCGTCTCGACCGGCGCGTTCAGGGCACGGTTGATCAGCAGCACCAGCAGCGCGCCGCCGGCCCCGCAGGCCAGGCTGGCGAGGATGGCGGCCGCGAACAGCACCCGCGACCCGCGGATCAGCATTCCGATGAGCGACACAGTTCTCTCCGGCTCGGAGCGTCAGTGCAGACCGTGCGCTTCGGCCATGGCGACGATGACCTTGCGCGGCCCCTTGAACGGCGACCGGGCATGGGCGGTGAGCATGTTGTCGAGCATCAGCACGTCGCCCGACTGCCAGGGGAAGCTGATCTTGTTCGCCTCCAGCACCTCGCGGACGGCGGCCAGCGTCTCGTCCTCGATCGGCGAGCCGTCGCCGTAATAGACGTTGCGCGGCAGGTCCGGCTCGTCGACCAGCTCCAGCAGGGTCGACCGCACCTCGGGTTCGAGGTTCGAGACGTGGAACAGATGGGCCTGGTTGAACCAGAGCATCTCCCCGGTCACCGGATGGGCGATGGTGCCCTGGCAGACCTGGCGGGTGCGCAGCTCGCCATCCGGCTTCCACTCGCAGTCGATGCCGTGGGCGCGGCAATAGGCTTCGACCTCGCCGCGATCCTC
>JAEKLZ010000159.1 GCA_019508225.1 Inquilinus limosus | reverse complement strand
CGCCGCCGCGAATCACATCGTCGCCGGACCAGCCGATAGCGATGTCATCCCCGCCCAACGCGTCGATGAAGTCGTTGCCGACGGCTTGGACCGGACCGATGAGCAGGTTCGGCAGGATTTCGGCGCCATTGGAGCCGGTAAAGGTGGCCATGAATATCCTCCCCAATATGATAAGAGCCCAATATGAAGAGGGCGCCTTACTTGGGCATTTCTTCTCAACATGTTCAACAAAAATACGTTTTGGTGGTTTTCATGATGTAAATAGGAATTAACTTCAGAATTTTATAGTAAAATGATTCCGGCGTTTTCGCGGAATTGTATGGTCTTTTGATCACCGAGAAGACGATGTACGATATGTACGATGATTCATTCTTTGGAACAACTGGAATGGGTAGGGCGATGAAGTGCGTTCGGCGCAGCCATTCGGGATCGCCGGACCAGATCTCGTGAGTGGCGGTTGATATCTGCAGCAGTCGAAGTTGCCGCTGCCAATCCATTCAGGAAACGCGGACCGGTCCTGTGTCCCGGCGCGGAGTCAAGGAAGACCCCACCCTGCGGCGCAGGGTGGGGTCGGTACCGTCAGGGTCAGAGCACGAAATCGCTGGCGGTCAGCGCGTGATCCGAGAGAACAGCGATGGCGATATCCGGGTTCTTGTCGCCGTTGGTGTCGCCATAGACCATCTGATAGCCATTGGCCAGGGCCACCACCCGCAGCTCGCCCGCCGCGCCGGTGAAGGCGCCGGTGCCGAAGGTGAAGGCGCCGCCCGCGCCGTTGGCGTCGATCACGGACAGGTCGATATGGTCGCCGGTCGAGAAGTCCGTGATCGTGTCCCGGCCCGCCGCCGCCACGGTGCTCTCGCCGATGCTGGTATAGACGAAGGTGTCGTTGCCGGCGCCGCCCTTCAGCGTGTCGGCGCCATTTCCGCCATTGAGCTGGTCGTTTCCGGCCAGGCCCCAGAGCGTGTTGTTGCCTGCGGTGCCGGCGATCACGTCGTTGAAGCCCGACCCCATCGCCTGCTCGACCCCGGTCAGGCTGTCGCCTTCAGCATCGCCGAAGGCGCCGGTGCCGGCCTGGAGGTGGACGACCACCCCCTCGAAAGAATGGGCATAGGATGTCGTGTCGGTGCCGGCGCCGCCGTTGATCGTGTCCGGCCCGGCGCCGCCCTCGATGTAGTCGTTGCCGTCATCGCCGTTGATCGTGTCGGTGCCGTCGCCGCCCGAGATGGTGTCATCCCCGGCCCCACCATTGAGGATGTCGTTGCCGATGCCACCGTCGATGGAGTCGTTGTTGGCGCCGCCATTAGCGGTGTCGTCGCCGTCGCCGCCGACGAGACGGTCGTTGCCGTCGCCGCCGTCGAGGTTGTCGTTGCCGGCCTCACCTGACAGCGAGTCGTCGCCGGCATTGCCGACGAGCGTGTCGTTGCCGAGCTCGCCGCCGATGATGTTGCGGCCGTTGTCGCCGGTCAGGCTGTCGTCGTTGCTGGAGCCGTACAGGTTCTCGATGCTGCTCAGCGTGTCGCCCGCCGCGTCGCCGCCGCTATGGATGCCGGTCAGCAGGTTGACGGTGACCGCGGTCGCCGAGCCCTGGTAGTTGGCGAAGTCCGAGCCGTTGCCGCCATTGAGGGTGTCGGCCCCGGCGCCGCCGCGCAGCGTGTCGTCGCTGTCGAGGCCGTTGATGACGTTGTTCGACGCGTCGCCGTACAGGTGGTCGACGAAGGCCGTGCCGTTGATATTCTCGATGCCGGTCAGGTTGTCGCCCTGGGCGTCGCCGCCGCTGCCGGTGCCCGCGCCAAGGTCGACGGTGACGCCGGCGCCCGAGCTGGAATAATCGGCCGTGTCGATGCCGCCATTGCCGATGAGGACGTCGGCCCCGGCGCCGCCGATGAGGGTGTCGTCGCCGGCCGATCCGGTGAGGGTGTCGTTGCCGGCCGAGCCGATCACGCGCTCGATGCCGGTCAGGGTGTCGCCCTGCGCGTCGCCGCCGCTGCCGGTGCCGGTGGTCAGGTTGACGGTGACTGGCGAGGCGGAGCCGGAATAGTCCGCGGTGTCGTTCGTGCCGGCGCCGCCCTGCAGCGAATCGGCACCGCCGCCGCCGACGAGGGTGTCGTCCCCGGCGCCGCCGAGGAGGATGTCGTTGCCGCCCTGGCCGTCGAGGGTGTCGTCGCCGCCCTGGCCGAACAGGGTGTTGGCGGCGGCGCTGCCGCTGAGGTTGTCGCCGCCGGTGTTGGAGCCGAGCAGGTTGACGATGCCGACCAGCCAGTCGCCCTGGGCATCGCCGCCGAAGCCCTGCGAGGCGCCGGTGAGCTGGATGTTGATGCCGAGGATCGGCAGGGTCAGGCTGAGGATCACCCGCCGCCGCGAATCACATCGTCGCCGGACCAGCCGATAGCGATGTCATCCCCGCCCAACGCGTCGATGAAGTCGTTGCCGACGGCTTGGACCGGACCGATGAGCAGGTTCGGCAGGATTTCGGCGCCATTGGAGCCGGTGAATGTGGCCATGAATATGCTCCCCCCGCTATGAGTAAGTTCGATTCAAACAGAAGAGCCTAGTTGGACATTTCCTTTCAGGATGTTCAACGAAAATACGTTTCCGCCTCGAGTGGAGGAGGGAGGTGTGCAGTCGCGGAAATGACTATCGTCTTAAGGATTATTTTCTCACAAAATCTTATGTTAACAATAGGCATGCGTGCGCCGCTTCGAGCCTTCCGGAGACTGTGACGGCGAGGGATAGAGCGTCAAGCATCGCGGCGGCGACAGTCCGTCGTGGTCTCGGGGAACGCCGCGGCCGATCCATGCGTTGTGGGGTCAACGGCGCCGACCGGATGCGGCTGCGGCCGCATATCCAAACCGAGGGAGTGATCGCCATGGATCGCGATTTCACACGCCAGATAACCCGGGCCAAGCAGGTGGCGCAGGCGACCAGCCGGGCGCGGCGGGCCTTCCGCCACGGTGACTCGTCGGCCCCGGCCGGCATCACCGGCGCCGCCTATGTCGCGGAGAAGCGCCGGGCGTTGCGCACCGCGATCGCCGAGGCGGCCGCCTTCGATCAGATGGCGGACCCGGTGGCCCGCGACCTCGCGGGCCGGCGCCGCTAGGTCACGGCCTCAGCCCCGGCGCCTCAGCCACGGCACCTCAGGCCGTCCAGCCGAGCAGGCGCTCGATCCGGCTCGCCGCTTCCTGCACCGCGACGCTGTAGGTGCGCTCGCGCTCGCGCGCCTTCTGCTCCGGCAGCACGACGCTGATCGTGGCGTCGCATTCGCCGTTCGACGTACAGATAGGCGCGGCGATGCAGGCGACGGCGAAGTCGGATTCGCTCAGCTGGATCGCCAGCTTCTCGGTCAGCGCCGCCTCCGCGATTCGGCACAGCGTGTCCGGGTCGGTCTCGGCCATGCCGGTGGGCGAGGGCTGGGCGGCGCGGCGCATCAGATCGACCCGCTCGGCCCAGGGCAGGTGGCCGATCAGCAGCCGGCCGGAGGCGGTCCAGTTCAGCGGCACCCGGGTGCCGATCTTGGACGACACCCGGAAATGCCCGGCGGGCTCGGCCATCGCCAGCACCACCATATGGCCGTCGTCGCGGCCGCAGATCTGCACCGTCTCGCCCAGCAGGCGGCTCAGCTCCCGCATCTCCTGCGACGCGGTCTCCAGCAGGTTCAGGCTGCGGCCATAGGCCAGGCCGTAATGGTAGAGGCGGGGGCCGAACCACAGCAGGCCGTCGCCGTCGCGCGACAGCAGGTCCTGGCGCAGCAGCGAATCCACCACGCCGTAGATCGTCGACATCGGCGCGCCCAGCGCCTTGGACACGTCATAGGCGGTGAGGGGGCGGCCCGCGGCCAGCAGGTGGTCGCAGATCTGCACCGCGCGCTCGATACCGCTGACCCGGCTGCGCTCGCTCACCCTCTCGGCCTTGGCCGCCGCTGCTTCCGCCATGATGCTGTCCCGCCTGCTCCCGGCCGATGCTCCGGCCGAGTGGTATAGTTCTCAAGCCCTTGAGGCTAGGCTTTGTCCCGCATTGCGGTCAATCGCCGAGCATTTCCGCCGTTCGGATCCGATCGGATGGGTTGACGTCCCGCCGGCAATGGCACTAGCGTATTCCGCAACGGAAGATGTTGTTTCCTAATAATGGAATACTAGAAGCTCACGACAGGGGGTGTCAATGCTGCGGATGAAGCTGCGAATTCTCGGCGTGGTCGCGCTCGCGATCCTGCCGCTCTCCTCCGGCGCCACGGCCGCCCCGGCCAAGGGCGGGACGATCACCGTGGCGACGATCGGTGAGCCGCCGACGCTCGACCCGATGGTCAGCACCGCCGATCTGGTCGGCATCATCAGCCAGCACATCTTCGAGACGCTCTACACCTTCGACGCCAATTGGAGCGTCACGCCGCTGGTCGCCGACGCGATGCCGGAGATCAGCGCCGACGGTCGCGTCTACACCATCAAGATCCGCCAGGGCCTGACCTTCCACGACGGCTCGGCGCTGGACGCCGACGACGTCGTCGCCTCGCTGAAGCGCTGGACCGAGGTGGCGTCGCGCGGGAAGCTGGCCGCCGCCAACATCGAGGCGATCGAGAAGGTCGACGCCTCGACCATCAAGATCTCGCTGAAGCAGCCCTTCGCGCCGCTGCTGGCGCTGCTGGCCTTCAACAACAGCGCCGCGGTGATCCTGCCGTCGGAGAAGATCGCGCCGGAGCTGAAGGACATCGTCGGCAGCGGCCCCTACATGCTGAAGGCGCGGGTGCCCGACCAGTACATCCAGCTGGTCCGCTTCGACGGCTACAAGCCGCGCGAAGGCGATCCGAACGGCTATGGCGGCGCCCGCAAGCAGTATCTGGACGAGATCCGCTTCACCCCGGTGCCGAACGCCAACACCCGGGTCGAGGGCGCGGTGGCCGGCCAGTTCGACTACACCGATTCCCTGCCGGTCGAGGCCTTCGACAAGGTCAAGGCCGGGGCGTCGGAGCCGATCATCCTGAAGCCGTTCGGCTGGCCGGTCTTCGTCATGAACACCAAGCAGGGCCTGCTCAGCGACCTGAAGCTGCGCAAGGCGGTGCAGCTGGCGCTGAACGAGGAGGACATGCTGGCCGCCGCCTTCGGCAGCACCGACTTCTACGCCCTGGACGGCGCCATGTACCCGGAAGGCTATCCCTGGCGGTCCGAGGTCGGCACCGAGGTCTACAATAAGGGCGATGCCGAGGGCGCGCAGAAGCTGCTGACCGAGGCCGGCTATGACGGCCAGAAGCCGATCCGGATCCTGACCAGCCGGCAATACGAGTTCCACTACAAGATGGCGCTGGTGGCGGCGGAGTACCTGAAGGCCGCCGGCTTCCAGGTCACCCTCGATGTCACCGACTGGGCGACGCTGACCCAGCGCCGCGCCGACCCGGCGCTCTGGGACATCTATATCAGCCACAGCCCGTTCCTGCCGGAGCCGGCGCTGATCGGCGCCCTGGCCAAGGGCTCGCCCGGCTGGTGGGACACGCCGGCCAAGGACAAGGCGGTCGGCGCCTTCAACCAGGCGTTGACGCAAGACGAGCGGGTGAAGCTCTGGGCCGGCGTGCAGCAGGTGATGGCCGACGAGGTGCCGCTGATCAAGGTCGGCGACTTCAACGCCCTCTCGGCCAGGTCGAAGGCGCTGCAGGGCGTGACTCCGGCCCCGTGGCCGTACTTCTGGAACGCCTACGTCGAGAAGTGACCGCCGGGACAACCCCTCACCCGAAATCGCTGCGCGATTTCGACCTCTCCCCAGGGAGAGGTGAATTCCCTCTCCTCGGGGAGAGGGAGGGGCCCGACGCCGAAGGCGGCGGGAGGGTGAGGGGGTGGTCCCGTCGCCGATCGAAGGAATCGAAAGCCAGCCCATGCGCCGCCTGCTGCTCTCCCTTCTCGTGGCCGCCGCCCTGGTACCGGGTGCTGTGGTCGCCGACCCGGTCAAGGGCGGCAAGATCGATGTCGCCACCATCGGCGAGCCGCCGACGCTCGACCCGATGGCGAACACCGGCGATCTGCTGGGCATGATCACCCAGCACGTCTACGAGACGCTGTTCACCTTCGACGCCGAGTGGAAGCTGCAGCCGCTGCTGGCCGAGGCGATGCCGGCGATCTCCGAGGACGGCCGGACCTACGACATCAAGCTCCGCTCCGGCGTCACCTTCCATGACAGCGAAAAGCTGACCGCGGCCGATGTCGTCGCCTCGCTCGAGCGCTGGATGCGGGTGGCCTCGCGCGGCAAGCAGGCGGCGCCGATGATCGAGAGCGTCTCGGCGACCGGCGATCTCGCGGTGCAGATCAGGCTGAAGCAGGCCTATGCCCCGCTGCTGTCGCTGCTGGCCTTCAACAACAGCGCCGCGGTGATCATGCCGAAGGCGCATATGGACGAGCCGCTGACCGACGTGGTCGGCACCGGCCCTTACAAGCTGGCCGAGCGCAAGCCCGACCAGTACATCCTGCTGACCCGCTTCGACGGCTACGCGGCGCGAGCCGAGGAGCCCAGCCGCTATGCCGGCCGGCGCACGGCATATCTCGACGAGATCCGCTTCATCCCGGTGCCGAACGCCAACACCCGGATCGAGGGCGCGATCTCCGGCCAGTACGACTTCTCCGACCTGCTGCCGGTCGAATCCTACGATCGGCTGACCGGCCTCACCGAGCCGGTGATCCTGAAGTCCTTCGGCTATCCGATCATGATGCTGAACACGAAGCAGGGGCCGCTGGCGAAGCTGGAGCTGCGCCAGGCGGTGCAGGCGGCGCTGAGCGAGAGCGACATGATGCTGGCCGCCTTCGGCAAGCCGGAGTTCTTCGCGGTCGACGGCGCCATGTATCCGGCGGGCTTCCCGTGGCGCAGCGACGCCGGGGTCGACAGCTACGACCAGGGCAACCCGGAGAAGGCGGCGGAGCTGATGGCCAAGGCCGGCTATGCCGGCGAGCCGATCCGGATCCTGACCAGCCAGCAATACGAGTTCCACTACAAGATGGCGCTGGTGGCGGCGGAATACCTGAAGGCGGCCGGCTTCAAGGTCGACCTGCAGGTGTCGGACTGGGCGACGCTGACCCAGCGCCGCAACGACCCGGCGCTGTGGGACATCTTCTTCACCCACAGCCCGTTCCTGCCGGAGCCGGCGCTGAATCTCGGCATGTCCGAGAGCGGCCCGGGCTGGTGGTCGACCGAGCGGCGCCGCACCGCCTTCGACGCCTTCAACGCGGCCTCGGACCCGGCGCGGCGGGCGAAGCTGTACGGCGACGTCCAGGCCGCGATCATGGCCGAGGTGCCGTTCATCAAGGTCGGCGACTTCAACGCGCTGTCGGCCAAGTCGCCGAAGCTGAAGGGCTACGACCCGTCGCCCTGGCCGTTCTTCTGGAACACGTGGGTGGAGAAGTGAGGGCCGCTCGGGTGCAATGCACTGCTGCCGGATGGGCCGGTGCCACCCCCTCACCCGGAACCGCTGCCGCGGTTCCGACCTCTCCCCGGGGGAGAGGTAAACATTCCCTCTCCTTGGGGAGAGGGAGGGGCCCGGCCCGCTTGGGCCGGGAGGGTGAGGGGGCGACGCTGGCCGACCGGCCGGGCTCGGCCCACCGAAAGGCGGCCTGACCCCATGCTCTCCTACATCGTCAATCGCCTGATCGGCATGGTCGCGGTGATGTTCATCGTGGCGACGGTCGTCTTCGTCATCATCCGGGTGACGCCGGGGGACCCCGCCGCGGTCATGCTCGGTCCCGATGCCCAGCCGTCGGACATCGTCGAGCTGCGAGCCAAGCTCGGCCTCGATCAGCCGCTGCCGGTGCAATACGTCACCTGGCTCGGCGAGATCGCGGTCGGCAATCTCGGCCAGTCGATCTTCCTGAACCAGCCAGTGCTCGAGGCGATCGGCGACCGGGCCGAGCCGACGCTGATGCTGACCGTGCTGTCGATCCTGATCGCGGTCGCCATCGCGTTGCCGGTCGGCATCGCCTCCGCCGTCTGGCGCGGCTCGGTGCTGGACCAGTCGGTGCTGACCGTGTCGATGCTCACCGCCAGCATTCCCAGCTTCTGGCTGGGCCTGATCCTGATGCAGATCTTCTCGGTCAAGCTCGGCTGGTTCCCGGTCGCCGGCTATGGCGGGCCGGGCGCCGGCTTCCTCGACCGGATGAGCCATCTGGTGCTGCCGGCGATCGTGCTCGGCCTCGTCAACTCCGCCCTGATCACCCGTTTCACCCGCGCCAGCATGCTCGACGTGCTGAACGACGACTATGTCCGCACCGCCCGGGCCAAGGGCCTGCCGGAGCGGAAGGTGGTGCTGAAGCACGCCCTCAAAAACGCGCTGATCCCGATCCTGACCGTGATCGGCCTGACCACCGCGCTGCTGGTCTCCGGCGCCGTCGTCACCGAGACGGTGTTCGGCCTGCCGGGCGTTGGCAACCTCGTGGTCAACGGCGTGCTGCGGCGCGACTACCCGGTGATCCAGGGGGCGCTGCTGGTGATCGCGGCGCTCTACGTCCTGGTCAATCTCGTCATCGACCTGCTCTATCTCTTCGTCGACCCCAGGGTGCGCACCTGATGGCCGCCACCGCCTCCCTATCGGTCGCCGGCGAGCGCATGAAGCTCGCCCGCCTGCTGGTCCGCCGCAAGACCGCGCTGATCGGCCTGATCATCCTGGTGGTGCTGGTCCTGGCCGCAGCCTTCGCGCCGTACATCACCGGCTACGCGCCGCAGAAGCTGTCGATCGTGAACCGGCTGAAGCCGCCCAGCGTGGCGCATTGGTTCGGCACCGACGAGTTCGGCCGCGATGTCTTCACCCGTGCCGTCTATGGCGGCCGGCTGTCGCTGTTCGTCGGCTTTTCCGTCGTCATCCTGTCCTCGGTGCTGGGCATCGTGCTGGGTCTCGTCGCCGGCTTCTTCCGGTCGGCCGACAAGGTGGTGGCCCGGGTGATCGACGCAATGATGGCCTTCCCGGACATCCTGCTGGCGATCTCGCTGGTCGCGGCGCTGGGGCCGTCGCTGGTCAACGTCATCCTGGCGCTCGGCATCGTCTACACGCCGCGCCTGGCCCGCATCGTCCGCGCCTCGACCCTGGTGATCCGCGAGTTGCCCTTCGTCGAGGCGGCGCGGGCGCTCGGCGTCTCGACCTGGCGCATCGTCACCGCCCATGTCCTGCGCAACCTGTGGTCGCCGATCCTGGTGCAGGGCACCTTCATCTTCGCCTACGCCATCCTGGCCGAGGCCGGCCTGTCCTTCCTCGGCGTCGGCGTCTCGCCCGAAATCCCCACCTGGGGGACCATGATCAATGCCGGCCAGCAATATATGGGCTCGGCCGACTGGATGATGGTCTTCCCCGGCCTCGCCATCGTGCTGTCGGTGGTGTCGCTGCAGATGGTCGGCGACGGCCTGCGCGACATCCTCGACCCCCGCCTGCGCAAGGAACTGTGATGCCTGTCCTGATCCGCGCCGCCCATCCGGTCGGCTTCCCCGATCACTCCGGTGACACCCCGATCGACATCCTGATCGCCGACGGCCGCGTGGCGGCGGTGGGGCAGGGGCTCGACGCCCCCGCCGATGCCGAGATCGTCGATGGCCAGGGCGGCTGGGTGTCGCCCGGCTGGGCCGACCTGCACGCCCATGTCTATCACGGCGGCACCGACATCTCGATCCGCCCGTCCCAGGGCGGGCTGGCGCATGGCGTCACCACCATCGTCGACGCCGGCTCGGCCGGCGAGGGCAACTTCGTCGGCTTCCGCGAGTTCATCGCCGAGCCAGCGGCGGAGCGGGTGGTGGCCTTCCTCAACATCGGCTCGATCGGCCTCGTCGCCTGCAACCGGGTCAGCGAGCTGATCGACCAGCGCTCGATCGACATCACCCGCACGCTGGCGGTGATCGAGGCCAACCGCGACATCATCCGCGGCATCAAATGCCGGGCCTGCAGCACGGTGACCGGCGCCTGGGGCATCACCCCGGTGAAGATCGCCAAGAAGGTGGCGAAGATCGCCAAGCTGCCGCTGATGGTCCATGTCGGCGAGCCGCCGCCGCTGTTGGAGGAGGTGCTGGCGGTGCTGACCCCCGGCGATGTCCTGACCCACTGCTTCCACGGCAAGCCGGGCGGCAACATCCTGGAGGATGAGGAGCTGTTCGGCATCGCCAAGCAGGTGGCGGCGGCCGGGGTGCGGCTCGATGTCGGGCATGGCGGCGCCTCCTTCTCCTTCAAGGTGGCGCGGGCCGGGATCGAGCGCGGCCTGCATCCCTTCTCGATCTCCACCGATCTGCATCTGCGCTCGATCGAAGGCCCGGTCTGGGACATGGCGACCACCATGTCGAAGCTGCTGGCCGTCGGCATGCCCTTCGCCGAGGTGGTGGCCGCCGCCAGCACCCGCCCGCGCTCCGTGGTCGGGCTGCCGGCCGAGGGTAATCTGCGGGTAGGGGCGGAGGCGGATTTCACCGTCTTCGGGCTGGAGGATGCGTCGGTGACGCTGCCGGATTCCTCCGGCGACAGCGCCACGCTCGACAAGCTGTTCACGCCGCGTCACGCGGTGCTGGGCATCAAGTCGGTGAAGGCGGCGCGCTTGTTCGACCCGGCGATCCACGGATGAGCGCCAGCAGCCGCGACATCGTCCTGGCGGTCGAGGATCTGCGGACCTGGTTCCACAGCCGGGACGGCATCGCCAAATCGGTCGATGGCGTGTCCTTCGACCTGGCGCGCGGCGAGACGCTGGCGATCGTCGGCGAATCCGGCTCCGGCAAGTCGGTCACCAGCCTGTCGATCATGGGCCTGCTGCCCAAGCCCGCCGGCCGCATCGAGAGCGGCGCCATCCGCTTCCGCGACCGCAAGGGCACGACGCACGACCTGGCCCGCGCGTCCCAGTCGCAGCTGCGCAAGCTGCGCGGCGCCGAGATCGCGATGATCTTCCAGGAGCCGATGACCAGCCTGAACCCGCTGTTCACCGTCGGCGACCAGATCGCCGAGGCGGTGCAGCTGCATGAGGGCGTCGGCCGCGGGAAGGCGATGGCCCGCGCCCGGGAGATGCTGGATCTGGTCGAGATCCCGGCGGCGGCGTCGCGGCTGAACGACTATCCGCACCAGATGTCGGGCGGCATGCGCCAGCGGGTGATGATCGCGCTGGCCCTGTCCTGCAATCCGTCGATGCTGATCGCGGACGAGCCGACCACCGCGCTGGACGTCACCATCCAGGCCCAGATCCTGGACCTGCTGCGCCGGCTGCAGGCCGAGATCGGCATGTCGATCCTGTTCGTCACCCACAATATGGGCGTGGTGGCCGAGATCGCGCACCGCGTCGCCGTGATGTATGCCGGAAGGGTGGTGGAGGAGGCGCCGGTGCTCGACCTGTTCGACCGGCCGCGCCACCCCTACACCAGCGGCCTGCTGTCCTGCATCCCGAACGCCCGCACCGGCGGCCGGCACGACGACGCCCGGCTGCAGCCGATCCCGGGCACGGTGCCCAGCATCATGGCCCTGCCGCCCGGCTGCGCCTTCGCGCCGCGCTGCCCGCTGACCGAGACGGCCTGCGAGGCCGCCGTGCCCGGCCTCGACGCGGTGCAGGCCGGCCACCGCTCCCGCTGCCGGAGGACCGATCAGCTGTGACCGCCGCCGTCCTCCGAAGTGACGTCGATCCCGCCGCGCCGCTGCTCGACGTGCAGAACCTGTCGGTGCATTTCCCGATCGGCGGCGGCCGCGTCGTCCGCGCGGTCGAGAATGTCAGCCTGTCGATCCGACGCGGCAGCATCGTCGGGCTGGTCGGCGAATCCGGCTCCGGCAAGACCACCACCGGCCGCGCCATCCTGCGGCTGATCGAGCCGACCGGCGGCCGGGTGATGTTCGACGGCACCGATATCACGGCCCTGCCGGAGCGCGCGTTCCGCGCCTGGCGCCGGCGGATGCAGATCGTGTTCCAGGACCCCTATGCCAGCCTCAACCCGCGCATGAGCGTGGCCGAGATCCTGGGCGAGGCGCTGGACACGCACGGCCTGGCCCGCGGCCGCCGTAGCCAGCGGATCGGCGAGCTCTTGGAGCGGGTCGGCCTCAACGCCGACCACCAGCGCCGGTTCCCGCATGAATTCTCCGGCGGCCAGCGCCAGCGCATCGGCATCGCCCGGGCCCTGGCGGTGGAGCCCGACTTCATCGTCGCCGACGAGCCGGTCTCGGCACTGGACGTCTCGGTCCAGGCCCAGGTGCTGAACCTGATCCAGGACATCCAGCGCGACCTCGGCCTGACCCTGCTGTTCGTCGCCCATGACCTCGCCGTGGTCGACTATCTCTGCGACGAGATCGTGGTGATGTATCTCGGCCGGATCATGGAGAAGGGGCCGACCCGCCTGGTCTACGACCGGCCGCGCCATCCCTACACCCGCGCGCTGCTGTCGGCCGCGCCGGTGCCGGACCCGCGGGCCAAGCGCGACCGCATCATCCTGAAGGGCGACATCCCCAGCCCGATCGCGCCACCCTCCGGCTGTGTGTTCCGCACCCGCTGCCCGATGGCGGTGGAGGCCTGCGCCCAGGCGGTGCCGCCGCTGGCCGAGCGCGAGCCCGGGCGCTTCGTCGCCTGCATCCGCGACGCCGAACTGAACGACCAAACGACGGACTGACCATGCCCAACGTCTACGACCGCCTTGCCGCGCTCGGCATCACGCTGCCCAAGGCGCCGCCGCCGGTCGCGAATTTCGAGACCCACCGGATCTCCGGCCAGCTGGTGTTCCTGTCCGGCCAGGGTCCGACCGAGGCCGACGGCTTCATGCATCGCGGCAAGGTCGGCGCCACGGTCGACCGCGAGACCGCCTATCGCCACGCTCGGCTGACCGGGATCAACCTGATCGCGGTGATGCAGGAGGCGCTGGGCGACCTCAATCGCATCACCGGCATCGTAAAGCTGCTCGGCATGGTCAACGCCGTGCCGGAGTTCGAGCATCATCCCGCGGTGATCAACGGCTGCTCCGACCTGTTCGTCGAGTTGTTCGGGCCGGAGATCGGGCGCCATGCCCGCTCCGCCGTCGGCATGGGGTCGCTGCCGGGCCAGATCACCGTCGAGATCGAAGCCATCGTCGAATTCGCGCGCTGAAGGATAGGGCCATGAAGTCGAACGAGGATATCCGCCGCCGCCTGGGCCTGCGCCCGGTGATCAACGTCTCCGGTACCATGACCTCGCTGGGCGCCTCGATCGTGGTGCCGGAGGCGGTGCAGGCCGTCGCCGAGGTGCTGCCGCAATTCGTCGAGATCACCGACCTGCAGCGCAAGGCCAGCGCCCGGATCGCGAAGTCCTGCAGCACCGAGGCCGGCTTCGTCACCGCTTCGGCCTCGGCCGGGATCAGCCTGGCCGTGGCCGGCGCCATGACCGGCGACGACTTGCTGGCGATCGAGCGGCTGCCGGACACGGCCGGCCTGCCGAAGACCGAGGTGCTGCTGCAGGTCGGCCACATGGTCAGCTACGGCGCCCCGGTCGACCAGGCGGTGCGGCTGGCCGGCGCCAGGGTGGTGCCGGTCGGCACCGCCACCGCGGCCGCGGGCTACCAGCTGGACGGCGCTATCACCGAGCGTACGGCCGCGGCGCTCTGCGTGGTTTCGCACCATGTCGTGCAATACGGCCAGATCCCGCTCGAGGAGTTCGCCGCGATCTGCCGCGCCAAGGGCGTGCCGGTGATCGTCGACGCCGCCTCGGAATACGACCTGACCGGCTTCCTGGCCAAGGGCGCGGACCTCGTGATCTACAGCGCGCACAAGTTCCTGGGCGGCCCGACCGCCGGCATCGTCGCCGGGCGCGAGGACCTGGTGCGCGCCGCCTTCCTGCAGAACCGGGGCATCGGCCGCGGCATGAAGGTCGGCAAGGAGGGCGTGGTCGGCACCATCGCCGCGCTCGATGCCTGGGAGAAGCGCGACCACGCCGCGGCCCGGGCGCGCGAGGACGGCCACCTCAAGCTCTGGCACGAGGGCCTGGCCGGGCTGCCCGGCGTGACCGCGGTGATCGAGCCGGACCCGACCGACAACCCGCTCGACCGGCTCAAGGTGACGATCGACCCGGCCAAGGCCGGCCTGGCTGCCTGGGACGTGGCCGACCGCCTGGCCGCCGGCGACCCGCCGGTGATCGTCCGCGACCACGAGGTCGAGCACCACTACTTCTATCTCGATCCCTGCAACCAGCATGACGGGGAGGCGCAGGTGGTGCTGGAGCGGCTGCTGGCCGTGCTGCGCGGCGCCGCGGGCGACCCGCCGCAGGGCGATGCCCGGGCCCGGCTACTGGCGCGCGGGCAGAAAGGGCTGGAGTCGCTGCTGCGGTTTCCGCGGTAGGGGTTCAAGGAGCCTGGTGTCGGCCTAGACTTTCGCGTTGCCTCTCCCGCCTGGCGGGAGAGGTCGGGCGTCCGAAGGACGACCGGGTGAGGGCTGGCCCCGGCCTCGACGAAGAACCCTCACCCGGAGCCGCTTCGCGTCTCCGACCTCTCCCGTAAACGGGAGAGGCAACGCAGAGAGCGCGGTTTCCTTAAACCGGATCCTCCAGGCTGAACTGGCCGCTCTCGCCGTCATAGGCGAACAGCTCGGCGTAGCGGCCCCAGGACACCGCGGCGCGCAGGGTCTCCTCGGCCCGGTCCTCGGACATGAAATCCTCCAGCTCCTCGCTGAAGCGCAGCCGTGGGGCGCGATGGCTCGGGCGCTCGTCCAGCACCCGCCGGATCAGCGCCGCGATCGGCACATGCGCCAGCAGATGCGCCGCGAACAGCCGCTTGCGGTGGTCGACGTCGGATTCCGCGAACAGCCGCCCATGCTCGGTCAGGTGGATGTCGCCATCGGCCAGCTCGGCGAAGCGCAGCAGCTGCAGCGTCTCGGCGATCGGGAACAGCTCGTCCGCCTCCATCTGCAGTGTCGCCGCCAGGTCCGGCAGGTCGGCCCGGCCGTTATAGGGTGCCGCGGCCAGCGCCTCCATCAGGCCCGACATCAGGTTGGTCGAGACATGCGGCAGCTCCAGGCCGATGCCAGTGCCGGGGAAACCCGCCTTGGGTCCGGCCTTCTCCGCCGGGCCGCGATTGGTCATCCGGGCGTAGATGTCGTCGACCATCCGCCGGAACTCCGGGTCCAGCCGGTTGCGCGGATGCGGCAGGTCGATCCTGATCTCCGCCGCCACCCGACCGGGGTTGGCGGAGAAGATCAGGACGCGGTCGCACATCAGGATCGCCTCCTCGATGTTGTGCGTCACCATCAGGATCGACTTGATCGGCAGCCGGCCTTCCATCCACAGGTCGATCAGGTCGGTGCGCAGCGTCTCCGCCGTCAGCACGTCCAGCGCCGAGAACGGCTCGTCCATCAGCATCAGCCGGGGATGCACCACCAAAGCGCGGGCGAAGCCGACGCGCTGGCGCATGCCGCCCGACAGCTCCTTCGGATAGGCGCTCTCAAAGCCGTCCAGGCCGATCAGGTCGATCGCCTCCAGCGCCCGACGCCGCCGCTCGGCGGCCGGGATGCCCTGGGCCTCCAGCCCGATCTCGACGTTCTGCAGCACGGTCAGCCAGGGGAACAGGGCGAAGCTCTGGAACACCATCGACAGGCCCTCGGACGGGCCGGCGACCGGACGGCCGCACCAGCTGACCCGGCCGGCGCTGGGCGGCACGAGACCGGCGATGATCCGCAGCAGCGAGGACTTGCCGGAGCCGGAGCGGCCGAGCAGCCCGACGATCTCGCCCTCGCGGATGGTCATCGACACGTCGTCGAGCACCAGCAGGTCGTTGTCGCCCTTGTGATAGGCCTGCCGGACGCCGGCGATGTCGATCAGGACCGGTCGGTCCCCAAGAGTCTTATGGGCGGCCACCTTCGTGACCGGGGTGTGGGCAATGGTCTGGTACATGGTCGTGGCCCTCAGTCGAGGCGCAGCCGGCGGGCGGCGAAGGTGAACAGCGGCCGCCACAGCAGCCGGTTGAACAGGGAGACGAAGACCGACATCACGGCGATGCCGAGCACGATGCGGGGATAGTCGCCGGCGGCGGTGGCCTGGGCGATGTAGGCGCCGAGGCCGTGCGCGGTCAGGGTGGTGTCGCCCCAGCTCGCCACCTCGGCGACGATGCTGGCATTCCAGGACCCGCCCGAGGCGGTGATCGCCCCGGTGACGTAGTAGGGGAAGATCCCGGGCAGGATCACCTTGCGCCACCAGTTCCAGCCGCCGATGCGGAAGCTGGCCGCCGCCTCCCTCAGGTCGGTCGGGAAGGCGCTGGCGCCGGCGATGACGTTGAACAGGATGTACCACTGGGTGCCCAGCACCATCAGCGGCGCCAGCCAGATGTCGGGGTCGAGGCCCAGCCTCACGATCGCCACCACCGCGAAGGGGAAGGCGATGTTGGCCGGGAAGGCGGCCAGGAACTGGGCCAGCGGCTGCACCCGCTCGGCAACGCGGGGGCGCAGCCCGACCCAGACGCCGATCGGCACCCAGACCACCGTCGCCAGCGCGATCAGCACCACGACCCGGATCAGGGTATAGGTGCCGAGCAGCAGCGCCTCGCCGGCATCGCCCCAGCTCAGCTCGGTGGCGACGAAGCCGACAATCTGCCACAGGGCGTAGGCGATCGCCGCCAGCAGCAGGGCGATGAAGCCCCGGTCGGCCCAGCGGCTGGACCAGATCCGGGCCACCATGCCGTCATCGATCGTCCCGGCCGGGATGAAGGCGAAGCGCCGGCGCGACACGGTGCGGGTCAGGAAGCCGACCGGCGACAGCGCCAGTTGGAACAGCCGGGTGCGCTGCACCAGGGTCAGCAGCCAGGAATGCGGCCGGGTGGTGCCGGCCGACTGCTCGAACCGGAACTTCTCGGCCCACGCCACCAGCGGCCGGAACAGCAGCTGGTCATAGGCCAGGATCACCGCGCCCATCACCAGCACGGCCCAGCCGACGGCGGCGAGGTCACGGCTGTCGATCGCCTTGGCGACATAGGAGCCGACGCCAGGCAGGGTGATGGTGGTGTCGCCGACCGAGATCGCCTCCGACGCCACCACGAAGAACCAGCCGCCCGACATCGACATCATGGTGTTCCACACCAGGCCGGGCATGGCGAAGGGCACCTCCAGCCGCCAGAAGCGCTGCCACGACGACAGGCGGAAGCTGCGGCTGGCCTCGTCCAGGTCGCGCGGCACGGTCTTCAGCGACTGGTAGAAGCTGAAGGTCATGTTCCAGGCCTGGGAGGTGAAGATGGCGAACACCGCGGCGCATTCGACGCCCAGCACCTGGCCCGGGAACAGGGCCATGAAGCCGACCACAGTGAAGGACAGGAAGCCCAGCACCGGCACCGACTGCAGGATGTCGAGCAGCGGGATCAGCACCATCTCCGCCCGCCGGCTCTTGGCCGCGGCGGTGGCGTAGACGAAGGTGAAGACCAGCGAGGCGACGATCGCCGCCAGCATGCGCAGCGTGGTGCGCAGCGCGTATTCGGGCAGCGCCATGGGATCGAGCGAGATCGGCGTCTGCTCGAGGCCGGCCAGCGGCGCCAGGGTGGCGCGGCCGCCATGGGCGACCAGCACGATGGCGCCGAAGACGAGGGCGAACGCCACAAGGTCCCAGAGATTGGGCAGATAGCGCGGACGCTCCGCCGCGAGGGCGGGATAGTGGAAGGTCATGATGTCCGTCCGGAAGGCAGGCAGTCGCAATCGCCGCGCATCCGTGGGGATGCGCGGTGCGGAACGGCCGGCGATGTGCCGGCGTCAGCGTAGCCTTCGGACGTCACCCTCCAGGGAGAGGCGCCGATAGGACGGACGATGGTTAAGAGACTGGTGCTTCATCGGGTTCACCTCGCACCGGCGCGGCTTGGCCGCGCGACGAGGTGAACCGGACCCGGAGGGTCAGGCTCGCAGCGTCGGCGCCGGCAAAGTCGCGCTAGGTCGACTGGGCGTGCTCATCGGAGCGGCGGATCCTTGTTGCATCGGGCGCTTGTCCCGACAGGGCCGATATCGCGCCGCGAGGCGAAGCGGTCAAGCCGTATTCCGGGCCTGTACGATTTGTAAGGAAGTGGTCAGGCGCGGCCGGAGGCCCCGACCTCCAGCCGCTTCAGGAAGCGCAGCAGCGCGGCCTCGCCGCGGCGGCCGTCGGGATCGTCGCCCGGCGGCCAGCGCAGGGTCGCCGCGAGGTCGCCGTCGAGGAAGGCGCCGACCACCCCGGGATGGACATAGCAGGCCCGGCACACCGCCGGCGTGTTGCCCAGCTGCACCGCCACCTGCTCGATGCAGCGCACCACCGCGGCCTTGGTCGGCGGCGCTTCCGGATCGGTCTCCGTGGCCAGGATCTGCGCCGCCAGCAGCGTCCCGGCCCAGGTGCGGAAATCCTTGGCGGTGAAGTCCTGGCCCGCGATCTCGCGCAGATACGCGTTCACCTCCTCCGACCCGACCGAATGCCGCTCGCCCTCGTCGTCGACATATTGGAACAGCCGGTGGCCCGGCAGGTCCTGGCAGGACCGGACGATGCGGGCGATGCGGCGGTCGCGGAAGGCGGCCCGGTGCAGCCGGCCGCTCTTGGCCTTGAACTCGAAGCGCACGGCACCGCCCTCGACATCGACATGGCGCTTGCGCAAGGTGGTCAGGCCGAAGCTCTTGTTCGTCTTGGCGTATTCGTCGTTGCCGATGCGGATCAGCGTCGCCTCCAGCAGGCGCACGATCGCGGCCAGCACCTTGTTTCGCGTCAGGCCGCGCTGCGCCAGGTCGGCGTCGACCCGCTTGCGGATGCGGGGCAGGGCGCGGCCGAAGGCGACCATCCGGTTGTATTTCGTCTCCGCCCGCGCCGCCTTCCAGCGCGGATGGTAGCGGTACTGCTTGCGGCCGCGCTGGTCGCGCCCGCTGGCCTGCAGATGGCCGCGCGGGTCCAGGCAGATCCAGACTTCGGTGTAGGCGGGCGGAATGGCCAGCTTGCGGATCCGGGCCAGCGTCTCCCGGTCGCGCACCGGGCTGCCATCCGGCATGCGGTAGGCGAAGCCCGTGCCGGACCGGCGTCGGCTAATGCCGGGATCGGTGTCGGAGACATAGCGCAGCCCGTTCGCCCGCGCCTCGTCGGATGGGGAAGGGGCGGGGGCTGTGGTGTCGACCATTCTGGAAAAGCGGATCCTGTGCTGGGAACGGCGCTTGGACCAACGGCCCCGCCGCCGCTATGGTTCCGGTCCCGACCGCAACCGTGCCGCCGCCCGTGACCGACCCGATCCGCATCCTCGTCGACGCCGATGCCTGCCCGGTGAAGGCCGAGATCTACCGCGTCGCCGAGCGCTACGGGCTGGAGGTCTTCGTGGTGACCAATGGCGGCGTGCTGGTGCCGCGCGACCCGCACATCCAGCTGGTGATCGTCAGCGACGGCTTCGACGCGGCCGACGACTGGATCGCCGAGCGCTGCGGGCCGTCCGACATCGTCGTCACCGCCGACATCCTGCTGGCCGACCGCTGCCTGAAATCAGGGGCGACCGTGATCGGCAACACCGGGCGGCCTTTCACCAAGGAATCGATCGGCATGGCGCTGGCCAGCCGGGCGCTGATGGCCGATCTGCGCGCCATGGGCACGGTCGGCGGCGGCAACAAGCCGATGGTGGCCAAGGACAAATCCACCTTCCTGTCGGCGCTCGATGCCGCCGTGGTGCGCCTGCGCCGTGCCCCGCCGCCTCGACCGGCCTGAGGGGCCTACGGGGCGAACTGCCCGTGCGGCGACACGATCAGGTCGCGGGCCACGCCGGCCTGGACCAGCCCCTCGCCGATCTGGCGTTCGGACGGGAAGCTGGAGATCACCACCTTGCGGCCGCTGCGCAGCACGTCGTCGGGTGGGATCACGGCATGGCGGCCAACGGCGTGGCCATGCTTCTGGGTGTCGCGGTCGGTGATCGCCAGGATCCGCGCGTGGCTCTCCAGCGAGGTCCGCTCCAGCATGGTCGAGGTGTGCAGCCCGGCGCCCCAGACATAGACCTCCTCGCCCGGGCGGATGGCGGCCTTCAGCCGCTCCTCGACCGCGCCCCAGCGCCGCTTCTCGACATCGCCATAGGCCGTGCAGAAGGCGCGGTTCTTGGCGACGCCGTCGATCAGCGGCCGGTCGGGCTGCGGTGCCTGCTTGCGGGCCAGCACGGTGATGACGGGGTAGGGGTAGTGATCGACCGTGACCGGCGCCTGCAGGATGCCGAAGCCGGTGCGGGCCAGCAGGTTGTCGAGCGAGGTCTCGTCGAAATAGTTGACGTGCTCCATCATGAACAGGCCGGGCGGATTGACCTCCGGCGCGGCCAGGCAGGGCACCTCGAGCAGCAGCAGCCCGCCCTCGGACAGGGCGGCATGCACCCGGTGCAGCGTCGCCGCCGGATCGTAGATGTGCTCCAGCACATGCGAGAAGGTGATCAGGTCCTGGCCGCCGCGATGCGGCAGCGTCTCCTCATCGCCGCCGAGGTCGACCTCGATGCCGTTGCGCTCGCGCGCCTGCTCGACCGCCTTGGGCGACAGGTCGCAGCCGGCCACGGCCCAGCCCAGCTTGCGGAAATGCCACAGCATCGAGCCGCTGGAGGAACCGACATCGTACATCCGGCCGGGCCGCACGCCCTCGGCCTGGACCATGGCGAGCATCCGCCGGGCGGTGTCGATCAGCGGCGGATCACCGCCTTCGAAGACGGTGTAGTTCGAAAAGGTGGTGTACTGGCGCAGCATGGTCTCGGGCGACACCGCGGGATCCTGCAGTGTCAGTCCGCAGCGGGAGCAGCAGCGCAAGGCGTAGGTGACGTGGCCGAGGCCGCAGACATCCATCGCCGTCTCGAACACCGTCTCGCCCTCGGTCGAGCCGCAGACAAAGCAGGCGCGGCGGATCGTCGAATTCTGCATCAAATTCCCCCGGAGAACCCCTCGGCGCGCCCCGACTCCCGGACGCCATAAACATGCCGGCAGGATAGGCGGAGCATCCTGGTCTGTCACGCCCGGCGCGCGGCGTCGCCGCTGCGATGGAGAGGGGGGAATGGTGCCGGATGCAGGGGTCGAACCCGCGACCTTCGGTTTACAAAACCGCTGCTCTACCGACTGAGCTAATCCGGCGCCGGCCCATTCCCTATCGAGTCCCGCCGCCGCTGTCCAGCGGCGACGAGGCCCCGGGCCGCGGCGGCGGAGCCGGCCAGGCCGTTCCGGCGCTGACCGCTCCGCCCCTCGGACATCCTACGCCAGCAGGAAGTCCGACAGCGCCAGCGCCGTCACGCCGGTCAGGGTGACCACCAGCCCGGCCTCCGCATCCGTGCCCGTCCCGTCGGCGTCGAACCAGAGTCGGCCGGTGTCGGTCTCGAACAGGAATTGCGGGCCGGCCGCCGTGGCGTGCGGATCGGCGCCGGTGACGAGCGACAGTTGGTCTCCCGCCGCCATCCCGAAGTCCGCCCGATCGATCACGATCAGGTCGGTGCCGCGGACGAAGTCGGTGATCTGGTCGCCCGAGGCGGTGGCGTCGGCGCCGAAGACGAAGCGGTCGCGGCCGGCGCCGCCGGTCAGCAGGTCGCCCGCCGCGCCGCCTTCCAGCGTGTCGTCGCCGCCGCGGCCGTCCAGCGTGTCGTCGGCCCCGCCGCCCGACAGCATCTCCCCGCCCGCGGCGCCGCGCAGGTCGTCGTCGTTGCTGGTGCCGTTGACGATCTCGAAGCCCGACAGGATCAGTCCCTTCGCCAGCCCGTTGTTCCGGCTGCTGTCGGCGAGGTCGACGATGGCGGAGAGATTGATGTCGCCCAGGAAGGACAGGGAGTCGACGCCGTCGCCGCCGACGAACCGGTCGACGCCCTGGCCCGTCCCATAGTCGCGGGTGAAGCTGTCATCGCCCGTGCCGCCGTCGATCTGATCGGCGCCGGCGCCGTCGAACAGCATGTCGTTGCCAGCACCGCCGCGGAGGATGTCGTTGCCGCCATTGCCCTCCAGCCGGTCGTCAAGCGCCCCGGCGGTGACCGTGTCGTTGCCACGGCTGCCTTCGAATTCCAGCGACTCCATGCCGCTGAAGCGGGTGGTGGCGTCGACATTCACCGTGCCGGTGCCGAAGGTGAAGGTCACCCCGGCAGTCTCCTCCCGGAAGTCGATGAAGACCCGGTCGGTGCCGGCCCCGCCGGCGGCGGCGTCGCCCTTGTTGATGTGCAGGGCGTCGTTGCCGGCGCCGCCGTCCAGCGTGTCGGCGAAGGCGTCGCGGGTGGCGTCACGGGCCCACAGCACGTCGTTGCCGTCGCCGCCCGACAGGGTGTCCGCGCCGTCGCCGCCGAAGAGCGTGTCGTTGCCGCCGAGGCCGGAGAGCACGTCGGTGCCGCCGAAGCTCCTGAACTCGTCGTCCAGCGCGCCGCCGGTGAGGCGGTCGTTGCCCGACCCGGTCTCGATATGGACGCGCTCGATGTTCCGCAGGACGACGCCGCCATTGCTCAGCCGGGCATCGGCCGACAGCGTGAAGCTCATGTCCACGTTGAGATCGTTGCGGTCGACCCAGGCATAGTCCGTGCCCGCGCCGCCATCGATCCGGGCGACCACGGTGGGGCCGGTGCCGTTGATGCCGACATAGATCTCGTCGTTCCCGGCGCCGGTGGCAATCGTGGTGTCGGCGCCGGCCGTCTGGATGTCGACATGGATCTCGTCGTCGCCATTGCCGGCATTGAGGGTGTTGATGCCGTCGCCGTCGTAGAGGACGTCGTCGCCGTCGCCGCCGGTGATCGTGTCGTTGCCGGCGCCGCCGTCCAGGGCATCGGCCCCGGCGCCGCCGGTGAGGGTGTCGTTGCCGGCACCGCCGTCGAAGCTGACAAACAGCGCCGCCCCGGCCGTGAGCCTGTCGTTGCCGGAGCCCGTGGTGATGTCGAAGATCTCGGCATCGGAGATCACGCTGCCGTCGGACAGGGTGGCGGTACGGCCGGCATAGGCGAAGGTCAGGCCGGCGGTGGCGTCGGCGCGGTCGATCTCGACCATGTCGATGCCCGCGCCGCCGCGGAGGGTGTCGGCACCGCCGCCGCCGGCGATCAGCCTGTCGTTGCCGTCGCCGCCGTCCAGCAGGTCGATGCCGGTCCCGCCGTCGAGCACATCGTTGCCGCCCATGCCGCCGAGCGTGTCGTTGCCGCCTTCGCCTTCCAGAACATCGTCCCCGGCATGGCCGCGGAAGCCGTTGGCGGCGGCGGTGCCGGTGATCGAATAGGCCTCGAAGCCGACGAAGCGAGTGCCGTCGGACAGCCGGCCGAGAACCGTGGAGGCATCGGCGATGAAATTGCCGGCGACGCCGGTCACGACCAGCCGGTCGACGCCCGCGCCGCCGTCGATCTGGTCGGCGCCTTCGCCGATCACCACCATCGCGGTGTCGGCGCCGGCCCCGGCATAGATCAGGTCGGCGCCGAGCCCGCCTTCCAGGATGTCGCCGCCATTGCCGCCGATCAGCTTGTCGTCGCCGGCATCGCCGGACAGCGTGTCGTCCTGGTCGCCACCATCGATCACGTCGGCATCGTCGCCGCCGTTGATGGTATCGTTCCCCGCCTGGCCGGCCAGGGAATCGGCCCCGTCATCGCCCCAGATGAAGTCCCAGCCATTGCCGCCGCGCGCGGAATCGGCGCCGGCGCCGCCGGTCAGGAAATCGAAGCCGTCGCCACCCTCCAGGATGTCGTTGCCGTCCTCGCCGTCGAGCTGGTCGAAGCCGCCGCCGCCCATCAGCACATCGTTGCCGGCGCCGCCGATGAAAATGTCGGTCCAGCGGCCGCCGGCCATCGCGTCGGCGAGGTCGGTGCCGGTGATGTAGTACTGCTCGATGCCCAGGACCACGGCGCCGATCGGCAGGGTGCGCCCGAAGGCCGGGTCGACCGCGCTGAACGACACCCGGGTCGCCTGGGCGGAATAGTCGAGCATCAGCATGTCGAAGCCGAGCCCGCCGTCGATCTGGTCGCCGACGGCATCTGCCAGGTCGTCGATCATCAGGATGTCGTCGCCGGTGCCGGCGCGGATGTAGTCGGCGCCGGCGCCGCCGGTGATGGTGTCTGTGCCGGAGCCGCCGGCGAGGGTGTCGTTGCCGTCATCCCCCATCAGCACGTCGCCCTGGAAGCCGCCATCGGCCCGGTCGGCGCCGTCGCCGCCGAGCACGATATCCGAGGCGAGGCCGCCGGAGAGGGTGTCGTTGCCGCCGAGGCCGAAGAGGCTGTCGCGGAAGCCGTTCGGCGCATCGCCGTCGCCGATCAGCGTGTCGGCGCCTTCGGTGCCGGTATAAGTGGCCATGATGATGAAATCCGTTCCGTTGAAATCGCGAGAGGTCGACGCCCACTCCCGGCCCGCAAACAGCGTGCGCCGCGATCCGGGGGTGCCCCGCCGAACCGGATCGGCGGGGCGTGTCGGGACCGATGCGCGCGCATCCGGGAGTGGGCGCGTCCCGGGCCGCGGCAGCGCCGCGGTGGGATCGCCATACGACCATCGGCGCCGGGGACGGTCACCCCCCGAATGGAGGGGCAAAACGCGCTTTCTAACCGGTCAGGCGGGTAGGAATTACAAGGGCGTGTGCGGACGATATCCCGGGCCGGCCCGGATCCGGGATCGGCAGCGGTCACGCGTTGACGCGGCGATTCTGTCGGCCAGAGCCCAAGCCGCAGTGTCTTGATATCGGATTGAAGCTGGTGAGGGCCGCTGTGGCCTGCCACCCGAAGCCCAAGGCGTAGGGTGGCGGAGGGACCGGGATTCGAACCCGGGCACGGGATTTCTCCCGTGGACGGTTTAGCAAACCGTTGCCTTCAGCCGCTCGGCCACCCCTCCGTCGAGCGGCGCTGCCGCTCGGTGGGGGTTCTTAAGGGCGCAGCGCGGGCTTGTCAATGACGGCTCGCGGCCCGGTTCCGGTGCGCTCCGCCGGCAGCCTTGGCGCCGGCTCCGGGCGGGACGTGGCGCAGCCGCCGCAGCCTGTGGCAAATCGGCACCCGGTCATACACCTGTCACCGGATTTTCTTGATCGCGCCACCGCTCCCCTATAGTGCTGGAAAGACTACCTGGCAGGAAAATTGATGGGTGCTTCGGCTGAATGTGTGCCGTCACGGTGCGAATGAGACCGACGCCGAAGCCGCCCGAACCGCTGGACCAAGCCTGCCGAAAGCGAAGCTGAATGAAGCCAGTCACGCCGCTGCTCGACACCATCCACTCCCCCGCAGACCTCCGACTCCTGCCCGCTTCCGACGTGAAGCAGGTCGCCGATGAGCTGAGGGCCGAGACCATCGACGCGGTCTCGACCACGGGCGGCCATCTCGGCGCCGGGCTCGGCGTGGTCGAGCTCACTGTCGCCATCCATCGGGTGTTCGACACCCCTCGGGACAAGCTGATCTGGGATGTCGGCCACCAGGCCTACCCGCACAAGATCCTGACCGGGCGCCGCGACCGCATCCGCACCCTGCGCCAGGGCGGCGGCCTGTCCGGCTTCACCAAGCGGTCGGAGAGCGAGTACGACCCGTTCGGCGCGGCGCACAGCTCGACCTCGATCTCGGCCGGCCTCGGCATGGCGGTCGCGCGCGACCTGAAGGGCGACGATTTCCGAGTCGTCGCCGTGATCGGCGACGGCGCGATGAGCGCCGGCATGGCCTATGAGGCGATGAACAACGCCGGCGCGCTGAAGAGCCGCCTGGTCGTCGTCCTCAACGACAACGACATGTCGATCGCCCCGCCGGTCGGCGCCATGAGCGCCTATCTGTCGCGGCTGATCTCGTCGCGCTCCTACCGCTCGCTGCGCCACCTGATGCGCGACGTCACCGCGGTGTTCCCGAAGCCGGTGGCGCGCGCCGCCAAGCGGGCCGAGGAATATGCCCGCGGCTTCGTCACCGGCGGCACCATGTTCGAGGAGCTGGGCTTCTACTATGTCGGCCCGATCGACGGGCATAATCTCGACCACCTGCTGCCGGTGCTCGAGAATGTCCGCGATGCCGATGACGGCCCGGTGCTGGTCCATGTCGTCACCCAGAAGGGCAAGGGCTACGGCCCGGCCGAGGCGGCGCCGGACAAGTATCACGGCGTCAGCCGCTTCGACGTCATCACCGGCGCCCAGGCCAAGCCGAAGAGCAACGCGCCGAGCTACACCGGCGTCTTCGCCCAGGCCCTGGTGCAGGAGGCGGAGGCGGATGAGCGCATCGTCGCCGTCACCGCGGCCATGCCGTCCGGCACCGGCCTGGACAAGTTCGCCCAGCGCTTCCCGAACCGCACCTTCGACGTCGGCATCGCCGAGCAGCATGCGGTGACCTTCGCCGCGGGCATGGCGACCGAGGGCTTCAAGCCGTTCTGCGCGATCTACTCGACCTTCCTGCAGCGCGCCTACGACCAGGTGGTGCACGACGTGGCGATCCAGCACCTGCCGGTGCGCTTCGCCATCGACCGCGCCGGGCTGGTCGGCGCCGACGGCGCCACCCATGCCGGCGCCTTCGACATCCCCTATCTCGCCTGCCTGCCCGGCATGGTGCTGATGGCCGCGGCCGACGAGGCCGAACTGGTGCACATGGTAGCGACCGCCGCCGCGCTGGACGACCGGCCGTCGGCCTTCCGCTATCCGCGCGGCGACGGCGTCGGCGTCGAGCTGCCGGCCCGCGGCCAGCCGTTGCAGTTGGGCAAGGGCCGGGTGCTGCGCGAGGGCACGACCATCGCGCTGCTCAGCTACGGCACCCGGCTGCAGGAATGCCTGGCCGCGGCCGACGCGCTCGGCGTCATGGGTCTGTCGACCACCGTCGCCGATGCCCGCTTCGCCAAGCCGCTCGACACCGAGTTGGTCGGCCAGTTGGCCCGCCACCACGCCGTGCTGATCACGGTGGAGGAGGGGGCCGAGGGTGGCTTCGGCAGCATCGTGCTGCACCATCTGGCCCGCGCCGGCCTCTTGGACCACGGCCTGAAGATGCGGCCGATGACGCTGCCGGACCGGTTCCAGGACCATGAGAAGCCGGAGCTGCAATATGCCGAGGCGGCGCTGTCGGCGCAGGACATCGTTGCCACCGCCGTCGCGGCGCTAGGCCTCGATGCCGCGGCCTCGGGCATGATCCGGGCCTGAGGCGTCTTCCGTTCGGACCGAAGCGGCCGCCCCGATCCGTCGGGGCGGCCGTTTCCGTGTCCGGGGTGGGCGGAATCGCGGCCGGGCCGTGCGGTCGGCCACCGAACCGGCCGATTTCCCATGCTGCGGGTCCGCGGCATCGGTGATGATGGCCGGTGATTCGTGGGGACGAGAAGGGGAACATCATGACACTGCGGCACGCCGTTCTGGGCACGGCTGCGATCCTGGCGCTGGGCGCCTGCGTTTCGGCATCGGGCGCGACCAAGACGCCGGCCGCTCCGGCCCTTGCGGCCCAGGCCCCTGCGGCGGCGGCAACCCCGGCGAAGGCTGGTGAGCTGTTGGGGATCGAGGCGTTCCGCGGCTCCTGGGTCGGCGCCAGCCAGGGCGAGGGCGATACCCGCCGCGCCGCGGCGCTGGTGATCGACGCCTCGGCCGATGGCGGGCTGTTCCTGCGCTGGCGCAGTGCCGAAGGGCCGAGCGACGGCCAGGCCGATGCCGGCGATCCGCTGAAGATGCGCGAGAACACCGCGGTGTTCGCGCCCGGCAAGACGCCCGGCGTCTGGACCGCCACGCTGGACAGCGGTGCCCGGGCCAAGGCGCGGCTGGAGGGTTCGGTGCTGACCACCGAGCTGACGGCGAAGACGGGCGGCCAGACCGAGGTGCAGACCTAC
This sequence comes from Inquilinus limosus, assembly GCA_019508225.1. Classification (GTDB taxonomy): domain Bacteria; phylum Pseudomonadota; class Alphaproteobacteria; order DSM-16000; family Inquilinaceae; genus Inquilinus; species Inquilinus limosus_D. Next base: position 7,967 of record JAEKLZ010000159.1, on the reverse strand, counting down.
CGCCGCACCCTGACCGCCCCCGCCAAGCTGTCGCTGCGCTACACCCGGGCGGTGGACGGCAAGGTCCAGGACACGATCGACGCGGATTTCGTCAAGCTGCCGTGAGGTCGGCGTAGCGCGCCGCAAGCGCGGCCTCTCCGGCCTGGCGGGAGAGGCCGTTCGTCAGCGCGGCACCAGGCAGCCGTGCAGGAAGATCTCCACCACCTCGGCGATGCGGTGGTGGTTCTCGGCTGCTGTCGGCAGCGGCGCGACGCCGAGCGTGGCCGCGCGCAGCGGCTCGGCGATGGCCATCGACACCAGCATCTGGGCCAGGGCCAGGCTGTCCTCGACGCGCAGCACGCCGTGCTCGCGCTGCGTCTCCAGCCAGGCGGCCAGCGCCTGGGCGTTACGCACCGGACCGGCCTGGTAGAAGGCCTGCGCCATCGCGGGGAAGCGCAGCGATTCGGCGTAGACCAGCCGGTTCAGCGCCACCGTCTCCTCCGACAGCACCAGTCGGGTCAGCTCCTGCAGGAACTGGCGCAGCGCCTGCTTCGCCGCCGCCGGATCCGGGCCGGCATCCTGCCCGATCGGCGACCGCAGCGCCTCCGACCGCGCATCGATCACCGCCTCCAGCAGCTTCTCCTTGGTGTCGACGAAGCGGTAGATCGTCTTCTTCGAGACGCCCGCCGCCTGCGCCACCGCCTCCATGCTCGTGGCGCCGAAGCCCTGCGCCAGGAAGCTCCGGGTCGCCGCCCCCAGGATCAGGCGCATTGTCTCCTCGTCGCTGCGCAGCTGCGGCCGGCCCCGCGGCCGTTTCGGCGTTTCCTGCATGTCTGGCCCCTCGGTCGCGCAGTTGCGCATTTCGCGTCCATCTCCCATCTTTGGCTGGAAACCGTCAAGTTTCCTAAATCGCCTCGATGATCCCGCCGCCCTTGATGACGGCCGGCGACCCGGCGGTTTCGGCTTTGGAGGGCAAGTGTCATGACGCATCAGGTTCAGCCGGCCCAGCTCCGCACCGCCCCGGCGCCGGAGACCGCCGCCACCGCGGCCCCGGCCGCGCCGGCGCCGCGCCGCCGCATCGGCAGGAAGCTCCTGCTGCTGCCGCTGGGCGTCATCGTCCTGGCTGGCGCCGCCTGGTTCGGGTGGAACTGGTGGACCGTCGGCCGATTCCAGGAATCGACCGACGACGCCTATGTGAAGGCCGACTCGACCACCATCGCGCCGAAGGTCTCGGGCTATATCGGCGAGGTCCTGGTCCAGGACAACCAGGCGGTGACCGCGGGCCAGCCGCTGGCCCGGATCGACGACCGCGACTATGCCGTGGCGCTGGACCAGGCCAAGGCCAATGTCCAGTCCGCCCAGGCCGACATCGCCAATGCCGATGCCGCGATCCAGCAGCAGGCGGCGGCGATCGAGCAGGCGCGCGCCACCGTCGGGGTCGACCAGGCGGCGCTGACCTATGCCCAGCAGCAGTTCGACCGCTACACCGCCCTGGCGCGCACCGGCAACGGCAGCGTCCAGAACGCGCAGCAGATGACCGCCAATGTCCAGTCGGCGACGGCGACGCTGCAGCGCGACCAGGCGGCGGTGACCGCGTCGGAGAAGCAGCTCGACGTGCTGAAGGCCCAGCTGGAGAAGGCCAAGGCGGCGCTGGCGGCCGACCAGGCGGCGCAGCGCCAGGCCGAGCTGAACCTCGGCTACACCACCATCGCCGCGCCGATGGCCGGCTCGATCGGCAACCGCACGCTGCGGGTCGGGCAGTATGTCCAGGCCGGCACCCAGCTGATGGCCGTGGTGCCGCTGGCCGAGACCTATATCGTCGCCAACTTCAAGGAAACGCAGCTGACCGACGTCCATCCGGGCCAGCCGGTCGATATCGCGGTCGACATGTTCCCGGACGCCGACATCCACGGCCATGTCGACAGCCTGTCCCCGGCCAGCGGCCAGGAATTCGCCCTGCTGCCGCCGGACAACGCCACCGGCAACTTCACCAAGATCGTCCAGCGCATCCCGGTGAAGGTCGTGCTCGACCGCGACGACCCGCTGGCGGGCCAGCTGCGCCCCGGCATGTCGGTGGTCGCGACGATCAATACCAAGCAGAGCGATACGAAGCAGGACGCCGCCGCGCATTGAGCGCGGCGGGCCCTAGGCCCGGAGGGCCCAGCCCATGTCTTCCGCAACCACCACCGCCGGCGCGCCGCCGGCCGACCGCGCCAGCCTGACCACCTGGATCTCGGTGTTCTCCGGCCTGCTCGGCGCCTTCATGGCGGTGCTGAACATCCAGATCACCAATGCCTCGCTGCCGCAGATCGAAGGCGGCATCGGCACCGGCGTCGACAACGGCGCCTGGATCTCGACCTCCTATCTGATCGGCGAGATCATCGTCATCCCGCTGACCGCCTATCTCAGCCAAGTCTTCTCCTTCCGTCGCTTCCTGCTGGTCAACACCACGCTGTTCCTGGTGTTCTCGGTGGCCTGCGCCTTTGCCGCCAATCTCGGCGAGATGATCCTGCTGCGCGGCATCCAGGGCTTCACCGGCGGCGTGCTGATCCCGATGGCCTTCACCCTGGTGATGACCAGGCTGCCGATGTCGCAGCGGCCGATGGGCATGGCGCTGTTCGCCATCACCGCCACCTTCGCGCCGGCGATCGGCCCGACCATCGGCGGCTGGCTGACCGACAATTACGGCTGGGAATACATCTTCTACATCAACCTGGTGCCGGGCGCCTTCATGCTGGCCGGGCTGGCCGCGACGCTGGAGCGCGAGCCGATGAAGCTGCACCTGCTGAAGGAAGGCGACTGGTTCGGCATCGGCACGATGGCGATCGGCCTGGCCTCGCTGCAAACGGTGCTGGAGGAGGGCAACAAGGACGATTGGTTCGGGTCGCCCTTCATCGTCCGGCTGGCCGTCATCGCCTTCGTCTTCCTGACGCTGTTCATCTGGATCGAGCTCAAGGTGGCCAAGCCGGCAGTCGACCTGCGGCTGCTGCTGCGCCGCAACTTCGGCTTCGGCACGCTGGCGAATGTCTTCCTCGGCTTCGCCCTCTATGGCGCCGCCTATCTGCTGCCGCAGTACATGGCCCAGGTGCAGGGCTACGATTCGGAGCAGATCGGCCTGGTGGTGGCCTGGACCGGCCTGCCGCAGCTGCTGATCATCCCGCTGGTGCCGATCCTGATGAAGCAGATGGATGCGCGCTGGCTGGTGGCCGGTGGGTTGCTGGTCTTCGCCGCCAGCTGCTTCATGAACACCCACATGTCGCTGGTCTATGGCGGCGACCAGCTGTTCGTGCCCAACATCGTCCGAGCCATCGGCCAGGCGGTGGTGATGGCGCCGCTGTCGGCCATCGCCATGGCCGGTATCGCCCGGCAGGAATCGGCCGCGGCCTCGGGCCTGTTCAACATGCTGCGCAACCTCGGTGGCGCCTTCGGCACCGCGCTGCTCGGCACCATCGTGACCAAGCGCGAGCAGTATCACTCGAACATCATCGGCCAGTCGGTGTCGATGTTCCAGGAGGCGACGCGGACCCGGATCGACCAGCTGACCCAGCACTTCCTGTCGAGCGGCGTGTCCGACCCGGCGACCGCCAAGCACCAGGCGATCATCGCCATCGGCCGAACCGTGCGGGCGCAGTCGCTGGTGATGGGCTTCAGCGACACCTTCGCCGTGCTGGGCGTGATCCTGGTGGCCTCCGCCGCCTGCGTCTTCATCATGAAGAAGGGCGCGGCCGGCGGAGGTGGGGGAGCTCACTGAATAGAGCTGTCATCGCGAGCCCCGAAGGGGCGTGGCGATCCAGCGGCACCAGCCCCTGGATCGCCCACGTCGCTACGCTCCTCGCGATGACTGGCGCGGTTGCGCCCGTCAGTTCACCATCTTGCGGTACAGGTGCCAGGTGGCGTGGCCGAGCACCGGCATGACCACGATCAGCCCGACGAACAGCGGAATCGAGCCGATCACGAGGCCGGCGGCGACGATCAGGCCCCAGGCCGCCATCGGGACCGGGTTGGCGGCCACGGCGCGGACCGAGGTCCAGATCGCCGTGTCGGCGCCGACGTCGCGGTCCAGCAGCAGCGGGAACGACACCACGCCGATCGCCATCGCCGCCACGGCGAAGACCAGGCCGACGCCGCAGCCGACCACGATCAGGGTCCAGCCGGCGCTGGTGCCGAACACCTGGTTGAGGAAGGTGGCGATCGAGGCCGGCTCGCCCGGCCCGAGGGTGTTGTTGTAGATGACGTTGGCCAGGAACATCCACAGCACGAAGATCGCGGCCAGGATGGCGCCGACCATCAGGATGACGCCGAAGCGGGGCGTGCGCAGCACGCCGAAGGCGGCGCCCCAGCTGGAGGGCTGGCCCATCTCCCGCCGCCGGCTCATCTCGTAGAGGCCGATCGCGGCGAAGGGCCCGATCAGGGCGAAGCCCGAGGCCAGCGGGAACAGCAGCGGGATCATATCCTGCCCGACCATGGCCCGGGCCAGGATCAGCCCGACCACCGGATAGATCAGGCAGAGATAGAGGACATCGGTGCGGTGCTGGCCGAAATCCTCGAAGCCCTTGGCCAGGGCATCGCGCAGGTCGCGCAGGCCGATGCGATGCACGGCCGGGGCCAGGACGTTGAGGTTCTCCTCGGCATGGAACACGCTCTGGCTGCCGGTGCGCAGAGCGTGGCCACCGAATTTGAGCTGGTCCGCTCCCCACTCCAAGGGGTTTCGGATGGTCATGTCCGTTCCTCCCGAACGTCTGTTCGAGGGGGCCCGCGTCGACCGTAGCAGTGCGGCCGGAATGGCCGCCGGTCACGCCGTCGCGACCCGCCATGGACCAAAGTATAACCCGGCTGCGGCATTCCGTCCCCTGTCATTGTCATGCCACATGACGCAGTCGTGACGAGGCGAATCGCATGGCCCTTGAAGGTGGCGGCGGAAAGCCGGAGTATCGGGGCATCGGCAACGCCCGATACAGCCAGCATGCAGCCAGCCAGGAGGAAGCGTGATGATGCGTTCGACCCTGATCGGGGCCCTTGCCCTGATGGCTCTGACCGCCGTGGCCCGGGCGGATGGCGACCCGGCGGCCGGCGAGAAGGTGTTCCAGGTGTGCAAGGCCTGCCACCAGATCGGCGAGACCGCCAAGAACGCGGTGGGGCCGGAGCTGAACGGCCTGTTCGGCCGTCATTCCGGCTCGGTCGCGGGCTACAACTATTCGGACGCGAACAAGAACTCCGGCATCACCTGGGACGAGACGGTGTTCCGCGAATACATCAAGGCTCCGCGGGCCAAGGTCCCGGGCACGAAGATGACCTTCATCGGCCTGAAGGACGACCAGAAGATCGACGACCTGATCGCCTTCCTCAAGCAGTTCGACGCCGACGGCAAGAAGAAGTGAGGCGCCGGGCGTTGTTGACCGACATCGTTGACAATCGAGCGGGCTGACCCGCATCATCAATTTACAGGCCAAGGTCGGACAAGTCTGTTGCTGCAAGGGTCGTCTTCGCGTCGACCGTGACGCGGGACGGCCGGGCCAGACGGAGAAGCCGGCCGGGCCTCGACGAGTGCGAAGGCCGCTGTCCATGGCGATGTGGCCCAACTTCGGGGGAGAACGCCGCGCCGGCCCGCTGGGTCAGGGCGCACGAGACTCCCGCGCTGTGCCGCTGCAGCCGCTGTCCCATCCAAGACGACCGAGTCCAGGCCTTCTCGTCCCATCAGCTCAAGACGGGGGTGACCGGAGATGAAGACTGCGCTCGTCCTGGTTCTGGTCGCCGTCGGCTCGGTGGTGTTCCACCTGCTCAGCCCGTGGTGGTGGACCCCGATCGCCTCGAACTGGCACTACATCGACGGCACGATCGAGATGACCTTCTGGATCACCGGCGTGGTGTTCACAGCGGTCGTGCTGTTCACCGCCTATTGCGTCTGGCGCTTCCGCCACCGCGAGGGCAGCGTCGCCGACTACAAGCCGGAGAACAAGCGGCTGGAGGGCTGGCTGACCATCGCCACCGCGGTCGGCGTGGCGGCGATGCTGGCGCCGGGCCTGGTGGTCTGGGCCCAGTTCGTCACCGTGCCGAAAGAGGCCACCGAGGTCGAGGTGCTGGGCCAGCAATGGCAATGGGCCTATCGGCTGCCGGGCAAGGACGGCAAGCTCGGCACCGCCTCGACCCAGGCGATCACGGCGGAGAATCCGTTCGGCATCCATGCCGACGACCCCGCCGGCGGGGACGATGTGCTGATCCAGGGCGGCGAGCTGCATCTGCCGGTCGACAAGCCGGTGAAGATGCTGCTGCGGGCCGTCGACACGCTGCATGATTTCTACGTGCCGCAGTTCCGGGCGAAGATGGACATGATCCCGGGCTCGGTCACCTATTACTGGTTCACGCCGACCCGCACCGGCACCTTCGAGGCGCTATGCGCCGAGCTGTGCGGCACCGGCCATCCCTATATGCGCGGCATCGTCATGGTCGACACCCAGGCCGACTACGACGCCTGGCTGGCGCAGCAGGCCACCTTCACCCAGGTCTCGGCGCTGCCCGCGCCGGCCGAAGGCACGGTGGCCGCCGCGAACTGATTCCGGCCCCGCGAAGGGGAGGGGCCGCGAGACGGAACATCATTCGGCCGGGACGATCCCCGTCGAGCCCGGCCGGGGGAAGGAAGCAGGAGGACAGGCCCATGGTGGACGTCATCCGCGAACCCGTCGCACCGGTCCCGCCGCTCGAAGTGCCGGATGTCGACCTGTACCACCCGAAAAGCTGGCTCACGACCTGGGTGTTCTCGCAGGACGCCAAGGTCATCGCCGTGCAATATGCCGGCACCGCGCTGGCGATCGGTTTCGTGGCGCTGGTCCTGTCCTGGATGATGCGGCTGCAGCTGGCCTTCCCGGACGACTTCTCCTTCATCGACGCCAACGGCTATTACCAGTTCATCACCATGCACGGGATGATCATGGTGATCTACCTGCTGACGGCGCTGTTCCTGGGCGGCTTCGGCAACTACCTGATCCCGTTGATGCTGGGCGCGCGGGACATGGTGTTCCCCTATGTCAACATGCTCAGCTACTGGATCTACCTGCTGGCGGTGCTGGTGCTGGTGGCCGGCTTCTTCGCCCCCGGCGGGCCGACCGGGGCCGGCTGGACCCTGTATCCGCCGCAGGCGATCCTGTCCGGCACGCCGGGCGGGCGCGACTGGGGCATCCTGTTGATGCTCGGCTCGCTGATCCTGTTCATCATCGGCTTCACCATGGGCGGTCTGAACTACGTCGTCACCGTGCTGCAGGGGCGGGCGCGGGGGATGACGCTGATGCGCATGCCGCTGACGGTGTGGGGCATCTTCACCGCCACGGTCATGGCCCTCTTGGCCTTCCCGGCGCTGTTCGTCGCCTGCGTGATGATGCTGATCGACCGGCTCCTGGGCACCAGCTTCTTCATGCCGGCTCTGGTCGAGATGGGCGAGCAGCTGAAATACGGCGGCGGCAGCCCGATCCTGTTCCAGCACCTGTTCTGGTTCTTCGGCCATCCGGAAGTCTACATCGTCGCCCTGCCGGCCTTCGGCATCGTCTCCGACCTGATCAGCACCCATGCCCGCAAGAACATCTTCGGCTACCGCATGATGGTGTGGGCCATCGTTGGCATCGGCGCGCTGAGCTTCGTGGTCTGGGCCCACCACATGTATGTCAGCGGCATGAACCCGTATTTCGGGTTCTTCTTCGCCACCACGACGCTGATCATCGCCATCCCGACGGCGATCAAGGTCTACAACTGGGTGCTGACCCTGTGGCGCGGTGACATCCACCTGACGCCGCCGATGCTGTTCGCCATCGCCTTCATCGTCACCTTCGTCAATGGCGGGTTGACCGGGCTGTTCCTCGGCAATGTCGTGGTCGACGTGCCGCTGTCCGACACCATGTTCGTGGTCGCCCATTTCCACATGGTGATGGGGGTGGCGCCGATCTTCGTGGTGTTCGGCGCGATCTACCACTGGTACCCGAAGATCACCGGCCGGATGCTGG
>JAEKLZ010000268.1 GCA_019508225.1 Inquilinus limosus | reverse complement strand
GTGGCCGCCGGCACCGGATGGGCGGTGTCGTTCCACTCGACCAGGATCCGCCGGCGCTCCTCGGGATCGAGGAGGTCGATGCTGCCGATCGGGCGGGCCGGATCGGCGGCGGCGGCTTCGAGCAGCCGGGTGAGGCGCCCCTCATGCGAGGCGAGATCGTCAGCGCTGTAGAGCGCCGCATTGGCGTCGAATCCGATCTCGATTGCCTGGCCGGGGCCGCGATCGCAGACATAGAGGTCGAGATCCCGGGCCAGGCCGTTCGAAACGTTGCGTGCGCTTGCGGCATGGCCCGCGAAGCGAATGTCATAGTCGAAGGACATGATGTTGATCGTGGTCGCGAACAGCGGTCGTCCTGTCCCCAGTTCGAGGTCCCGCCGCAGATCTTCCGACCGGTACCGCTGATGCCGTAACGCCCGGTGCACCGCTCCGCCGACTTGGCCTAGGAGATCGGCGAGCGCCATCTCCGGCCCGACCGTGAGGCGGAGTGGCACAACATTGGAGATCATTCCCGGGATCCGGCGCAACTCTCTCCCCGCCCGGGCAGTGACCGGCAGGCCGACCACCAGATCTGTCTCGCCGCTCATGCGGTGAAGATAGGCGACAGCCAGGGCGATCAGCATCTGCGGAAAGGTCGAGCCTGCCGCGCCGGCACGCTCCCGCAGTGCCATCGTGGTCTCGTCCGGCAGCAGGGTGCGCCGGCGCCGGATGCCGAGGACAGGCGCCTGCCGTCCGGCGAGGCTCACCGGCTCGGGCCGTCCGGCGAGCCGCTCTAGCCAGTGCTGTCGGTCGCGCCGGAAGGCCTCCGAATCACGATAGTCCGCATCTGCAGTGAGCAGGTCCCGGAACGGCCGGAAGGGATTTGGTTGCGGCTCCCTCCCTTCGACCAGCGCGGTGTAGATTTCGGCCAGTCGACGCGCGATCAGTCCACCGCCGAAGGCGTCCATGACGATATGATGATTGCGCTGGTACCAGAAAAAGCGGTCGGAACCGGCCCGGAATAGGGCGTACGCGAAGAGCGGACCGCAGGTCGGGACCACCGGTCGGGCCAGATCAGCCTGCATCCAGCCCTCGGCCGCCGCTTGCGGATCAGACTCAGCACTGACGTCGATCACCGAAAGAGACCAGTTGACGGAAGCGTCCAGGATCTGCCGCGGTCCGTCGACGTCTTCGACGAAGGTGACGTTCAGGCTTTCCGCCTCGAGTACAACCTGACGCAGCGCCGCCTCGAACAGGGCTTCATCGACCGGCCCGTGGATCTCGAGGTACTCAGCGATATTGTACTGCGCTGTGCCCGGGGTCAGAGTTTCCGCCAGCCACACCTCTGACTGCGCCGCCGACAGTGCATGCGATACCTTCGAGAGCTCGTTCATTGCGCAGCGATCTCCGGTTCAGCGGACAGCATCAGCGTGACGTCGATCATGCAGAGCCGATGGCTGAAGCGAGATCGGGCCGGCACTGGCTTGGCCTGGGCTGGGCGGCATTTCCCAAAAGATGTGGTGGTCGCGGAGGCGACCGTCCCGACTTCCGCGGTCAGCGCATTGTCGATCGCCGCGGCATTCTCCTGTTGGTCGACGGGCGCGCGGCCTCGCGACGGGAGCGCAATGACAGGCATAGCGAGGACAGGAATCCCTTTGGGTCGCATCACAGTGGTGATGTCTCGCTCATCGCCGAATCCGGTTTCTCAGCCGTTGGAGACAACAATCCATCTGGATAGCCTATTTCGAATAGGTCATACATATCGGCGGAGTAAAATCAAAGTCGATGACAGACGACTATAATTCAATGAATTTGGATTGGATGCCATAATAAACAGTGGCGAATTCTATTATCTAGTCGCGAAATATAATTATATTTAATTTTATTAGAATTCTGAAAATAATGGCGTTGAGCAATGCTGCGCAAGGGGACGCCGATGATCTGTATAGAGACCTCGACTTTTGGAAACGAAATGGCAAGATGGCCAGGTCAGATGGCTGCCTGGGTTGGCGTGCGGACCTACGAAAGGTCAGAGGGCGCCGGCGTCAATACCGACCCATCGTGCCAGTCAGAGGTGCCGGTCAAATCGACATGCTCGCCGAACTGCGGCGAGACATGGCCAAGATCCCGTCCGGCAGCTCGTGGCGCTTGGCGCGCAATTGGGTCAACTCCAGCGATGGGTAACGGTGTTGCAAAGGATGATGACTCTGACCACGAGGGCAAGGGCCGAGATCCGGAACGCCTGGCTCTCGAAGGCGGCGTCGCGGATCTCACCGTGCTCGAGGAAGAACACCGCCCGGGTCAGCTTGTGCCCGACCTCGTCCCGTGTTCAGCCCGGCCCGGCGGCAGCGGGCGCGCGGTGCCGGGGGCGTGGTGGTCCCGCATCAGGGCCTCGCCAGCCTGGCGGAAACCCAGGTCGAGCTCTTCCGCTTGGCCGCCGATGCCCGCGTGCTGCAATTCGCCTCGATCAGCACACGGAGCTGGTAGATCCCGGCCCGCTCGCCGCGGTCGGGCGGCTGCTTCAGATCGCGATCGACAGGGCCGCGGAGACCCGGAATGATGATCTCGATATGCAGTCCCTTCGTGTTGTCGGAAGGAAGGATTGACGCCATGTCATGGTCATCGGATGTCGTCGAGCACCTGCCGTCCGGCAACATGATCCCGCTGGTGGTCGAGCCACTCCGCCCCACCGGCCTGCTCGAATTCGCGGCCAGGCGTAGCGAGGCGGTGGATGCCGCCCTGGCCAGGCACGGCGCGGTGCTTTTCCGCGGCTTCGGCGTGTCGGGCGAGGACACGCTGGCCGCTCTGTTCCAGCGGCTGTGGACCGAGCCGCTGCCCTATGTCTACCGGTCGACTCCGCGGTCCGATGTCGGCAAAGGCGTCTACACCGCGACCGAGTATCCGGCGGCGCAGGAAATCCCGATGCACAACGAGAACGCCTATCAGCGGGACTGGCCGATGCGCATCGGCTTCCATTGCGTGACCCCGGCCACAAGCGGCGGCCAGACGCCGCTGGCCGACGTCGGCAGGGTTACGGAGCGGATCGATCCGGCCATCCTGGCCGAGTTCCGCGACCGGCGGGTCCAGTACATCAGGAACTATTCGGACTTCATCGACCTGCCATGGCAGACCGTGTTCCAGACGGACAGCAGAAGCGAGGTTGAAGCCTTCTGCACCGCCCACGACATCGGTTTCGACTGGACGGACGAGGGGTTGCGAACCACCCAGGTCTGTCAGGGCACCGCGATCCATCCGGGGCTGAGCCAGGAGCTGTGGTTCAACCAGGCTCAGCTGTTCCACCTCTCTAACCTGGGCCCGGCGATGGCGGCCGATATGCTCGACCTGTTCGGAGAAGCGGGGCTGCCGCGCAACGCCCGGTTCGGCGACGGCGGGCCGATACCGGACAGCGTCGTTGCCGCCGTCACCGCGGCGTTCGACCGCGAGAAGGTCGTCTTCGACTGGCGCCGGGACGATGTCCTGATCCTCGACAACATGCGCGTGGCGCACGGGCGCAAGCCCTTTGGCGGCGCGCGCCGAGTGCTGGTGAGCATGGGCTACCCGCATTCGGCCTTTACAGCCACTCCGCAACCCGTTCCGCATCCGTAATCGAGAGAGGAGACCGACATGACCAACCCCTTCGAAGACGCGAATGGCCGCTATTTCGTTCTGGTCAACGACGAGGGCCAGCATTCGCTCTGGCCGGCCTTCGTCGAGGTGCCGGCGGGATGGACCGTGGACTTCGGCGAAGACAGCCGCGAGGCCTGCCTCGACTATGTCGAGGCGCATTGGACCGACATGCGGCCGAGGTCGCTGGTGGCCGAATCCGGATCCTGAAGGCGCCCGGCGCCGTCCCGTGACGGTCAACAGAGGGCGAGTCACATGACCGGGATGATCTTCGTCATCAATCCCAGTCCATCGACCGTCGTGACCATGGCGATAGATCAGGCGGCCGAGCTGCTCTGGCTCGCCGGACGGCCAGCGGCTTACCTGCCTCCGTCTTGAGGAGGGGCCGCCCGGCATCGGATCGCGGCGGCATGCCGACCGCGTTGTTGCTCCGCTTTTCCGCCTCGCCGCCCCGGTCGCCGACAAGGCGCCGTCGAGTACCGGCACGGCCGACTGCCGCGCGTTCGCGGCTGAGATCGCCGCGATGCTTTAATCTCCTACTGAGTGGGGAACCGCCATGGCCAAGCGCAGCACCGTCCAGAACAATCCGCTCGGCCCGGCCCGGACGGTCGCCGACGACAGCCGCACTGTGTTCTCTTCTCTGAAGAATAAGGCTCATAAGACCTTGGGCTGGACGCCCCGCCGTACCCCGGCCGAGCGGGCGGGGCTTGCGGCGGGCGGACGGCTCGAACTGCTCGGCGGCGACTTCGGCACCGGCATCGTCTCAATCCGCCGCCTCGGTCCGGATGGACTCCTGGCCTTTGTTGCGCCCGGCGGGGAGGAGGTCGTCCTCGACACCGAGGTCGCGGCGGTGCTGGCATGGCCGGACCGCCAGGAGCACCGTTTTCTGAGCGCCGGCGGCTGGGCCTGGACCGTCGGGTCCGTCATTGGGCCGGTGGGAGTGGCGCTGGGGGCCGGAATTCGGCTGCTGCATCCCGCGCAGCGCATGCTCAACCTGCGGCTGCGCGACGGCCGGGAGTTGGTCGCTCGAACCGACAGCGTGACGGTCGCCGGGTTGGACGCGCTGGCGCGGGCGGCCGGGGCCGACGCTGCGTCGCACCACCCTTGACGTGGGCATCAGGGCCGGATCCAGGTCTCCACTCGTCGGTTGATCCCGCGCCCGACCGGCGTCTCGTCCTCGACGAGCGGGCGCAGGGCACCGAGCGCCACGACGTCGCCGGGAGCGACGAGCCGGCGCCGCAGCTCCCTGGCGACGATCTCGCCGAGCTGGCGGGAGACCCGCTCATCCGCGGCGGGGTCGCCGCTCCATTCGGAGAAGGCGATGTGCACGAGATGGTCGCCGCGCACCTGGAGCAAGCGGAGATATCGTGCCAGGAGGTCGAGGTCGTGAATGGCCGTGCCGTCCACCGCCATCGAGCCCTCGTCGAACCGGATCGTCGTGCTGACGCGCAGCGCGTTGCGGGTCAGCTCCTCGTAACGGCCGGAATCACGGCGCTCGCCGCTCGGCAGGATGAGGGCCGGGCCTAGTTCCGATAGCCCGGCGGAGGCGATGGTGAACTGGGACGACACCGCGAGCGCTTGGTCGAAGAAGGCCGATACGTCGGTGTTTCCGCTCTCGGGGTCGCGGTAGAGGTACAGGGTCTGGCTTAGGGGGTAGTCGCCGCTGGCCAGCTGGTAGCTGTCCGGCGGAGACACGTTGGTGTCCCCGCCGACGATGATGCGCACCTTCTTCAGCGACTCGGGCACGACGAGATAGCCGATCGCACCCGGGTCGCTTGCCACGGTCGCACGCATCTCTTCGAAGCTGTCGAGCTGACGGACCCTTAGCGCCAGCGGCGTCGATCCCAGGACGACGCTGTCAAACAGCTGGCGGGTCGCCGATCCTTCCTCCCTGGTGAGCGCGTGGATCGGGCCCGGTCTGCCGCCGAGCTGAGCCCAGTCCGTTACCGTCCCGGCATAGATGTCGTGCAACTGCCGGAAGTTCAGCATCTCGACCGGATTATCGGGGTTGACCGCGATCACGGCGGCGGCGCGTGCGATCGCGGCGGCGGCGTACGAGTCGTCCTGGTGGCCGAGCATGGGCATGGCGCGGATCTCCAGCAACGAAGGTTCCCTCCCGGCCATGGCGATGTCAATCTCGCCGGAGGCGAGCATGCGGAACGCCTCCTCGGTCAACGCGGAGCGGACCAGGATCACCACCCGATCGCCATTCCCCATGCGCCCGGCGATTTCGGCGGTCCAGGGCGGCGGCGCCGGGACGATGGCGATGCCATGGGCGCCCTTCCGCTCCAGGAAACTCCGGGCGAGCGGCAATGCGATGGTCGTCGCCAAGATCTCCTCCCCACCCAACCGCAGCAGGACTTGGTCCGCCTCTCCGCCGTCGTCGCCGCGGGGCGTGCCGGCAGCCCGGCCCAGGCCCGTGCCGCCGATCCAGCCGATGGCGAGCATCAGCACCATTGCAGCAACTAATCTGGCGCCGCCTCTGCGATCCGAAGCCGCTCTAGCAGTCGTCCGCATCTGCGCACCCCATCTGTGCCGTTACTGGGCGTTCAGCGGATCGCGCGGAAGCAGGTCGGTCGAGCCGGCCTGGCTGGCGGCGGCGGGTGGAGGCGCGGCCTGCGCCGCGGGCGACGACGGTATGAGAATGGGCGATGAGCCGGGGCCGGCCGACGGAGGCATCCCCGTCGGCGAGGCTGTTCCGGCCGGCGGAGTGGCACCGGGTTGCGGAGTTGTCCCGGCTGGGGCCGGCGCTACGGCGGTCGGGACGTCGGTGTTGCCGAGGATGATCGGCAGCCCGTCCTTGCCGCCGCCGACGATGATGATCTTGCTGTTCGGCGAGTTGGCGAGGGCCTGGGTCGCGTCGATGCCGCGCCACCTGAGATAGCTTTCGGTGATCCCTTGCGAGACGATGTCCTGGAATTCCTTGATGCCGCGTGCCTCGATGCGCTTGCGCTCGCTCTCCTTCGCCTCGAGCAGCAGGCGATAGTCGTATTCCAGGCTGCGCTGCTGCATCTGGTTCTTGCGGTCGATCGCCTCCTCGACCGTGGGTGGCAGCTTGATCGACCGGATGAAGACATCCTCGATCTCGATGAAGCCGCTGGCCGCCTTCCCGCTGGCCGCCTGCCCAGGCGTGACCAGCGGCTGCAGCAGGCTCTGCTGCATCTCCTTCAGGATTTCGGTCTGCACCTCGGCTCGGCGGTACGAATAGATCTCCTCCGGCGTGTTTCGCCCCAGTATGTCGCGGGCGCGGGCGCCGATCGCCGAGGTTAGCAGCACATCTGCATAGTTCTCGCCGACGGTCTTGTGCAGCAGCGGGACCTTGTCCGCGATCAGCTGGAAGCGGTAGGCGATGTTGACCGTAACCTTCAGGCCGTCCGTCGACAGCACGTCGAAATCGCGATCGATCAACTGCAGCCTGAGGTCGTAGACGTAGATCCGGTCCCACGGCAGGATGACCGCGATCCCCTCGCTGATTGTGTGGTCCAGGACCGTCCCGCTGAAGCGCTTCCACAGCACGCCGACATGGCCGGCGGGGATGCTGTAGACCATCCGCGGTACCAGCACGACCGCCACGATCATGAAGATCACCACGAACACCGCGATTTCGGGCCCGTGCTCGAACACGTAACGTCGGGTGTGAAGCCAGGCGCGCTTAAGCACGGGCGTTCTCCGGTCCAATGCTCACAATCCGGCCTTCTTCCATGTGCAGTCGCCTGTCCGCGCGATCGTAGTAGCGGTCGTCATGCGTGACCGCGATGACCGTGATGCCACGATCCTTCAGCATCCGTAGCAGCTCGTCATAGAACTTCTGGCGGAAATGCGGATCCTGGTCGGCAGCCCATTCGTCGAGGATGCAGATCGGGCGACGCTCCAACACTGCCACGATCAGCGCCAGGCGCTTTCGCTGGCCGGCGGAGAGATCGACCGTCGTGAACGCGTCGCCGACGATGCCGGTCTTGGCGTCGATCTCGAACAGGCGCAGCAGTTTGTCGGCCTCCCCCGTCGCGTCCTGCTCGATCCCGTAGATCCGCTTGAACAGGTGGTAGTCGGAGAACACTGAGGAGAACAAGGCCCTGTAGGCCACGGCGTTGGCGTGGGTCACCGGCCGGCCATCGACGGAGATGGTGCCCTGCTGCGGCAGGTACAGCGCCGTCAGCAGCCGCAGCAATGTCGACTTTCCCGACCCATTGCCGCCCGAAATGAAGATCGTCTCGCCAGCTCGGATCGTGAGATCGACCGGGCCGACCTGGAAGGCATACTGCCCAGGGCGGTCCTCGAAGTGGAAAGCCACGCCGCGCAGATCGATCTGGCGAAACGACGACGCCGGGCCGGCGGCTTGGCCATCCCAGTCCTCCTTCGGTCCGGCCGATTCCGCCAGGATGCGCTCGAGTTCGAGAACATGGGCGGCCGCGGTGTTGGCATTTGCAAGGATCGGCACCGATCCGACGAGCCCGCCGAGCGGCCCGATGACGAACAGGATCACCGTGGTCGTCTTCAGCAGTGTGTCGCTGTAGGCCGTGGCGCTGCTCAGGGCTGGCACGACGAAGACCATCGTCCCCAACAGCAGGAAGAAGACGTTCTGCGAGAAGATCAGGTTCTGAGCGAAGCCGAGATGGGCCTTGATACGCTGGTCGGCGGCCTGCAGCGAGGCCTTCACTAGGTCCTCGGTGAGTTCGCCACTGCGCCGGGCGTTGAGCTTGACCTCCTTGAACCCATCAAGGATGCCGGTCACCAGGATGTCCAGCCCGTACTCCGCCTCGGTGGCCTCCTGGACGGCCTTGCCGGCCTGCTTCGCCCGGCCGAGATAGAGCGCGATCGCCACGCCGATGAACCCGATCGCGAGCAGGAACGCGGTCATCGACAGGAACGCCAGATAGGCCATGGTGAACAGCACCAGCATGGACATCTGAAAGATCAGCGCGAGCGTCGCGCTGGATTGGGCCAGAGTCTGAATCTCCTTGCTGAGTCCGTTGTAGATCCGGGTCCGCCCGATGTGCTCGATGTCGGCGAGCTCGCTGTGCCGCACCGCCTCGATCAGGCGCGTGCGGATGCGGTGGATCAAGGTCTCGACCTCCCGCGCCGCCTCGAACATCAGGAAACGCTGCGAGAAGGTGTACAGCAGGACCACGCCGACGAACATCAGCGCAAGGACCAGGCTGCCGTCGCCACCGTCGCTGCTGGACCGTTGGTCGGCAGCCATGTTGATCAACGCCAGGACCATCGCGTTGCTCAACCCGGCGACGACTGCCATCAGCGCGATCCGTCGCAGGTTGCGCGCGGCGATCGAACGGAGAATGGTGATGAGGGGCATGCTCTCCGGTCCAGCTGGACGATGCGTCTAGGCCCGGAGACGGGAGCGCCGCAACCGTGCCGGCATCAGAGCGCGGCTCCGCAACGGCGGCAAGTGCGGATCGCGCCGGCCGGGATAACTCCCTCGCCGCAACTCCGGCAATATGCCCGGTAGAGGCGCAGCGCTGTTTCCTGCTCGATGAACCGCTTCTGCGTGACGAGCAGGAAGAGCAGGGGCACGATCGGCGTCAGCAGTAGCGACAGCACGACATACCCGACGAACCCGATAGAGCGGTTACGCCCTGCGAGCCCGACCACGATGCAGAGGCCGAGGTAGATGAGAATGGTCATGATCTTCCCTCGTCGCGCACAGATCTTCGAATCGATCGGTCCCGGACATCCGCCGGGGAGCCACGGAGACCCGGCTGGCTCGCCGCACCTTGCGCCGCTCGCAGGCATGACCAATCAGGGCCGGCTGCCATGTCCACTAGACTGCCCAACCCGACTGCGGCACCCCAGACGGCCGTCCGCGAGATGCCGATCCTGATCCTTAAGTAGCCGCCGACCCATGTCGTGCGGCCGGGAATGGACGTCAGTCGGCCTTAGCCGCGCCGGGCCCGGTTTTCTGCGCCACGGCAAGCTGCTCGCTGTAGTAGCGGCGCAGGTCGTCGGCGTTGAAATTCAGCAGGTTGCCGCCGGTCTCGAAATGCTGGATGAAAACCTTACCCAGGGCGTAGGTGGTCGCAGCCGCGAGCGCGGGCTGGGTCAGCGCGCCGGCGATCAGGCCGACGACGGGAACGGCCTTGACGATGCTTCCGACCGGGGCGGCCAGGATATAGGTGCTGCCCCCGCCGACCAGGGCACCGATGACCGACTTCGCGGCGTCACGAGAGAAGGGCAGGCCGTACAGCTTCGATAACGCGTGGACCATCTTCAACTGGACGCCGGAAATCGCCGCCAAGTCGATGCCCGGGAGCGGTATCAACCCGGCGCCCGCCGACCAGCCCATATAGGAATTGACGATTCGCAAAGCCGCGGATTCGAGCGAGGGCTTGGGTTCGGCTGCATCCATGATTCTCTCCGAAGTCAGGGATCGGGGCGGGCCATGCCACAGGCTCGCAAAGGCTTACATCAATTTCGGCAGGATATCGGGACATAGCCGGGATCGCAACAAGTCAGCACCGAAAGATGTCCTAGCGGCGGGCGGCGATATCCTGGCACGATGATGCGGTCGCGGCGGGGCCGGGGCCGCCGTCTACCCTGAGAGCTGGGGGTCGTCCGCCCTAGGCTGGTTGGCGCGGTCCCCGCGTCACGGCCCGCGCCAGCGGCTGTTATGGAAGGATCGCCGCCACCGCCGAGCCCGACGGCCTCCGCGCCAGCGACCAAGCGCCGTCGCCGGCTCCGTCTCTTCCAGCGCGGCGAAGCTGCGGAGATAGTTAAGCGCTCAGTTTCTGGCGGTCGCCTCGCCGGTGGCTCCTGATGTGCATTTCGAATAGCCGCGGCGATCCCGCCGGCCGTGCGCGGTAAGCCGATCGAGATCTGGTTCCAGGATGAAGCCCGGGTCGGCCAGCAGGGGACTTTGACAAGGGTCTGGGCCAGACGCGGGAGCCGGTCGCGCGGCTCGCGCGACCGGCGCTACAAATGGGCCTACATCTTCGGCGCCGTCTGCCCCGCGCGGGCCGCAACCGCCGCTCTCGTCCTGCCCAAGGCCAACACCGACGGCCTGTCCCTGCACTTGGCCGAGATCGCCGGGCAGGTCGCCTCGGGGGCGCACGCCATCCTCGTCCTCGATGGAGCGGGTTGGCACACTGCAGACAATCTCGACGTGCCCGACAACGTCACCCTTCTGCACCTGCCGCCCTATGCTCCCGAACTCAATCCGGTCGAGAACGTCTGGCAGTATCTGCATCAGAACAAGCTCGCCATCACCGTCTTCGACAGCTACGCCGACATCGTCGACAAATGCTGCCAAGCCTGGAACTTCTTCGCCCACGACATCAATGACGCCGCCTCCATCACCTCACGTCCCTGGGCTCAGGTCAGTCTCTAATGCCGTTGGTATAGCTGCCAAAAACCGTTCCATCGCATAAGAATTTTACCAGAAATCTCCTATATAAAAGTCATATATCAAATAAAACTTCGAGTATTGCAGCAAATATACAAACAATGTTACACCGAAAAACCGGGTCGATTCGAGGTGAGTGGCGTGGTGCCTGTCACTCGCCGTGATCCTCAGCGATTCCAATGTCCGCGCATCCAGACGCCCGATTGAGGACAAGCCTGGAATCGTCAATCTGATCAGACACCATGTCGTGAATAAGGCTTTGCGGACGCATGTCGGTCCAATATGTGTCGATATAGCCAGTGCAGGCCTGACGTCGGTCCGGTCCGAAGACCGCTTGCCAGCCAGCGGGGATGTCGATGAATTCAGGCCACAGAGAATGCTGGCCCTCATCGTTGACCAGCACCAGAAACTGAGCGGTGTCGTTCTCGAACGGATTGGTCATGGCATAGGCTCCGCGGTGGGTGAAGATGGGCGAGCTTCGGCATGAGCGAGCGCGGCGGCGAGCATCGGGCCGATCGCCGACAACACATCGGGGTGCATCATCGTGTGGTGGCGGCAGGGGATGTCATGGGCGACAATCCGGCCGCGAACGTAGGGCTGCCAGGTTTCCGGGGCGGGAGGTGAGACCTCGCCCTCCTCATGGATCGAGGCCCGGAAGAACAGTAGATCGCCGGAGAAGATCCCGGGCGTGAAATCCCGTAACAGGTGGGACGCGTCGCGAAGGCTCTTGATGATGCCGGCGAGAGGCCGCTCGTCGAGGCCGGCGAGGATATGGTCGGCCTGGGCAAGGCATGCCTTGATCTGGACCAGGGATAGAGGCTCTTCTCCGAAGTCGAGTGGCTGATCCGAGAGCGCCTGGGCCAGCATCATCAGCAACCTCTCGTCCGAGAGCTCGGGGACGGTCGGCTCCGGGGGAACGCCGTGATACGGGTAGCCGTCGAGCAGGGTGAGTTGCGCGACCTCCTGCCCGTGTTGCTGAAGCATGCTGGCGAGAGCATGGGCGAGAATGGCGCCGAAGGACCAGCCAAGAAGATGATAAGGACCCTCGGGCTGGACGATGCGGATCTGGTCGAGGTAGTCGGCGGCCATCGCGGCGATGCTGGCGTTGTCGTGTCCGGGATCGGCGAGATGGCGCGCTTGGAGGGCATAGAGCGGCCGATCGGGCAGATGGCGGAGGAGGCCGGCATAGGACCAGCCCAGGCCGGCGGCGGGATGTAGGCAGAAGAGAGGCCGTCGAGTGCCGCGAGGCCGCAGCGACTGCAGCACGGCGAAGCAATCAGCCTTATCGCCCGCGTCGAAATGGAGCGCCATCTGAGCCGGAGAGGGAGCGTCGAACAGGGCGCGGATGGGGATCTCGACGCCGAGGACGGCACGCAGGCGGGCAACCAGGCGGGCGGCGAGGAGGGAATGCCCGCCGAGGTCGAAGAAGCCGTCATCGGGAGAGACGCGGTCGAGGCCGAGGACCTCGGCGAAGAGATCGCAGAGCAGGGCCTCCTGGGGCGTCCTGGCCTCGCGGCGACTGGCGGTGGCGAAG
>JAEKLZ010000043.1 GCA_019508225.1 Inquilinus limosus | reverse complement strand
GGTGCAGGCCGAGGGGCTGGGCTTCGACCGGCTGGACGGGCTGGTGCCGGCGGAGCTGGCCGCGCACTGGCAGGAGACGCTGCGCTTCCTGCGCATCGTCACCGAGACCTGGCCCGAGGTGCTGCGCGAGCTCGACGCGCTCGACCCGGCCGAATGGCGCGCCCGGCTGACCCGGGCCCAGGCCGAGGCCTGGCAGGCAACGCCCCCGGCCGATCCGGTGATCGCCGTCGGCCTCTTGGGCACCAACCCGGCCGAGATCGGGCTGCTGCGCGTCGTCGCGTCGCTGCCGCAGGGCGCGCTGGTGCTGCCCGGGCTGGACCGCTTCATGGATGGCGAGAGCTGGGACCAGCTCGATGACGGCCACCCGCAGCAGCCGCTGAAGCGGATGCTGGAGGGGCTGGGCGTCGACCGCGCCGATGTTGCCGACTGGCCCGCCTCGGCCTCCGGCGGCCCGGACCGCGCCGTGCTGCTGCGCGAGGTGATGCGGCCGGCGGGCACCACCGACGCCTGGCGCGACCCGGCCGGGCTGGACGCCGCGGCGCTGGCCGGGCTGGCCCGGATCGACTGCGCCACGTCGCAGGAGGAGGCCGGCGTCATCGCCCTGCTGCTGCGCGAGGTGCTGGAGACGCCCGGCCGCACCGCCGCGCTGGTGACGCCGGACCGCGACCTGGCCCGGCGGGTGGCGGCGCAGCTGACCCGCTGGCAGGTGGCCGTCGATGATTCGGCCGGCCGGCCGCTGGCCGACACCCCGGTCGGCGCCTATCTGCGGCTGGTCGCCGACGTCGCCTTCCGCGACGCCTCGCCGCTGTCGGTGCTGGCCCTGCTGAAGCACCCGCTGGCGGCCGGCGGCGAGCCGACGTCGCTGGGCCTGTGGCTGGACAAGGTCGCCGCCATCCTCGGCCCCTTCGTCGACGCGGTGCGCGCCGACGGCCAGTCGCCGGCCGAGCTGCTGCGGTTGCACATCGAGTGCGCCGAGGCGCTGGCGGCGACGGATGCCGAGCCCGGCCCCGCCCGGCTGTGGCGGGCCGAGGATGGCGAGGCGGCGCAGGCCCTGGCCGAGGAGCTGCTGGCCGGGTTCGACGGCTTCCCGCCGATCCCCGGCCCGGACTGGCCGGGCCTGTTCGAGGCAATGATGGATGGCGCGGTGGTGCGGCCGCGCTGGGGCCGCCACCCGCGGCTGGCGATCCTGGGCCCGGTCGAAGGCCGGATGGCGCGGTTCGACCGCATCGTGCTGGGCGGGCTGAACGAGGGCACCTGGCCGTCCGCGCCCGCCGCCGATCCCTGGCTGTCGCGGCCGATGCGACGGCAGTTCGGCCTGCCGGCGCCGGAGCGGCGCATCGGCCTGGCCGCCAACGACTTCGCCCAGGCCGCCGCCGGCGCGGAAGTCTTCCTGACCCGGGCGGAGAAGGTGGAGGGCACGCCGACCGTGCCGTCGCGCTGGCTGCTGCGGTTGCAGGCGGTGCTTGACGGCGCCGGCCTGGCCCTGGCGCCGCCGGCGCGCGACTGGCGCGCTTTGGCCCGGCACATCGACCAGCCGGATGCGGTGCGGCCGGTGGCGCCGCCCAAGCCGAAGCCGCCGGTCGCCGCCCGGCCGCGCCGCCTGTCGGTGACCCAGATCTCGGTCTGGATGCAGGACCCCTACGCCATCTACGCCCGGATGGTGCTGGGGCTGGAGCCGCTGGACCCGATCGAGGCCGAGCCGGGCGCGGCCGAGCGCGGCACCGCGATCCACGACGCCCTGGCCGCCTTCCTGCAGGCCTATCCCGAGACGCTGCCGCCGGATGCGCTGGACCGGCTGCTGGCGCTGGGCCGGGCGGAGTTCGCCAGGCTGCCGCCGGGGCCGGACATCCGCACCTTCTGGTGGCCCCGCTTCGCCCGCATCGCCGCCTGGTTCGTCGAGACCGAGACGCGGCTGCGCGCCGCCGGGCGACGGGCGATCCTGACCGAGCAGAAGGGGCTGGTGACGCTGGACGCCCCGGCCGGCCCCTTCGCGCTGTCCGGCATCGCCGACCGCATCGACCGGGGACCGGAAGGGCTGGTGGTGGTCGACTACAAGACCGGCGTGGTGCCGAGCAACCCGCAGATCCTGGCCGGGCACCAGCCGCAGCTGCCGCTGGAGGCGATGATGATCCGCGACGGCGGCTTCCCCGGTGTGCCCCCGGGCGTGCCGGTGGCCGGGCTGGAGCATTGGCGCCTGTCCGGCGCCGCCATCGCCGGCGAGATCAAGCCGGTGAAGCCGGCCGAGGGCGATTTCGCCGCTCTGGCCGAGCAGGCGCTGGCCGGGCTGCACGGGCTGGTCGCCCGCTTCGACCTGCCGGAGACGCCGTACCTGTCGCAGCCGCGCGGCGTGGCGCCGCGCTTCTCCGACTACGCCCATCTGGCGCGGGTCAAGGAATGGTCGGCGGGGGGCGGCGAGGAATGAGCCTGATCCGCCCCGACCCGACCGCGACGCAGCGCGAGGCATCGGATCCCAAGCGGTCGGTCTGGGTCGGCGCCTCGGCCGGCACCGGCAAGACCAAGGTGCTGACCGACCGGGTGCTGCGGCTGATGCTGGCCGGCACCGCGCCCGACCGCATCCTGTGCATCACCTTCACCCGCGCCGCCGCGGCCGAGATGGCGAACCGCATCGCCGCCACCCTGGCGCGCTGGGCGACGATGCCGGACGACAAGCTGCAGCTGGAGCTGGCCGACCTGATGGGCGCGCCGCCTGCCACCACTGTCCAGACCGAGGCGCGGCGGCTGTTCGCCCGGGTGCTGGACGTGCCCGGCGGCATGCGGATCCAGACCGTGCACAGCTTCTGCCAGTCGCTGCTGCGCCGCTTCCCGGTCGAGGCCGGGCTGCCGCCGCAATTCGAGCTGATCGACGACCGCAGCGCCGCCGAGATGCTGGAGCGGGTGCGCCGCCAGGTGCTGGAGGATCCGGATCTCGGCCCGGCGGTCGACCGGGTGGCGGCCGCGGTCGGTGCCGACGAGTTCGGCGAGATCGTGCGCGCCATGGTGGCCGAGCGCGGCCAGCTGACCCGCCTGCTGGACGAGCATGGCGGGCTGGAATCCCTGGTGGCCGAGATCCGCCGCGCGCTGGACCTGCCGGAGGGCGCCACCGCCGACAGCCTGCTGCGGGAGGCCTGCGATGATTCGGCCCTGGATTGCGCCGCGGTGCGCACCGCGGCCTATGCCCTGCTGGACAGCGGCGCGACGAAAGACCAGGACCGCGGCACCGCCATCGCCAATTGGCTGGAGGACCTGGACGGGCGCGTCGGCCGGTGGGGCGAGTATCTGCGCGCCTTCCTGACCAAGGACGGCACCATCTTCAAGACCCTCGCGACCAAGGCCGCCGCGTCCAGGCCCGGCGTGCTCGAAGCGCTGCAGGCGGAGGCGGAGCGTATCCTGGCCCTGACCGAGCGGCTGCGCGCCGCCGAGACCGCCGACGCCACCGCGGCGCTGCTGACCCTGGGCGCGGCGCTGATCGAGCGCTACCGGGCCGAGAAGGCGCGGCGGGCCCTGCTGGACTATGACGACCTGATCCTGCAGGCCGGCGACCTGCTGGAGCGGCCGGGCAAGTCGGCCTGGGTGCTGTTCAAGCTGGATGGCGGCATCGACCATGTGCTGATCGACGAGGCGCAGGACACCAGCCCGGAGCAGTGGCGCGTGGTCGAGGCGCTGACGGACGAGTTCTTCGCCGGCCTCGGCGCCCGCGAGGATGTCGACCGCACCGTCTTTGTGGTCGGCGACGAGAAGCAGTCGATCTTCAGCTTCCAGGGCGCCGACCCGGCCGAGTTCAGCCGGGTGCATGGCCTGTTCGACCGGCGCAGCCGCGAGGCCGAGCGGCCGTTCCGGACCATCCCGCTGGAGACCTCGTTCCGCTCGGTCTCCGCCGTGCTGGAGCTGGTTGACGCCGTGTTCGCCCGAGGCCCGGCGCTGGACGGGGTGGCGCCCGAGCCGCCGCACCACTTCGTGTCGGAGCGCCGGCGGCTGCATGGCGGGCTGGTCGAGCTGTGGCCGCTGCTGGGCCCGAGCGAGAGCGACGAGGCCCCGGCCTGGGAGCCGCCGACCGAGCAGCGCGGCATCAGCGACCCCGGCGCCCGGCTGGCCCGGCTGATCGCGGCGCGGATCGCCGGCTGGCTGCGCGACGGCACGATGCTGGAGTCGAAGGGCCGGCCGATCCGGCCCGGGGACGTGCTGATCCTGGGGCGCACCCGCAACCGCTTCTTCGACCAGCTGATGCGCGCGGTGAAGGCGGCCGACGTCCCGGTCGGCGGCATGGACCGCATGGTGCTGACCGAGCAGTTGGCGGTGATGGACCTGATGGCCCTGGCCCGCTTCCTGCTGCTGCCGGAGGACGACCTGTCGCTGGCCGAGCTGCTGAAGGGCCCGCTGGTCGGCTTCGACGACGACCGGCTGTTCGTCCTGGCCCACGGCCGGCCCGGCACGCTGTGGGCGGCGATGGCGGCGTCGCCCGACCCGGTGGTGAGGGCGGCGCGGAACTGGCTGGCCGAGATCCTGAACCGGGTCGACTTCCAGGCGCCGTTCGAGTTGCTATCCGGCGTGCTGTCCCAGCCCTGCCCGGGCGATCCGATCTCCGGCCGCCGCGCCATGCTGGGCCGGCTGGG
>JAEKLZ010000042.1 GCA_019508225.1 Inquilinus limosus | reverse complement strand
TGCTGCTGGGCGTGCCGGCGGCGCTGGCCCTGAACAAGGGCAGCTTCCCGGGGCGCGAGGCGCTGCAGGGCTTCTTCCTGGCGCCGCTGCTGCTGCCGACGCTGATCATCGGCCTGGCGTTGCTGCTGTTCTTCACGCCGCTGCATCTGACCGCCACCCTGCCCGGCCTGGTGCTGGGCCATATGATCGTGACCCTGCCCTTCGTCATCCGGATGATGACGACCGCCTTCTCGACCCTGCCCGACGACATCGAGGCGGCGGCCGCCACGCTGGGCGCCACGCCGTGGCGGGTGGTGCGCCGGGTCACCCTGCCGCTGGCCGCGCCCGGCCTGGTCGCCTGCGGGGCGCTGTCCTTCCTGCTGTCCTTCGACGAGACCGTGATCTCGCTGTTCATCGCCGGGCCGCGCGCCTCGACCCTGCCGGTCGAGATGGTGCGCTACGTCGAGGGCCGCACCGACCCGATGGTCGCGGCCCTGTCGGTCGTGCTGATCGCCGCGACTCTTCTCGTCGTCGTTCTGGTCGAACGTCTCGTCGGCGTCGCGCGCGCCGTCGGCAACTAGGGAAAGCCACATGCCCGATTATCGCATCGCCCCCATGCCCCAGCAGATCCCCGCCGCCCTGGTGGAGAAGCTGCGCCGCGTCGAGACCGCGACCATCGGCCATTCCCAGCATTGGGGCTTCATGGACCGGGGCATCCAGCCGCTGCTGCGCGGCAAGCGCATCGCCGGCGCCGCCGTCACCCTGGCCATCCCGGGCCAGGATTCGACCCTGCTGCACCACGCGCTGGGCCTGCTGCGGCCGGGCGATATCCTGGTGGTCGACCGGCTGGGCGACGACAAGCACGCCTGCTGGGGCGGCGGCGTCACCATCGCGGCCAAGGCGGCCGGCGCGGTCGGCGGCATCGTCGACGGGCCGTGCACCGACCTGGCCGAGATCGAGGATTCGGACTTCCCGATGTGGTGCCGCGGCATGTCGCCGATCACCACCCGGCTGTACAACCTCGGCGGCACGCTGAACCTGCCGATCTCCTGCGGCAATGTCCCGGTGCGGGCCGGCGACGTGATCCTGGCCGACGAATCCGGCGTGCTGGTGCTGCCGGCCGACCAGGCCGAGGCGATCGCCGACGCCGCGCTGGTGCGGCAGGAGCGCGGCGAGCGCAGCCAGGAGCGGGTCAAGGCCGGCGAAAAGCTGGGCGACATCTCCGGCGCCAGCCGTATGGTTCTCGAAGCCCTGAACCAGACCAGCTGAGGCCAGCATCGTGAGCGACTCCCGCGCCCCGCGCGTCACCGACTTCGCTTGCGAGAAGCGGCCGGCCACCGGCTCGCGCGGCATGGTCGTCACCAACCATCCGCTGGCCTCCGCCGCGGGGTCGGAGATGCTGCTGGCCGGCGGCAATGCCGTCGACGCGGCGGTGGCCGCCCTGTTCACGCTGACCGTGGTCGAGCCGATGATGGTCGGCGTGCTGGGCGGCGGCGTCGCCCATCTCCGGCTGGCGGATGGCCGTCACCTGGTGCTGGACGGGCTGTCGACCGCGCCGGGCCGCGGCAGCGCCACCATGTATGAGCCGCTGTCGGACGAGATCGGCAAGGCCCGGCTGGTCCGCGACCGCGAGAACGAGGTCGGCCCCAAGGCCGTGGCCGTGCCCGGCGCGCTGGCCGGCTGGTGCGAGGCGCTGGCGCGGTTCGGCACGCTGCCGCTGGCCGATGTGCTGGCGCCCGCGATCCGGCTGGCCGAGCGCGGCTTCGTCGCCAGCCCATACCTGTCGGACTGCATCACCGATTGCGCCGCCGACCTGGCCCGCGACCCCGGCCTGGCGGCCCTGTTCCTGCCCGGCGGCCAGCCGCTGCGGCCGGGCGACCGGCTGGTGCAGGGCGACTACGCCGCCAGCCTGCGGCTGATCGCCGAGCGCGGGCCCGCCGCGCTGTATGACGGGCCGCTGGGCGCCGCGCTGACCGATTTCATGGCGACGCATGGCGGGCTGATCGACCAGGCCGACCTCGCCGCCTTCCGGGTGATCGAGCGCGCGCCGGTGCGCGGCACCTATCGCGGCTTCGAGATCCTGGGGCCGCCGCCGCCCTCCTCCTCCGGCGTGCACATCGTGCAGATGCTGAACATCCTGGAGGGCTATGACATCGGCGGGCTGGGCTTCGGCTCGGCCGACGCGGTGCACCTGCTGGCCGAGGCGCTGAAGATCGCCTTCGCCGACCGCGCCGTCGCCACCGCCGATCCCGCCTTCGTCACCGTGCCGGTCGACCGCCTGATCGCCAAGGCCTATGCCGAGGAGCGCCGGTCCGGCATCGACCTGAGAAAGACGAAAGCCTGGACCGCCGGGCTGGCGGGCGGGGAATCGGCCAACACCACCCATGTCACCGTGGCCGACGCCGCCGGCAACGTCGTCGCCACCACCCAGACCATCAACGGCCTGTTCGGCGCCTGCACCCAGATCCCCGGCACCGGCGTCGTCGCCACCACCCAGACCATCAACGGCCTGTTCGGCGCCTGCACCCAGATCCCCGGCACCGGCATGCTGACCAACAACTACATGTACAATTTCGACCCGCATCCCGGCCGCGCCCTGTCGATCGCGCCGGGCAAGCGGGTGTTCACCTCGATGGCGCCGATGATGGCGCTGCGCGACGGCAAGCTGGCCTTCGCCCTGGGCTTGCCCGGGGGCCTGCGCATCTTCCCGTCGGCGCTGCAGGCGATCGTCAACCTGATCGACCACGGCATGACCCTGCAGGAGGCGGTCGAGGCCCCGCGGGTGTGGACCGAGGGCGGCGTGCTGGAGCTGGAGCAGGCCTTTCCCGACGCCGTCGCCGAGGACCTGGCCGGCCGCGGCCACCGCATCGTCCGAATGCCCCGCATCGCCGGCGGCATGAACGCGATTTCCTTCGACCCCGACGGCACCCTGACCGGCGCCGCCTGCTGGCGGGCCGACGGCACGCCCGTCGCCATCTCCGGCGGCCTGGCCCGCGCCGGCGTCCGCTTCACCATCTGACCCGTTACTCGACTGGAGCTAGCCTGCCGTGACCGAAACCGTCGTCGTCCTGGACCCGATCAGCGAGGACAGCGTCACCCGCCTCCGCGCCCTGCTGCCGCCCGGCCTGGTCCTCACCCATGGTACCGCCCGTGGCGATGACCACCTGAAGGAGATCATCGCCGGGGCCGAATACGCCATCGCCGGCCAGGTCGGCGTCAGCGGCGAGGTGCTGCGCGCCGCGCCCCGGCTGAAGCTGCTGCACAAATGGGGCGTCGGGGTCGACAATCTCGACCTGGAGACCGCCCGCGCGCTCGACATCCGGGTCGCCCGCACCACCGGAAGCAACGCGGTGCCAGTGGCCGAGTTCACGCTGGGCCTGACGCTGGCGGCGCTGCGCTGCATCGCCTTCGGGCATGCCGAGCTGAAGAAGGGCCATTGGCGCACCGCGACCGCGATGCCGATGCAGACCTTCATGCTGACCGGCAAGACCGTCGGCATCATCGGCTTCGGCGCCATCGGCCAGGCCTTCGCCCGGATCCTCAAGGGCTTCGGCTGCACCATCCTCTATTCCAAGCGGACGCCGCTGTCCGCCGCCGAGGAAGCCGCGCTGGGCGCCCGCTTCGCCACGCTGCCGGAAATCCTGGCCCAGGCCGACGTCATCACCCTGAACTGCCCGCTGACGCCGGAGACCAAGAACCTGATCGACCGCAAGGCGCTGGCGGCGATGAAGCCGACCGCCGTGCTGGTCAATGCCGCCCGCGGCGGCGTGGTGGTGGAGAGCGACCTGGTCGACGCCCTGCGGGCGCGCACGATCCATGCCGCCGCCATGGATGTCTACGAGATCGAGCCGCTGCCTGCGGACAGCCCGCTGCTGACCTTGGACAATCTGGTGGTGACGCCGCATCTGGCGGCGATCGCGGCCGACAATTTCGACAAGACCGTCAACCAGATGTTCGGCAACATCGCCCGCGTCGCCCGGGGCGAACCGGTGCCGGAGCGCGACCTGGTGGTCTGATCCGACCGGCAGGCCGGTCAGGCGTCGATCTCCGCCGGGGCTGGCAGGACGGGCGCTATGCCGGCCAGCTGGTAGCGCAGGAACCAGCCCGGGAAGGCCCGCGCCAGGGCCCGCGGTCCCTGCACCGACAGGCCCAGGCGCTGCGCCCCGGCGAAGCCGGCATCGCCGCGCCACCACGCCACCAGGGCCGAGAGCGGCCCCTGGACGCGGAGCGGTTCCGGGAAACCCGGATTGTGCGTGCAAAGCGACGCCTCGGCCGGCGTCAGCAGCAGGAAGCGGTGCTTGTGGCCGCGGATCTCGAACCGCACCACCAGCGGGTCGCCGGGCAGCGCGTCGAAGTCCACGCGCCGGCGCAGGTCGACCAGCAGCGGCTCGAGGTCGAGATCCTCGGCCTCCGCCTGCCGCGGCAGCCAACGCTGGCCCCAGCTGCCGAGCGCGCCGACCAGCCCGGCCAGCTCGCGCCCCGCCTCGGTCAGGATGTATTCCGGGCCGTGATCGCCCTCGGCCCGTTCGATCGCGCCGATCGCCGCCAGCTCCTGCAGCCGCTCCGACAGCATGGTGCGGGAGATCCGCGGGATGCCGCGGCGGATGTCGTTGAAGCGCCGGCTGCCGCACAGCAGCTCGCGCACCACCAGCAGCGTCCAGCGCCCGCCCAGCACTTCATGGGCGCGCGCCACCGAACAGAACTGACCGTATCCCGCCATGCCCCACCGTAGCATGGCGGGGCGGCGCCGGCGGTCCGGAATCCGGACCGCCTTCCGGCCTCACGGCGACTGCGGCAGCGCCACCTGGCCGCTCGACACCACCTGCAGCTTCCAGCCGCCGATCTGGGTGCCCTCGGTGTTGAGGTGCCCGACCAGGAACTTCAGCCGCTCCGGATCCTCGCCCGTGGCCGTGCACATCCGGTCCTGCAGGTAGAAGGGCGGCTGGGCCTGGTAGTACAGCGTGGCCTGGACCGCGACCGGGCGGCTGCCGGCCGGCAGGTCGGACAACGGCAGGTCATAGACCAGGCTGTCGCCGCCGCCGGCCTTGTAGTCGGGATCGTCGCCGACGCCGGTGGCGCCGGCCTCCAGCGCCAGCTCCTCGCCGGCGCCCAGCTCCGAGGCGATCTTCAGGCGGTCGGACAACGGCAGATAGCCCTGCGGCAGGATGCGATTGTCCTTCACCGTGGTGCAGATCGACAGGAAGCTGGTGGTCAGCATGCCCCTCGCCTGCTTGCCCGGGCCGCACATTTCCTCGGTGGCGTCGGGCGGCGGGGTCGACACCAGCTCCTGGTAGATCTGGGCCTGGTCCTGCCGGCCGATGGTCTGGAAATGCGGCTGCATCAGCCGCTCCTCCGGCCGGATGCGCGCCTTGCAGTCATCGGTCCACCAGTATTCGCCGTCCAGCGGCGTGCCGGCCTGGTCGACCAGGGCGCCCGCCGCATTGGTGCGGCCGGAGGCCCAGAGCGTGGCGCCATTGCCGTCCAGCACCTGGAACTCGACGAAGGCGCGGCGGAAGCCGACGCCGGAGGGCAGCTTGTGGCCGGTCTTGCTGCGCACGGTCACGGTCGCCTGCAGCCGGCCGCCCGCGGTCGACACGTTGCCGACGTTGACAGCCGCGGTCTGGTTGCCGGCGAGGTCGAGCATCGCCTGCTCGGTCCGCACCAGCGGGTCGACGCCCTTCGATCCCATCATCGGATCCGCGGTGGGGATGCCCAGCACGTCGGGGAATTGCTGCGCGATCTTGATCAGGAAGACGTTCAGCCCGACCAGGGTGTGGGCGGCGAAGCCGTCGCGCACCTTCAGATCGATATCCTCCGGCCCCAGGTTGTTCTCGGCCTCGGGGAAGTTGCTGTACTCCTGGATGCTGGCGATCTTGCTGCGCATCGGCTTGCCGTCCGCCGTCTTCGACGGCATGTGGCAGTCCTGGCAGGACTGGGCCAGGCTGCCCGGCCCCAGCGGCAGCGGGCCGTCGGGCGAGGTGCCGGTGCGGTAGGCGCTGAAGGCCCATTCCGGATAGGTCGTCTGCTCGTAGATATGGGCGATGGTGTTGCCGTCCTGCAGCACCGGCAGGTGCACGGTGTGGCAGGTGCCGCAGACCTCAGAGCTGCGGATCGTCGCATTGTGCTCCGGCGTGATGCCGAGCGCGTTCTGCATCGGCTTCACCTGCGGCTTCTCGAACGGGCCGATCAGCTTGTCGGGCGGGCCGACCAGGAAGCTGCCGGTGAAGGTGCGGGCGAAGCCGGTGTTG
>JAEKLZ010000158.1 GCA_019508225.1 Inquilinus limosus | reverse complement strand
CCTTCGACATCGACGCCCTCGACCCGTCGATGGCGCCGGGCACCGGCACGCCGGAGATCGGCGGCATCACCACCCGCGAAGCCCAGCGCATGGTGCGCCGCCTGGCCGGGCTGGACCTGATCGGGGCCGATCTGGTCGAGGTGGCGCCGCCCTTCGACCCGTCCGGCCTGACCGCGATCACCGGGGCGACCCTGATGTTCGAGCTGCTCTGCGCGGTCGCGCCGGGCGTGGCCGCGCGCCGCGGGGTGCCCGCCTGACGGGTTTGACGTCAAACGGCGATCGCGGAACTCCGCGCCTGGCCCGAGTCCCGCCGCTGTCCACGGCCGATCGGTGTTCGCGGCGGATGACCGCCATGCGGCCGGCGCAGCCATGCCGGATCGCCTTGCGTCTTGAACCGGGGCCGCGGCCGCCAAAGTTGAGGAGATGACATTGCCGCTCTCGGTCCTCGACCTCGCGCCGATCGCCTCCGGCTCCCCGCCCGGCCAGGCCGTCCGCAACTCGCTCGATCTCGCCCGGCTGACCGATCGGTTGGGCTTCACCCGCTACTGGGTGGCCGAGCATCACTCGATCCCTGGCGTCGCCTCGACCGCGCCGGAGATCCTGATCGGCCACGTCGCCCAGGTGACGCAGCGGATCCGCGTCGGCTCCGGCGGGGTGATGCTGCCCAACCATGCGCCGCTGCGGGTGGTCGAGGCCTTCAAGATGCTGGAATCGCTGCATCCGGGCCGGATCGACCTCGGCCTTGGCCGCGCGCCCGGCTCGGACCAGTTGACGGCGCTGGCGATGCGTCGGTCGCGCGATGCCGTCGTCTCCGACGACTTCACCGAGCAATATGCCGAGATGCGCGCCTTCGCCGACGGCACCTTCCCGGCCGACCACGCCTTCCGGGCCGTCCGCGCGGTGCCGGAGGATGTGCCGTTGCCGCCGGTCTGGATGCTCGGCTCCAGCGATTTCGGCGCCCGCTTCGCCGCCCATATCGGCGTCGGCTTCGCCTTCGCCCATCATTTCAGCCCGCAATACACGATGCCGGCGATGCATCTGTACCGGACGAACTTCCAGCCCTCGCCGGCGATGCGGGAGCCGCATTCGATCCTGACCGTCTCGGTCTACTGCGCCGAGGACGCGGCGGAGGCAGAGCGGCTGGCGGCGCCGCATCAGCTGTCCTGGGTGCGGCTGCGCACCAACCGCCCGGGACTGCTGCCCAGCCCGGAGGAGGCGCTGTCCTATCCGTATACGCCGGAGGAGAAGCGGGTGGCCGAGAGCTCCCGCCGCAACCAGATCGTCGGCACGCCGGAGACGGTGAAGGCCGAGATCGAGCGGCTGGCCGGCGAGACCGTGGCCAGCGAGGTGATGATCACCAGCATGATCCACGATCACGCCGCCCGGCTGCGCTCCTACGAGCTGGTGGCGGAAGCGTTCGGGCTGCCGGGCGCCGCGACGGCGTGACGCCGCCGCGGCCTCTTCCCCTCGCTCCCCACATGCGCTAAAAGCGCCGCCCTTTCCCAGCCCCGTCCGACCGGATCCGGGGCTTTTCGGCGTTGCGCGGCGGAGGCGGAGATGGCGGTCTGCGGCCTGGATTTCGGCACCTCGAACTCGACCCTCGGCATCGTCGACGCGGCAGGCGCAAGGCTGCTGCCGCTGGAGGGCGCGGCGACCACGCTGCCCAGCGCCATCTGGTTCGACCTGGTCGGCGGCGCGCCGCGCTTCGGCCGCTCGGCCATCGACTCCTATGTCGACAGCCTGGACGGGCGGCTGATGCGCTCGATCAAGTCGGTGCTGGGCACGCCGCTGATCGAGGAGGACACCTGGATCGGGCGCGAGCGCATCGGCTTCAAGCAGGTGATCGGCATCTTCCTGGCTGAGATGAAGGCGCGGGCCGAGGCCGCCTGCGGCCATGCGCTGGAGCGGGTGGTGCATGGCCGGCCGGTGCATTTCGTCGACGATGACCCGGCCGGCGACCGTGCCGCCCAGGACGCGCTGCAGGCGATCGCGCGCGAGGCCGGCTTCGCCGAGGTGTCGTTCGAATATGAGCCGATCGCCGCCGCCCGGACCTATGAGGCCGGGCTGGACCGGGAGGAGGTGGCGCTGATCGTCGACATCGGCGGCGGCACATCCGACATCTCGATCGTCCGGCTGGGGCCGCAGCGCAAGGCGCTGCCGGACCGCGCGGGCGACATCCTGGCCAATGACGGCATCCGGCTGGGCGGCACCGATGTCGACCGGCTGTTCAGCCTGGCCACGGTGATGCCGGCGCTTGGGATGGGCACGAAGATGAAGCGCCAGGGCGCGGTGGCGCCCAGCCGCTACTTCCA
Source organism: Inquilinus limosus (assembly GCA_019508225.1). Classification (GTDB taxonomy): domain Bacteria; phylum Pseudomonadota; class Alphaproteobacteria; order DSM-16000; family Inquilinaceae; genus Inquilinus; species Inquilinus limosus_D. Next base: position 38,644 of record JAEKLZ010000158.1, on the reverse strand, counting down.
CATGCTGGCGACCTGGAGCCGGATCAACGCGCTCTACGCCCCCAAGGTGGTGGCGGAGGTGCGCGATGTGCGCCGCGAATCGCGCGCGCCGGAGAAGTTCGACCGGCTGCTGCGGGTGTTGGAAGGCAATCTCGGCCACAGCCTGGCGCTGCGGGTCGAGGCGGCGAAGATCGCGCTCGGCGACAAGGACCCGACCGTGATCGACCTGCGCCTGGTCGAGCCCAAGCTGGGGCTGCGCGCCGGCCGGGCGGTGATGGACGCGGCGATCCGCGACGCGGTCGGCCGGCTGTCGGCGCTGATCCGGCGCTGCATCCAGGCCGCGGGCCTGACTCCGGACGGGCTGGATGCCGTGTTCCTGACCGGCGGCTCGGCCCTGCTGCCGGCCTTCCGCGCCGCGGCTCTGGCCGAAGCGCCGGCCGCCCGGGTGGTGGAGGGCGACAGCTTCGGCGCGGTCGGTGTCGGCCTGGCGATCGAGGCGCGGCGCCGCTACGGGTCGTAGCCGGGGTCACCGAGGCGAACCCGGCCCGCCACGACGGTCAGCTGCAGAAGTTCGGCTGGTACCGATAGACCCACTGGGTCTTGGTGGTCGGGTTGGTCGACACCCAACCGGCCATGCCGCGGACGGTGTCGAAGATCAGCTTCGAGCGCTGGTCGACCTTGTCGGTGAAGTCGCCATCCTTGTCCTCGACCTTGAACGACACCTCGGCGCTGGCGACGGTCGACGACCCGTTGGCGTACCACAGGGTCAGGTCGAACTTGGCGTCCTGCTGGCCCAGGTCGCTCTGCGGCCCGTCATAGGTGCGCTCGGTGATCGACAGGGCGCCGACGATGCTCAGCACCTCCTGCTTCGGCAGGTTCAGGTCCTCGGTCGGCGGGAACAGATCGACCACGTCGTCGAGGATGTTCAGGTTCTTGGTCGCCGACAGCGGCTCGGTGGTCGAGTGCGAATAGACCCATTTGAACGGCGGGGTGATGTCCGCCTCCAGCTTGGTCTCGGCGTCGTCGTCGCTGCCGCTGACATCCCTGCCGGCCGCAGTCGACTGGCTGTCGGACCGGAACTTCAGGTTGATCTCGCGGTCGGTGCCCTCGACCCGCTCGCGGAAGCCGTAGCCGAGATTGTTCAGCCGGCAGGTGCCCGGCGAATCGTAGTAGCGGACGGTGCGGACCTTATCGATGGCGAAGCTGCCGTCGACGGTGCGGTCGAAGCCGGCGGCGGTCAGCCGGGTCCGCAGCTCGGATAGGAAGCTGTTGGCGGTGGCGACCGGCTGCGCCTGGAACTTTGCCGGATCGAGCAGGACCTTGTATTCCTTGCCCGTCAGCGGGTCGGCGGCCTGCGCGGTCCCCGCGGCGGCCACCACGAGGCCGATCAGCCCGAGGCGAAGCCATGTCATCATTTGGTACGAATCCCCCGGCATGAATGATGCGAACGCGCGGCAGGCTAGGCGGTCTGTATGAAGCTGATATGTCAACGCCCCCATGATCGACGTCACATGGCGAGACTTTTCTCCGTGCTGGCGCTGCTGCTGACCGCCGCCTGCGGCGCGGCCGTGAGCACGCCGCGGCCGGCTGAGGTCACGGAGCCGATTCCACCGTCGCCCACGGCCCCGCTGACGCCATCACCGGGATCCTCGAGCTTCACGGCGCCGGACAGCCGGGCGTCTGGCCAGCCCTGCCGGGCGGTGTCGTTCGAGGCGGCCGATTACACCGTCTGCGAGATCGACCTGCGCCGCTACCGCGTCGGGCTGTTCTGGCAGGGCCCCGACGGCCGGCCCTACGGCACGCTCTACGCCTTCAAGCGGGCGATGGCGGCGGCGGGCGATCCGCCCGTGGTGTCGATGAACGCCGGCATGTACCACGAGGACCTGTCGCCGGTCGGGCTCTTCGTTTCCGGCGGCCGGCAGCTCAACCCGGCCAATGAGGGCGATGGCGACGGCAACTTCTTCATGAAGCCGAACGGCGTCTTCTATGCGGATGACGACCGCGCCGGGATCCTGGAGACCGGAGCCTATCTGCGCCAGGCACCGGCGGCCGGAATCGCCACCCAGTCGGGTCCGCTGCTGGTGGTCGACGGCGCCCTGCACCCGCTGTTCAGCGACGACGGCCCGTCGCGCAAGATCCGCAACGGCGTCGGTGTCCGAGACGACCACACCGTGGTCTTCGCCATCTCGCGCGACGGGGTCAGCTTCGGCAGCTTCGGCCGGCTGTTCCGCGACGCGCTGGGCTGCCGCAACGCGCTCTATCTCGACGGCTCGATCTCGGCCTTGTCGGCGCCGGACGGGCTGTCGGTCGGCTGGGGCATCCGGGTCGGCCCGATCCTGGCTGCGTTCGACCGCGCCGCGCCGGTCAGCTAGGTGGGCCGGTCAGCTAGGCGGGCCGAGTCGCTCGGCTAGTGACGCCGCGGCCTGGGGGCGATATGCTTGCGGCACCATGACACGGCCACGGCCCTATCGCAGTCGTCGATCGCGCAAGCAGGAGTTGATGCTGCTGTGCGCCCGCATCGGCTACAACCCGCCGCGCGCCTGATTGAAGGGCCGCATCGGCGGCCCGGTTTCCGCATTTTTTGTCCGGATTCACGCGAGGTCGCGTCATGAACAGTTTTGCCGCCAGCCGTACCACCGCCGAGTGGAAGGCGATCGACACCGCCTATCACCTGCACCCCTTCACCGACCACAAGTCGCTCGCCTCCGAAGGCGGCAGCCGCGTCATCACCCGCGCCGAAGGCGTCTGGCTGTGGGATTCCGAAGGCCGCCAGATGATCGACGGCATGGCCGGGCTGTGGTGCGTCAATGTCGGCTATGGCCGCAAGGAGCTGGCCGACGTCGCCCATGAGCAGATGCTCGAGCTGCCCTTCTACAACACCTTCTTCAAGACCACGACGCCGGCCGCGGCCGAGCTGTCGGCCAAGCTGGCCGAGATCACGCCGGCCGGCCTCAGCCGCGTCTTCTATGCCAACAGCGGGTCGGAGGCGAACGACACCATCGTCCGCATGGTCCGGCACTTCTGGGACCTGAAGGGCAAGCACCGCAAGAAGACGATCATCGGCCGGCAATACGGCTATCACGGCTCGACCATGGCGGCCGTGTCGCTGTGCGGCATGGGGGCGATGCATCGCCAGGCCGACCTGCCGTTCCCGGGCTTCCACCACGTCATGGCGCCCTACTGGTACGACAATGGCGGCGACCTGGAGCCCGAGGCCTTCGGCAAGCTCGCCGCCAAGGCGGTCGAGGACCGGATCAAGGAGCTCGGCGCCGACAGCGTCGCCGCGGTGATCGCCGAGCCGATCCAGGGTGCCGGCGGCGTCATCATCCCGCCGGCCAGCTATTTCCCGGAACTGCAGCGCATCTGCCGCGAGCACGACGTGCTGCTGATCGCCGACGAGGTGATCACCGGTTTCGGCCGCACCGGCGAATGGTTCGGCTCCGACCTGTTCGGCATCAAGCCGGACCTGATGACCCTGGCCAAGGGCATCACCTCGGGCTACCTGCCGCTGTCCGCCGTCATGGTCGGCGACCGGGTGGCCGAGACGCTGATCGAGGAGGGGGGCGAGTTCTACCACGGCTTCACCTATTCCGGTCACCCGGTCGCCTGCGCCGTGGCGCTGGCCAACATCCGGATCCTGGAGCGGGAAGGGCTGGTCGACCGCACCCGGACCGATATCGGCCCGTATTTCCAGGACCGGCTGCGCGAAGCCTTCGCCGACCATCCGATCGTCGGCGAGGTTCGCGGCGTCGGCCTGATCGCGGCGATCGAGCTGGTCCAGGACAAGGCCACCCGCCAGCGTTTTCCGAACTACGGCTCGGTCGGCACCCAGTGCCGCAACCACTGCTTCGCCAACGACCTGGTGATGCGCGGGGTGCGCGACGCCATGGTGCTGTCGCCGCCGCTGGTGATCTCGCGCGACGAGGTTGACGAGCTGGTCCGCCGGGCCAGGCTCGCGATCGACGCCACGGCACGGGACGTCGGCAAGATGTGAAGGGCAGGGCGGCCATGATACGGCCGCCCTTCTTCGTTCAGGGTGAGCAGGACGGGGTTGCAAATGTCACGGACGCAGGGCACAGGGAGGACGGTTCGAGCCCCGTTTTGTGCACCGCGCCATCGCCGCGATTGACAGTTTTCCCAGCGGCGAGTTGCATTGAATCAGAAGGGGGAGCCGGCTCGACGGGTCTCAAACGATCACAGACAGGGAACGGGTACATGAAGCGTCTCGTGCAAAGCCTCCTCGCGACCGCGGCGCTGTGCGCCGTGGCCATGCCGGCTCAGGCCCAGGAGAAGGTCGTCAACATCTACAACTGGTCGGACTATATCGGCGAGACCACGCTGGCCGACTTCACCAAGGCCACCGGCATCAAGGCCGTCTACGACACCTATGACGGCAATGAGGCGCTGGAAGCCAAGCTGCTGACCGGCAATTCCGGCTACGACGTCGTCGTTCCGACGGCGCAGCCCTTCCTGTCGCGCCAGATCAAGGCCAAGGTCTATCTCGAGCTCGACAAATCCAAGATCCCGAACTGGAAGAACCTTGACCCGGCGCTGATGAAGCTGGTCGAGACCGCCGACCCCGGCAACAAGCACGCCATCATCTACCAGTGGGGCACGGTCGGCATCGGCTACAATGTCGACCAGGTGAAGAAGCGCCTGGGCGACACGACGCCGGACAGCATCGCCATGGTGCTGGACCCGGAGAATGCCAAGAAGCTGGCCGATTGCGGCATCACCATGCTGGACAGCCCGACCGACGTGATACCTTCGGTCCTGAACTATCTCGGCCTCGATCCCAACAGCCAGAAGCCTGAGGATCTGAAGAAGGCCGAAGACGCCCTGATGAAGATCCGCCCCTACCTGAAGTACCTGCACTCCTCGCAGTACATCAACGATCTGGCGGGCGGCAACGTCTGCGTCTCCCTCGGCTGGTCCGGCGACGTCAACATCGCCAAGACCCGGGCCGACGAGGCGAAGAACGGCGTCACCATCGACTACTTCATCCCCAAGGAAGGGGCGCAGATCTGGTTCGACATGGCGGCGATCCCGAAGGACGCGCCGCATCCGGACGAGGCCTACGCCTATATCAACTTCCTGCTCGAGCCGAAGGTGATGGCCGGGATCGACGACTTCGTCGGCTACGGCAACGCGGTGCTCGGCGCGAAGGAGCTGATGAACCCCGACATCGCCAACGACCCACGCATCTTCCCGCCGGCGGATGTGATGAAGCGGCTGTTCGCGATCACCGAGGCGTCGTCCAGCTACGAACGCCTGCGGACGCGGACCTGGACACGGTTCCGCACCGGCCAGTAGACAGCGCGGCCGCCGCATCCAGCACCGGATGCGGCGGCCGTTTCGCATGAGATAGCGGCCGGAGACCGGGATGGGCCAAGCCAAGCCGAAGCAGCAGACGGCGCCGCAACCGTGGCGCAATCCGGACGAGAAGCCTTACGTCCGGATCGAGAAGGTGACCAAGAAGTTCGGCGACTTCACCGCCGTCGACGATGTCAGCCTGTCGATCTACCGTGGCGAATTCTTCGCCCTGCTGGGCGGGTCGGGCTGCGGCAAGACCACGCTGCTGCGGATGATGGCCGGGTTCGAGCGGCCGACCGAGGGCAAGATCTTCATCGACGGCGTCGACATGACCGCGGTGCCGCCCTACGACCGGCCGGTCAACATGATGTTCCAGTCCTATGCGCTGTTCCCGCATATGACGGTGGAGCAGAACGTCGCCTTCGGCCTGCGCCAGGACCGGGTGCCGTCGGCCGAGATCAAGACCCGCGTCGCCGAGGTGCTGGACCTGGTCCAGCTCGGCCGCTTCTCCAAGCGCAAGCCGCATCAGCTGTCGGGCGGCCAGCGCCAGCGCGTCGCCCTGGCGCGCAGCCTGGTCAAGAAGCCGAAGATCCTGCTGCTGGACGAGCCGCTGGGCGCGCTCGACAAGAAGCTGCGCGAGCAGACCCAGTTCGAGCTGGTGAACATCCAGGAGAAGGTCGGCATCACCTTCGTGGTCGTCACCCACGACCAGGAGGAGGCGATGACGATGTCCTCCCGCATCGCGGTGATGAATTCCGGCTACATCTCGCAGCTCGGCACCCCGGCCGAGATCTACGAATATCCGCAATCGAAGTTCGTGGCCGATTTCATCGGCTCGGTGAACCTGTTCGAGGGGCGGATCGCCGAGGACCACCCGGAGCATGTCATCATCGACAGCCCTGAGGCCGGCTGCCGGCTCTATATCAGCCATGGCCTGCCGGTGCCGGTCGGGACCCAGGTCTGGGTCGCGGTGCGGCCGGAGAAGATCGCCATCTCGAAGCAGCCGCCCGGCGAGGACGGCACCAACAGCACCCAGGGCGTGGTCAAGGAGATCGCCTATCTCGGCAACCTGTCGATCTACCTGATCGCGCTGCCGAACGGGAAGACGGTGCGGGTCACGGCACCGAACGTGTCGCGCCTGACCGAGATGCCGATCACCTGGGAGGACGAGGTCTGGCTGTCCTGGCAGCCCTTCGCCGGCGTGGTGCTGACGCAATGACCCCAACAACAGCGATGGGTGTGACGGCGAGCGACGCGGCGGAAAGCGCTGCCCCGCGGGTCGCGGCGGGGCCCTCGATCTTGCGGCGGCTGAGCGGCCGGCTTGGCCGCAGCTGCGTCATCGCGTTGCCCTATGTCTGGCTGTTCCTGTTCTTCCTCGTCCCCTTCGTCATCGTCCTGAAGATCGCCTTCGCCGACAAGGTGATCGGCCAGCCGCCTTACACGCCGCTGTTCGACTGGATCGACGACGTCCATCTCGGCATCTCGCTCAACCTCGGCAATCTCCAGTTCCTGCTCGACGACCCGCTCTATGTCAGCGCCTATCTCAGCTCGCTGAAGATCGCGGCGATCTCGACGGTGCTGAGCCTGCTGATCGGCTACCCGATGGCCTATGCCATCGCCCGGTCGAGCCAGCAGTGGCGGGTGCCGCTGCTGATGCTGGTGATCCTGCCGTTCTGGACCTCGTTCCTGATCCGGGTCTATGCCTGGATCGGCATCCTCCAGCAGCAGGGCCTGCTCAACAACCTGCTGATCTGGCTCGGCATCATCGACCAGCCGCTGGAGATCCTGCACACCGACATCGCCGTCTATATCGGCATCGTCTATTCCTACCTGCCCTTCATGATCCTGCCGCTGTACGCCACGCTGGAGAAGCTCGACATCTCGCTGCTCGAGGCAGCGGAGGATCTCGGCTGCCGGCCGTGGAAGGCGTTCCTGCTGATCACCCTGCCGCTGTCGCTGCCCGGCATCATCGCCGGCTCGCTGCTGGTGTTCATCCCGGCGGTCGGCGAATACGTGATTCCCGAACTGTTGGGCGGCATCGACACCCTGATGATCGGCAAGGTGCTGTCGAACGAGTTCTTCCAGAACACCGACTGGCCGGTGGCCTCGGCGGTCGCGATCGTGCTGCTGCTGGTGCTGGTGATCCCGATCATGGTGTTCCAGTACGTCCAGGCGAAGCAGCAGGAGGCGGAGCGATGAGGCGTCCCTGGTTCCTGTTCACCTGCCTGGTGTTCGGCTACGCCTTCCTCTACGTGCCGATCATCCTCCTGATGATCTACTCCTTCAACGAAAGCCGGCTGGTCACGATCTGGGGCGGCTTCTCGACCAAATGGTACGGCACGCTGCTGGAGAACCAGCAGATGCTGGACGCGGCGCGGCGGTCGCTGGAGATCGCCGCCATCGCCGCCACCGTCGCCTGCGTGCTCGGCACCGTGGCCGGGCTGGTGCTGGCCCGCTTCGGCCGGTTCCGCGGCCGCACCCTGTTCTCCGGCATGGTCACGGCGCCGCTGGTGATGCCCGAGGTGATCACCGGCCTGTCGATGCTGCTGCTGTTCGTGGCGATGGAGCAGCTGTTCGGCTTCCCGCAGGGCCGCGGCATGCTGACCATCACCATCGCCCATATCACCTTCTGCCTGGCCTATGTCGCGGTGATCGTGCAGTCACGGCTGGTCAGCCTCGACGAATCGATCGAGGAGGCGGCGATGGATCTCGGCGCCCGGCCGCTGACCGTGTTCTTCTGGATCACCCTGCCGATCATCTCGCCGGCGGTGATCGCCGGCTGGCTGCTGGCCTTCACCCTGTCGCTGGACACGCTGGTGATCACCAGCTTCGTCTCCGGCCCCGGCTCGACCACCCTGCCGGTCTACATCTTCTCCAAGGTGAAGCTCGGGGTGACGCCGGAGATCAACGCGCTGGCCACCATCATCGTCGTCATCGTCACCACCGGCGTGGTGATCGCCGGCGGCCTGCTGGTGCGGCACGAGAAGAAGCGGCGGCGGGACGAGCAGCTGGCCTTCGCCGCCGGAACCTGAGGGCCGGATCGGACAAAAACGGTAATTTGTTGCTGTTCTGGCTAGCGCCGCGCAGGACTCTTAGTCATGCGCGGCGCGCAGGTGACCCTCGGCGTTGCCCCCTGAGCAAAAATCGGGCCGTATCGACTATATCTACGGCGTTAGAGAACAAATGAAGAGTTTCTCATGTCGTTTCTGTCGATCTTTGGAACCATTCGTCTCGCGCCGTTCGGCCGCCGTTTGACGAAGGGGGAAAAGTCGATCTCTCAGCGCCGCATTTGATTGTCGCGCTGTCATCATAGTCCTTCGGGACGATCGGTTTCTCGGGCCTGGCCGGTTGGTCGGGCCCGTTCCATATCCGGGATCCGAAAACCGGCTCTTTCATCCGGACGCGGCGGACGCTAGCCTCTGGCGCTTGAGCGAGAACCACTGCGGAACGCCATTGTGACTGTCCCTGCCTCCCTCGGCTACGTCATGCCCGCGGAATGGGAGCCGCACAGCCGCTGCTGGATGGCCTGGCCCTGCCGGGACGAAGTCTGGGGCGAGCACATGGACGCCGCTCGCACCGCCTATGCCGACGTCGCCCGCGCCATCGCCGATTTCGAGCCGGTGACGCTGGTCTGCAATCCGTCGGATGTGGCGGAGGCATCGCTGACCCTGGGCAACGGCACCGCGATCGACGTGGTGTCGATGGAGATCGACGACAGCTGGCTGCGCGATTCGGGGCCGACCTTCCTGCTCGACCGCAACGGCCATCTGGCCGGCGCCCATTGGCGCTTCAACGCCTGGGGCCAGAAGTACCAGCCCTATAGCCGCGACGCGGTGGTGGCCAAGCAGATCCTGAAGCATGTCGGCGCCCGGCGCTTCCGCGCGCCCTTCGTGCTCGAGGGCGGGGCCATTCATGTCGATGGCGAGGGCACGGTGCTGACCACCGAGCAGTGCCTGCTGAACCCGAACCGGAATGCGGACGTCACCAAAGCCCAGGTCGAGCAGAACCTGCGCGACTGGCTGGGCGTCTCCACCGTGATCTGGCTGCCGGAGGGGATCGAGGACGACGAGACCGACGGCCATGTCGACGAGATCGCCTGCTTCGTGCGGCCGGGCGTGGTGCTGGCGCTGTCGACCGACGACAAGAGCGACGGCAATTTCGACACGCTGCAGACCAATCTCGACATCCTGCGCTCGGCCAAGGACGCCAAGGGCCGGCCGCTGCAGGTGATCGAGGTGCCGCAGCCGGCGCGGCAGGAGCACAACGGCAAGCGGCTGAGCCTGTCCTACGTCAACTTCTACATCGCCAATGGCGGCATCGTGATGCCGGCCTTCGACGTGGCCGAGGACGAGCGCGCCTTCCGCATCATTCGCGACGCCTTCCCGAACCGCCGTGTGGTCCAGGTCCACGCCCGCGACATCTTCCTCGGCGGCGGCGGCATCCACTGCATCACGCAGCAGCAGCCGGCGCCCTGATCGGGCAAATCCGCAGAAGCAATCCAGGAGCCACGCCAAGCGGCCCTGGATCGCTTCGCTGCACTTGCAATGATGCTTCTGCGGTTAGCTCTTCTAGGTCAGGCCATCGCCAGGCGCGGGTTGCGCACCGCATCCAGGCTCCAGGCCCCGCCGCCGGCCGCGGCGAGGTACAGGAAGACGAAGCTGTACAGCGCCGCCAACTCGCCCTGGTTCAGGATCGGGAAGAAGCCGCCGGGCGCATGGGCCATGAAATAGGCCACCGCCATTTCGCCGGACAGGATGAAGGCGACCGGGCGAGTGAACAGCCCGATCAGCAGCAGCACGCTGCCGACGATCTCCATCACGCCGGCCAGGCCGATCAGCGAGAACAGCTGCAGCCCGTCGAAATAGGCGACATGCGGGAAGCCGAACAGCTTGGCCAGGCCGTGCTGCAGGAAGAACAGGGCGGCGGCGATGCGCAGGATGCTGAGCACGCGCGGCGCCCAGGTACGGTCGAGCTGGTCGTTCAGGTCAGCCATGATCGTCTCCGGATCAGATGGGAGGAGGGGTGCCGCTTGGGCCTTGAGCCCGTTGGTCCGGGCCCGGTCGAACGTCGATCCGGGCCCGGTGGTGGCGTTGCGATTGAGTTGCTTTTGCGGTCCGCGGTCAAGCCGCCGATCGGGCAACAATTCGTCACGCCGGAGACAACAATGGCCGCGGCTCAGTAGCCGACGGTGAAGCGCTGCCGGATATGTGCCGGCTTCTCCAGCTCGTCGATCAAGGCGACGGCGTAATCCTCCTGGCTGATCCGGCTCTGCCCGTCGGCGCCGACCAGGAGCTGGTCGCCACCCAGGCGGAATGTGCCGGTGCGCTCGCCCGGCGCGATCACCGCCGAGGGCGACAGGAAGGTCCAGTCCAGCCCGGTCTCGCCGCGCAGCAGGGTGAGGTAGTCGCGGCCCTTGGACGCCTCCTCCTTATACAGCGCCGGGAATTCCGGCGTGTCGACCAGCTGCACGCCCGGCGCGACCTCCAGGCTCCCGGCGCCGCCGACCACCAGGTAGCGCCCGACGCCCGAAGCCTTGACCGCCTGCAGCAGCAAGGCGGGGTCCGAGGCGGTGTAGTGCACCGAGCTGATCACCGCGTCATGCCCGGCCAGCAGCTTCGCCAGGCCCTCGGCGTCGAACACGTCGCCGCGCCTGGCGGTCAGCTTCGGGTGCTGCGGCAGCTTCTCAGGGGTGCGGACGATGCCGGTGACCTCGTGGCCGCGGCTCAGCGCCTCGGCCAGGATCTTGGAACCGACATTGCCGCTGGCGCCGATCAGGGCGAGCTTCGCCATAGGGATTCTCCGAACTTGGTTACGAAAATATACCGACCGCAAGTTCGGGATTCCGCGCGGGCTACGCAAGAAGGGTGTTGAAAGTAACCGAGGGACTGCCGGATGACCAACGGCGGCTAGAACCGTTTGTACCAGAGGCGCTTCGGCCCGGTGTCGAGATGGACGAAGTCGGAGCGCCAGTAGAGGCCGAGGCCGCCGCTGGCGACCGCCCGGGCATGGTTCGCCAGGAACACCATGCCGTAGCCCTGCACCGACAGGTCCACCGCCTTGCCCTGCAGGTGCAGGCTGTTCCGGGCGGCACCTTCGGGGCGCAGCTTCTCATTGGTCTCGGGGGTGCGGTAGCCGGAATGCAGGTTGATCGTCACCCGCCGTTTGGTCGCGACCTGGTAGCGCCGGGACATCAGCCACAGCAGGTCGAAGACGCCCGGGTCCATGGTGGTCGCCACGTCGACGTGATGGTCGCGCAGCAGCCAGTCCAGCCGCTTCGTGGCGTCGTCGGCATAGGCACCGTCGGCGGCGTAGACGTCGTCGAATCGCTCGTCGGTGTGCGGATTGTAGAGCTTGAGGCGCCGCTCGCCGGCCTGGTCGACGGACGGGGCGGCCGCGGCGCAGAAGGGAAGGGCGGCGAGCCCGAGCAGGGCCCGCCGCCGCGTCACCCGGCTGGGGTCAGCCGGCATCCTTGATGCTGTCGATGATCTTGGCGACGAGGCCGTACTCCTTCGCCTCCTCGGCCGACATCCAGTAGTTCCGGTCGGTGTCGCGCTCGACCTTCTCGATCGGCTGGCCGGTTTCCTTGGCGATGATCTCGTTCAGGCGGCGGCGCATCTTGATGATCTCGCGCGCCTCGATGTCGATATCGACCGCCCGGCCGCCCGCGCCGCCGGACGGCTGGTGCAGCAGAAATCGCGTGTTCGGCAGCGCGAGGCGGTTCTCCTTCTTCGCCGCCAGGTAGATGTGGGCGCCGGCGCTGGCCACCCAGCCGGTGCCGATCACCTTCACCGGCGCGCCGATGAAGCGGACCATGTCGTGGATGGTGTCGCCGGCCTCGACGTGACCGCCCGGCGAGTTGATCACCAGCCGGATCGGCTTCTTGTCGTCATCGGCGGCGAGCGCCAGCAGCTGTGCGCTGATCCCCTGCGCCAGCTTCATGGAGATTTCACCGAACAGCAGCACCGTCCGGTTCTTGAAGAGGATGTTGCCGATCTGCGGCCCAAGCTCCTCCTTCTTCTCCTTCTCGGGGCGCTCTTCCTCTTCTTCCTCTTCCTCGTCGTCGAGACGCGGCGGGAACGGGCGGTCGACCATGGGGGATCCTGTCACTTAAGAGATCTGTCAGACCTGCAAGAGGTAGCGTGCCGGACCCCGGTTCGCAACCAGGGGCTTTCCCGAAGTCCGGCGCAGCCGGCCGGGCGGCCTACGATTTCAGCCGGGTCCAGACCCGCTCGCGCAGGTCAACGGCGGTCTGCGAGCAGTTCTGGTTCGGCTTCAGCCGGCTCAGCAGCTCCGGCGGCGTGTTCACCGCCGGGTCTTTGCGCAGCTTCTCGTCCATCAGGTCGATCGCGCCGGTGATGGCATTGTTGTAGCCGGTGAAGTTGCCAGCGATGGCGATGTTCTCCGGCTTCATCATCCAATCGATGAAGATCTTGGCGTTCTCGACGTTGCGCGCGCCCTTCGGGATGGCGAAGTTGTCCTCCCAGAAATTGATGCCTTCCTTGGGATAGACATAGGTCACCGTCGGCAGCGCTTCCTTGGTCCGGTGCGAGGCGCCGTTCCACTGCATGTGGGCGATGACCTCACCGGCGGTCATGCGCTCGATCGTGCCGTCGGAGTTGTAGAGCGCAACGGCCGGCTTCTGCGCCTCCAGCAGCTTGAAGATCTTGCCGGCGTCCTCGCTGCTCTCGGTGCAGAAATCGATGCCGAGATAGAAGGACGCGGCCTTATAGACCTCGACCGAATCGTTCAGCATGGCCAGCTTGCCCTTGAACGGGCCGTCGGGGTTGAAGACCGACCACCAGCTGTCGTCGACCTTGCCGCCCTCGACCTTGGCGGTGTCGTAGCTGAATCCGGTCGTGCCCCAGTCATAGGGGGCGGAGTATTTCCGCTCCGGGTCGTACCAGGGCTTGTCGTGCGGCGCGGCGACGTTCTTGAAGTTCGGCATCTTGCTGGCGTCGATCGGCTCCAGCATGCCGCCCTTGATCATGATGTCGACCATGTAGTCGGACGGCACCACCACGTCGTAGCCGGCGGCGCCGGCCTGCAGCTTGGCCAGCAGGGTCTCGTTCGAATCGTAGACGTCGAGCGTGACCTTGATCCCGGTCTCCTTCTCGAACTTGGCCAGCAGCTCCGGCGGGTAGTAGTTCGTCCAGTTGTAGAAATAGAGCTCGCCGGCGGCTTGTGCGGCCGACCCCGCGGTCAGCGCCCCGACGGCCGCAACGGCGGCGAGCAGAAGCTGTCTTGCTGATCCCATCTCAACCTCTCTGTCGTCGCCGGATTGTGATGTCGCGCCCCGTCCCGCCGACGTTCGGGACGGCGCGGCCGTTCAGGACTTCAGGCGGGTCCAGACCCGCTCGCGCAACTCGACCGAGGCGGGGGAGCAGTTCTTGGCCGGCCGCAGCCGGCTGGCATCCTCCGGCGGCATGTTGATCGCCGGATCGTCGCTCAGCGCCTTGTCCATGAAGGCCTCGGAGCCCTTGATGGCGTTCATGTAGGTGGTGAAGTTGCTGGCGGCGGCGATGTTCTCCGGCTTCAGCATCCAGGCGATGAATATCTTGGCGTTCTCCGGGTTCTTCGCGTCCTTCGGCACCACCAGGTTGTCGGCCCAGAGGCTCAGCCCCTCCTTCGGATAGACGAAGACCGCGCTGGGCCGCTGCACCTTGGTGCGATGGGCGGCGCCGTTCCATTGCATATGGGCGACGACCTCGCCGGCGGCCATGCGGTCGACCGACCCGTCGGAGTTGTACAGCGCGACGGCCGGCTTCTGCGCCTCCAGCAGCTTGAAGATCTTGCCGGCGTCCTCGCTGCTCTCGGTGCAGCGGTCGATGCCGAGATAGTAGGCGGCCGCGTTGAACACCTCGACCGAGTCGTTCATCATCGCCAGCTTGCCCTTGAACGGGCCGTCCGGATTGAAGATCGACCACCAGCTGTCGTCCACCGGGCCCGTCACCTTGGCGCTGTCATAGGTGAAGCCGGTGGTGCCCCACATATAGGGCGCGGAGTATTTCCGCTCCGGGTCGTACCAGGGCTTGTCGTGCGGGGCGACGACGGCGCCGAAGCCGGGCATGGCCGCCGCGTCGATCTCCTGCAGCAGGCCCTCCTTGACCATGATGTCGACCATGTAGTCGGACGGCACCACGACGTCGTAGCTGGCGCCGCCGGCCTGCATCTTGGCCAGCAGGGTCTCGTTCGAATCATAGACGTCGAGCGTGACCTTGATCCCGGTCTCGGCCTCGAACTTCTTCAAGAGGTCGGGCGGGGTGTAGTTGGTCCAGTTGAACAGGAACAGATCGCCGGCCGCCCAGGCGGCGGGGCCGGTCAGAAGCGCCGCGGCGAAGGCGGCGGCCAGGCAGATGCGTCGGTTCCGAATTTCGGGCCTCCCATGGTTCAGCTCCGTGCCCGTCCGACCACCCAGGACAGGGCAACGAAGACGATCGAGATCAGCAGCATCAGCGCCGAGATGGCATTGACCTCCGGTGTCACGCCGATGCGGATCATGCCGTAGATGTAGATCGGCAGGGTGGTCGCCCCGGCGCCGGAGACGAAGAAGGTGATGACGAAATCGTCGAGCGAGATGATGAACGCCAGCATCAGCCCGGACAGGATGCCGGGCCACAGCAGCGGCAGCGTCACCCGGCGGAAGGCCCGCCAGGGCGTGGCGTAGAGGTCGGACGCGGCTTCGGCCAGGCTTGAATCCATCCCTTCCAGCCGGGCCCGGATCGGCAGGTAGGCGAAGGGGATGCAGAACACGATATGGGCCAGGATGATGGTGAACAGGCCCAGCGGTAGGGCGATGGCGCTGAAGAACAGCAGCGTCGCCACCGCGGTCACCACCTCCGGCACCACCAGCGGCAGGGCGATTAGGGCGCTGACCGCGGTCTGGCCGCGGAAGCGCCGCCGCGCCATGCCGATCGCGGCGGGGATTGCCATGATCGTCGCGACGATGGACGACGACAGCGCGACGATCAGCGAGTTCTTCGCCGCCCGCAGGATGTCCGGGTTGCCCAGCACCACGCCGAACCAGCGGGTGCTGAACCCCTCCCAGATCGTGGCCGAGCTGCCGGCGTTGAAGGCCAGCACCAGCAGCACGACGATCGGGATGTAGAGATAGGCGAAGAAGACCCAGGCGGTGGCGCGGACGCCGGGGAACGAGCGGAGGCGGTTGCTCATTTCGCCACCTGCGGCGCGCCGCGGAAGCGGATCAGGTACAGCATCATCGCCAGCAGCACGATGGCCAGCAGGGCGAAGGACAAAGCGGCCCCGAACGGCCAGTTGCGGCCCGAGCCGAACTGGTTCTGGATCAGGTTGCCGATCATCATCGACTTCGACCCGCCCAGGAGGTCCGGCGTCACGTAGGCGCCGAGGCAGGGGATGAAGACCAGGATGGCGCCGGCGGCAATGCCCGGCATGGCCAGCGGGATGACGATCCGGCGCAGCGCCCGCCACTTGTCGGCGCCCAGGTCGTAGGCGGCCTCGACCAGCCGGAAATCCAGCTTCTCCAGGCTGGAATAGATCGGCAGCACCATGAAGGGCAGGAAGGAGTAGGTGAGGCCGATGGCGATCGCCGTCTCGGTGTACATCAGGTTCAGCGACCCGGTGGTC
The DNA here is from genome assembly GCA_019508225.1 of Inquilinus limosus. Lineage (GTDB taxonomy): Bacteria > Pseudomonadota > Alphaproteobacteria > DSM-16000 > Inquilinaceae > Inquilinus > Inquilinus limosus_D. Next base: position 22,750 of record JAEKLZ010000158.1, on the reverse strand, counting down.
AACCCCAAGCTCTGCAGCGCCGAATCGAGCAGCCCGCCGGAGCGCAGCATCAGGATCCAGGCGTAGTTGCGCACCAGCAGGTTGGTCCAGAACGGGATGGTGACCAGGAAGATCAGCAGGTTGCGCCGCGGCGGCGGCTGCATCGCCATGTACAGCGCGGTCGGGAAGCCGATCAGCACGCACAGCACCGTGGTCAGCAGCGACAGCCAGACCGAGCGCAGCAGGATCTGGGCATAGGCCGGGTTCCAGATCAGGCTGTCGTCGAAGTCGCGCTCATAGAAGAAGCGGACATAGGCGTCGATCGAGAAGGTGTTCCACTGCACCCCGCCGAACTGGCCACGCTCGGCGACCGAGACGGCCGCCATGATCGCCAGCGGGACGATGAAGAAGACCAGGATGAAGCCGACCGGGACGCCGATCAGGCCCAGGGTCTTCAGCGATTTGCCGCGCGCCATCGCCGCCGCCCTCAATCGGCCAAAGCGTGGCCGGCGCCGGCCGGCACCGCGATCCCGACCCGGTCGCCGGGCTGGAAGCTCTGCGGCGCCCCGGTCCGGTTCTGCAGCCGGGCGGTGACCAGCGCCCCGTCCTCGGTCAGGCGGATGTGGTAAGTGGTGTCGGTGCCGACATAGACCACCGTCTCCACCGTCCCGGACAGGCTGCCCGGCCCGGGCTCAGGCGTCAGCAGGATCCGCTCCGGCCGTACCGCCATGGTCGCGCCGTCGGCGCAGCCGAGGCGGGCGGCGAGGGGGCCGTCGAAGAAGTTGGTCTCGCCGATGAAATGGGCGACGAAGCGCCGCTCGGGCCGGTCGTAGATGTCGCGCGGGCCGCCGATCTGCAGGATCTCGCCCTGGCTCATCACCGCGATCCGGTCCGACATCGTCAGCGCCTCCTCCTGGTCGTGGGTGACGAAGATGAAGGTGATGCCGGTCTCGGTCTGCAGCCGCTTCAGCTCGATCTGCATCTCCTTGCGCAGCTTGAGGTCGAGGGCCGACAGCGGTTCGTCCAGCAGCAGCACCTGCGGCTCGCTGGCCAGGGCGCGGGCCAGGGCGACGCGCTGCTGCTGTCCGCCGGACAGCTGCGCCGGCTTGCGGTGCTCCATCCCACCCAGCTTGACCAGGGCGATCATCTCGGCGACACGGGCATCTGCCCGGGCGCGGTCGACACCCTTCATCTCCAGGCCGAAGCGGATGTTCTCGCGCACCGTCATGTGCGGGAACAAGGCGTAGCTCTGGAACACCGTGTTGACCGGCCGCTTGTGCGGCGGCAGCCCCTCGATCGGCTTGCCGTGCAGCAGGATGTGGCCGCTGGTCGGCTCCTCGAAGCCGGCGATCATGCGCAAGAGCGTGGTCTTGCCGCAGCCGGACGGGCCGAGAAGGGTGAAGAACTCGTTGTCCCGGATCTGGACCGAGACGCCACTCAGGGCCCGGACTGCCCCGCTCTGCTCGCTGCCGAACACCTTGGTCACGTCGACAACGTCGATTGCCGTCCCTGTCAAAATGGCCTCGTTTCTTGTTGCGGCAGGGCGCGAGACCTCGGGGGCGGACCGTCGGGGACCCCTGGCGGCACCGCGCCTGGCCGGCCGGGCCCCTGTGGTTTCCCGCTTCCGGCCGCTGCGCTGCTGACAACGATATCAGCAGGTGCCGCGAGCAACCGCAAGCCTCTCCAGGTGGTCATCCGCGCAAGAAAAAACCCCGCCGTCTCCGGCGGGGTTCTCTCCGGTCGAAACCGGTCCGGTCAGACCGAGTAGTACATCTGGAACTCGATCGGGTGCGGGGTGTGCTCGAAGGCGTACACCTCTTCCCACTTCAGCTCGAGATAGGCCTCGATCATGTCCTTGCTGAACACGTCGCCCTTCAGCAGGAAGGCGTGGTCGGCCTCGAGCGCCAGCAGCGCCTCGCGCAGCGAGCCGCAGACGGTCGGGACGTTCTTCAACTCTTCCGGCGGCAGGTCGTACAGGTTCTTGTCCATCGCCTCGCCCGGATGGATCTTGTTCTGGATGCCGTCCAGGCCGGCCATCAGCATGGCCGAGAAGGCGAGGTAGGGGTTCGCCGTCGGGTCCGGGAACCGCACCTCGACGCGCTTGCCCTTCGGCGAGGAGACGTAGGGGATGCGGCAGGAGGCCGAGCGGTTGCGGGCCGAGTAGGCCAGCAGCACCGGCGCCTCGAAGCCCGGGATCAGGCGCTTGTAGCTGTTGGTCGACGGGTTGGTCAGGGCGTTCAGCGCCTTGGCGTGCTTGATGATGCCGCCGATGTAGTACAGCGCGGTGTCCGACAGGTCGGCATAGCCCGAGCCGGCGAAGGTCGGCTTGCCTTCCTTCCAGATCGACTGGTGGACATGCATGCCCGAGCCGTTGTCGCCCTTGACCGGCTTCGGCATGAAGGTCGCGCTCTTGCCGTAGGCGTCGGCGACGTTGTGCACGACGTATTTGAACATCTGCAGCGCGTCGGCGCTCTTGATCAGGGTCTCGAACTTGATGCCCAGCTCATGCTGCGAGGCCGCCACCTCATGGTGGTGCTTCTCGACCGTCACGCCCATCTCGGCCAGGGTCGTCAGCATCTCGGCGCGCAGGTCGTGCGCGGCGTCCAGCGGCGGCACCGGGAAGTAGCCGCCCTTCGGCTGCACGCGGTGGCCGCGGTTGCCGTCCGGATAGACCTTGCCGGTGTTCTCCGACGCGTCCTCGCTGTCGAGGTAGTAGAAGGCCGAGGTGTTGTTCTGCTGGTAGCGGACGTCGTCGAAGATGAAGAACTCGGCCTCGGGGCCGAAATAGGCGGTGTCACCGATACCGAGCGACGCCATGTAGCGCTCCGCCGACTTGGCGATCGAGCGCGGGTCGCGGCTGTAGGGCTGGCCGGTGGCCGGCTCCAGGATGTCGCAGGTGATGTTCAACTGCGCCTGGGCGGCGAAGGGGTCCATGACCGCGGTGTCGGCATCCGGCATCAGGATCATGTCGGACTCGTTGATCGCCTTCCAGCCGGAGATCGACGAGCCGTCGAACATGACGCCGTCCGTCAGCATGTCCTCGTCCACCGTCGAGACGTGCTGGCTGACGTGATGCACCTTCCCGCGGAAGTCGGTGAAACGGAAGTCGACGTATTTGACGTCGTTCTCTTTAATCAGGTCGAGGACCTTGGTCACACCATCGGCCATGATGTTTTTTTCCTGTGTTTCGGACTGTGTTTGCGTTTCTTGAGAGGCGTTCTTGGGCGGCTGTACGGGCCGACGCTCAGATGGCGTCGGCGCCCTTCTCTCCGGTGCGGATGCGGATGACTTCCTCGACCGGGGTGACGAAGATCTTGCCGTCGCCGATCCGGCCGGTCTGGGCAGCCTGCTGGATGGCCTCGATCGCACGTTCGACGAGGGCATCCTCCATGACCACCTCGACCTTCACCTTGGGCAGGAAGTCGACCACATACTCCGCGCCGCGATACAGCTCGGTGTGGCCCTTCTGGCGGCCGAAGCCCTTCGCCTCGGTCACGGTGATGCCCTTGATCCCGACCTCGTGAAGGGCCTCCTTCACCTCGTCGAGCTTGAACGGCTTGATGATGGCTTCGACTTTCTTCATGGGTTCGGAACCGTTCCCTGGATCGTTTGCGCGCCACCGCCGGTTGCGGAACGCTCTCGGAGATGATGTGAAGCAAGCCCCGTGCCAGTCGCCGACTCCGCGTCGGCGACGGGGTTGAACCGGGCCTTGCTCAGAATTTAGGCATAGTGCTGCTTCTTTGGGCTTCGATCAAGCCAGGGCGCCGGCCATCCGGTCGATCGCCTGTCGGATCGCGTCGACGCTGTTGGCATAGGACAGCCGCAGGAAGCCTTCGCCCATGGCGCCGAAGCTGGTGCCGGCGATGGTGGCGACGCCGCAGTCCTCCAGCAGTCTTGTCTGCAGCGCCTTGGCAGACAGGCCGGTGCCGCTGATGTTGGGGAAGGCGTAGAAGGCGCCGCCCGGCTCGACGCAGCGCACGCCCGGCAGCCGGTTCAGCGAGTCGACCACCACGCGGCGGCGCTCGGCGAAGGCGGCGCACATGGTGTCGACCGCGTCCTGCGGCCCCTGCAGCGCGGCGATGCCGGCATATTGGGCGGAAGCGTTGACGCAGGAGTGGGAGTTCACGGCCAGCCGCGTCGCGCCCTCGCGCAGCGCCTTGGGCCACACGCTCCAGCCCAGCCGCCAGCCGGTCATGGCGTAGGTCTTGGACCAGCCGTCCAGCAGAATCACCCGGTCGCGCAGGGCGGGGTAGGTGAGGAAGCAGCTGTGCTCGGCCCCATCGTAGAGGATGCGGCTGTAGATCTCGTCGCTCAGCACCGCGACATGCGGGTGCCGCTCCAGCCCTGCCGCGAGGCGGTCCAGCTCGGCCTTCGGCACCAGGCCGCCGGTCGGGTTGGCCGGGCTGTTGATGATCAGGAGGCGGGTGCGCGGCGTGATCTGGGCCAGCACCTCCTCGGCCGAGAAGGCGAATCCGTTCTCCTCGCGCAGCCGCACCGGCACCGGCGTCGCCCCGGTGAAGCGGATGGCGGATTCGTAGATCGGGAATCCGGGGTTGGGGTACAGGATCTCGGCCCCCGGCTCGCCGAACATCAGGATGGCGAACCACATCGTCACCTTGCCGCCGGGCATGATCACCACGTCGTCCGGATCGACCGTGACGCCGCGCCGGGCCTCCAGGTCGTCGGCCACCGCCCGGCGCAGCGCCGGGATGCCGCCGGCCGGGGTGTAGCCGTGATGGCCGTCGCGCAGCGCCTTCACCGCCGCCTCGACGATGTGGTCGGGGGTGCGGAAATCGGGCTGGCCGATGCCGAGATTGATGATGTCGCGGCCCTGCGCCGCCAGCGCCTGGGCCCGCGCCAGCACGTCGAACGCGGTCTCTGTGCCGAGATTGGCCATGGCGGCCGACTGGATGAGCATCGTGCCTTACCCTGCTGAGTTGTGTCGGGGCGGACTATGCCCCTCGAAACCGCTGAGGTCATGCCCCGCAGCGCCTCCGACGGGCGGGAATGCGTCTTGCGCTTGACGCCGTCGCGGCGATGCCTCATATGAGCCGCCGCAAATGCTGTGGCGGCCATAGCTCAGCTGGTAGAGCACTCGGTTGTGGTCCGAGATGTCGCGGGTTCGAGCCCCGTTGGTCGCCCCATTTCCCTTCCCGCCATCCTCTGATACGCCTGTCTCCACCGCATCGGAGGAGGCTGCCTTGTATCGACCGAACGCCGCGAAACGGAAGCTGCGGGCGGGCGAGCCCGTCTATGGCTGCTGGCAGGGCATCGGCCACTCGCTGATCACCGAGCTGCTCGGCCTCGCCGGCTACGACATCGTGCTGCTCGACCATGAGCATGGGCCGGCCTCGGTCGCCGATGCGGTGCCCAGCCTACAGGCCCTGGCCGGCACCCCGGCCACCGGTATCATCCGCATGCCCTGGAACGACCCGGTCTACGCCAAGCGTATCCTCGACATCGGCGCCGAGGGCGTGATGGTGCCGCAGGTCAATTCCAAGGAAGAGGCTCAGGCCGCGGTCGCCGCCTGCCGCTATCCGCCGGCCGGCATCCGCGGCGTCGCCTACGGCATTGCCCGCGGCGCCGATTTCGGCCTGGCGCCCGACTACCAGCAGACCATCTCGGACAACCTCCTGATCCTGTGCCAGATCGAGACCCGGCAGGCGGTCGAGGCGATTCCCGACATCGCCGCGGTCGACGGCGTCGACGGGCTGTTCATCGGCCCCTGGGACCTGTCCGGCAGCCTGGGCAAGCTCGGCCGCTTCGACGACCCGGAGGTGCGCGACACGATTCGCCGGGCCGAACGCGCCATCCAGGACAGCAGCAAATGGCTCGGCTCGCTGCCTTCGCTGGGCCGCTCGCCGGCCGAGATGGTGCGGGACGGCTGCCGCATCGTCATCGGCCCGGCCGAGATCACCTTGCTGCGCGACGCCGCCCGGGCGGACCTCGCCGCCTTCAAGGAGGCGGTCGGGAAGCTGAGCCGGTGACGATCTCCGACCTCGTCCTGCTGACCGCGGCGGAGATGGCCGAGGCCGACCGCCGCACCATTGCCGCCGGCACCCCCGGCATCGTGCTGATGGAGCGGGCAGGGGCGGCGGTGGCGCGGGCGATCCGCGCCCGCTGGTCGCCGCGCCCGGTCGCGGTGCTGTGCGGCCCCGGCAACAATGGCGGCGACGGCTGGGTCATCGCCCGGCTGCTGGCGGGGCAGGGCTGGCCGGTACGGCTGGCCTCGCTGGTCCCGATCAAGGCCCTGCGCGGCGACGCGGCCGAGGCGGCGGTGCAGTGGCAGGGCAGGGTGGAGCCTGCCGATCCCGCGGTGCTGGAGGGTGCCGGGCTGGTGGTCGACGCGCTGTTCGGCGCCGGGCTGAACCGGGCGCCGGAGGGCAAGGCCGCGGCCCTGATCGAGGCGGTGGCGGGCTCGGGCCTGCCGGTGGTCGCGGTCGACGTGCCCAGCGGACTGTTCGGCGATGACGGCTCGGCACCCGGGCCGGTGGCGCCGGCGGCGCTGACCGTTACCTTCTTCCGCCGCAAGCCCGGCCATTGGCTGCTGCCCGGCCGCACCCTGTGCGGCGAGACCCGGGTGGCCGATATCGGCATCGATGCCGCGGTGCTCGACGCGATCGGACCGGGCCTGCACGAGAACGGGCCGGCGCTGTGGCGCGCCGCCCTGCCGCATGCGGCGCCGGCGCAGCACAAATACGACCGCGGTCATCCGCTGATCCTGGCCGGCGGCAGCCTGACCGGCGCGGCCCGACTGGCGGCGCGGTCGGCGCGGCGGACCGGCGCCGGCCTGCTGACCGTGGTCGCGCCCGAGGCGGCGCTGCCGGCCTTCCGCGCCGACTGGCCCGGCGCCATGGCGCTGCCGACCGAGCGCTGGGACGGGCTGCTGGCCGACCGGCGCCTCGGCCCTGTGCTGATCGGCCCCGGCGGCGGGGCCGGACCGGCGCTGCGCCAGGCAGTTGTGGCAGTGCGCGGCGCCGGCAAGTCGCTGGTGCTCGATGCCGACGGCCTCGCCAGCTACGCCGGCGAGCCGCAGGTCCTGGCCGGGCTGCTGGATGCCGACTGCGCGCTGACGCCGCATCAGGGCGAGTTCGACCGGCTGTTCGGCAAGGCCGATGCGCCGCGCCTGGTCCGGACCCGCCAGGCCGCGGCCCTGGTCGGCGCCGTGGTGGTGCTGAAGGGGGCGGACACCATCATCGCCGCGCCGGACGGCCGGGCCGCGATCAACGCCAACGCGCCGCCGACCCTGGCCACCGGCGGCACCGGCGACGTCCTGGCCGGCATCGTGCTGGGGCTGAAGGCACAGGGCATGCCCGGCTTCGAGGCCGCCTGCGCCGCCGTCTGGCTGCACGGTGCCGCGGCGCAGCGGGCCGGCGCGGGGCTGATCGCCGAGGATGTGATCGACGCCCTGCCGGCCGTCCTGGACCGCCTGTCCGGCCGGCCGTGAGCCGTCCGGCCGCCCGCGTTTTGCCTGTCGCCCGCAAAAACCCTGTGCTATGACCGCCCCTTCGCAGGGCCGACTCCCTTCGCTGCGCGCCGTTTTGTGCGTGTTTTCGGGGGTGCGCAGGGGTGGGGGTCTTCGCGGGCGTGGCGGAATTGGTAGACGCACTGGATTTAGGTTCCAGCGGCGAAAGCCGTGGGGGTTCAAATCCCTCCGCCCGCACCAATGAACATCCCGACAGGGCACAGCACCACCGACCTGTCACATCGACGGATTCCTGAAGACCGATGCAAGTGATCGAAACCAGCACCGAGGGTCTGCGGCACGAGTTCAAGATCGTCGTGCCTGCGGCCGACATCGAACAGCGCGTCCAGACGGAGCTCGTCAAGCTCGCGGGCCGTGTGAAGCTCCCGGGCTTCCGCCCCGGCAAGGTGCCGGTGGCGCTGATGAAGCAGCGCTACGGCAAGTCGGTCATGGGCGAGGTCTTGGAAGGGGCCGTCGACGAAGGCACCCGCCAGGCCCTGGACGAGCGCAACCTGCGCCCGGCCCTGCGCCCGAAGGTCGAGGTGACCAGCTTCGACGAGGGCAAGGACCTCGAATACAAGGTCGATGTCGAGGTGCTGCCGGACATCACCGCGCCGGCCTTCGACAGCGTCGAGATCGAGCGCCCGGTCGCCGAAGTGACCGACGAGCAGATCGCCGCCGGACTGCAGCGCATCGCCGAGACCCGCCGCAAGTTCGAGCCGGTCACCGAGGAGCGCGGCATCGAGACCGGTGACGTCGCCGTCATCGACTTCGAGGGCAGCCTCGACGGCGCCGCGCCGAGCGAGGAGATGTCGGGCAAGGATCACCGGCTCGAGATCGGCTCGGGCCGCTTCATCCCGGGCTTTGAGGAGCAGCTGGTCGGCAAGAAGGCGGGCGAGCACGTCACCGTCTCGCTGAGCTTCCCCGAGGAGTATCAGAGCGCCGATCACGCCGGGAAGCCGGCGGTGTTCGAGGTCGACGTCAAGTCGATCGAGAAGGGCGTGGTGCCCGAGGTGAACGAGGATTTCGCCAAGGAGCTGGGCTTCGAGGATCTCGAGGGCCTGCGCAACGCGGTCAAGGGCCAGACCGAGCAGGAGTTCGGCCGGGTGTCGCGCCTGCGCGCCAAGCGCGCGCTGCTCGACAAGCTGGCCGAGCTGGTCGATTTCGCCGTGCCGCAGGGCATGGTCGACCTCGAATTCGACCAGATCTGGAAGCAGGTGCAGCAGTCGATCGAAACCGGCGGCGACGACAATCCGGACAAGAACAAGCCGGAGGACGAGCTGAAGGCCGAGTATCGCGCCATCGCCGAGCGCCGCGTCCGCCTGGGCCTGCTGTTCGCCGAGATCGGCCGCGCCGAGAACGTCGAGGTGACGCAGGAAGAGCTGAACCGCGCCCTGATCACCGAGGCCCGCCGCTATCCGGGCCAGGAGCAGCAGGTAGTGGACTTCTTCCGCCAGAACCCGCAGGCGATCGAGAATCTGCGCGCGCCACTGTTCGAGGAGAAGGTCGTCGACCTGATCCTCGGCAAGATCAAGGTCAACGACACCGTCGTGACGCCGGAAGAGCTGGCCCGCGACCCGGACGAGGACGAGGCGACCGAGGCCAAGGCGGCCGAGGAAGCCAAGCCTGCCAAGCGGAAGCCGGCCAAGAAGGCCGCTGCCGAGACCGAGGGCGCCGAGACGAAGGCTGCCGACACCGACGCCGACACCGGCACCGGCGCCTGACCGGTTGAAGGTCGCCGCGGACCTCCCCTAATGTAGGGGCGAGCCGCGGCGCCCTGCCGGCCCGCGCGAGCCCTTCGAGGAACGTATGCCTCCGTATCAGCCGACCATGAACGCCCTGGTCCCGATGGTGGTCGAGCAGACCAATCGCGGCGAGCGCGCCTATGACATCTATTCCCGCCTCCTCAAGGAGCGGATCATCTTCCTGACCGGGCCGATCTACGACGAGCTCGCCAGCCTGGTCTGCGCCCAGCTGCTGTTTCTCGAATCCGAGAACCCGAAGAAGGACATCGCCTTCTACATCAACTCGCCGGGCGGGGTGATCACGGCGGGCATGGCGATCTACGACACCATGCAGTACATCCAGCCGAAGATCATGACCGTCTGCATCGGCCAGGCGGCCTCGATGGGCTCGCTGCTGCTGGCCGCCGGCGCCCCGGGTAAGCGCTTCGCCCTGCCGAACAGCCGGATCATGGTGCACCAGCCCTCGGGCGGCGCCCGCGGCCAGGCCTCGGACATCGAGATCCAGGCGCGCGAGATCCTCAAGCTGCGGCAGCGGCTGAACGAGGTCTACGTCAAGCACACCGGCCAGTCGCTCGAGGAGATCGAGCGCTCGATGGACCGCGACAAGTTCATGTCGGCCGACGAAGCCAAGGGCTTCGGAATCGTCGATGAGGTCGTCGAACGGCGCCCGACCGTTGCCGAATAATCGATCTCTTTGCCCGCGGCCCTACCGAACAGGGCCGAAGGGCGCTATGTTGATTCGTGATGATGCGGATCTGCCTTGCACGGGGACGACCTTGCTGCAGGGCGGAGCCGCCGCCATCTGGAGGCAGCCGCATCCCGGCCCGCAAGCTCGGTTCCCCGCGGCGGGGGGCACGCGGATCGGCAGCGCGGATGCGGAAGTGAGGCAGTGATGGGTAAGACCGCAGGCGGTGACTCGAAGAACACGCTCTACTGCTCGTTCTGCGGCAAGAGCCAGCACGAGGTTCGCAAGCTGATTGCGGGCCCGACTGTGTTCATCTGCGACGAGTGCGTCGAGCTGTGCACCGACATCATCCGTGAGGAAAACAAGACCACGCTGGTCAAGAACCGTGACGGGGTCCCGACGCCGAAGGACATCCGCAAGGTTCTGGACGACTACGTGATCGGCCAGGAGCACGCGAAGAAGGTGCTCTCGGTCGCCGTGCACAACCACTACAAGCGGCTGGCGCACGGCCAGAAGAACGGCGAGGTCGAGCTCGCGAAGTCGAACATCCTGCTGATCGGGCCGACCGGCTGCGGCAAGACGCTGCTGGCCCAGACCCTGGCCCGCATCCTCGATGTTCCCTTCACCATGGCCGACGCCACGACGCTGACCGAGGCGGGCTATGTCGGCGAGGATGTCGAGAACATCATCCTCAAGCTGCTGCAGGCCGCCGACTACAATGTCGAGCGGGCGCAGCGCGGCATCGTCTACATCGACGAGGTCGACAAGATCAGCCGCAAGTCGGACAACCCCTCGATCACCCGCGACGTTTCGGGCGAGGGCGTGCAGCAGGCCCTGCTGAAGATCATGGAGGGCACCATCGCCTCGGTGCCGCCGCAGGGCGGGCGCAAGCACCCGCAGCAGGAGTTCCTGCAGGTCGACACCACCAACATCCTGTTCATCTGCGGCGGTGCCTTCTCCGGCTTGGAGAAGATCATCTCGTCGCGCGGACGCGGCAGCTCGCTCGGCTTCGGCGCCGATGTGCGCGGGCCGGATGAGCGGACGACCGGCGAGATCTTCAGCGAGGTCGAGCCCGAGGATCTGCTGAAGTTCGGCCTGATCCCGGAGTTCGTCGGCCGTCTGCCCGTGGTGGCGACGCTCGAGGACCTCGACTCGGAGGCGCTGATCGAGATCCTGTCCCGGCCGAAGAACGCGCTGGTGAAGCAGTATCAGCGCCTGTTCGAGATGGAGGACGTGCACCTGTCGCTGACTGAAGATGCCCTGAAGGGCATTGCCAGCCGGGCGATCCAGCGCAAGACCGGCGCACGCGGCCTGCGCTCGATCATGGAAAGCATCCTGCTCGAGCCGATGTACGACCTGCCGAGCATGAACGGCGTGGTCGAGATCGTGGTCAACCGCGAGGTGGTCGACGGCCGCGCCAAGCCGCTGCTGATCTACGCCGAGAAACAGCAGGACCGCGCTCCCGGCGCCTGAGACCGGGAACCGGACCGATCCTGACCGACCTGACAGCCGATGCCTCCGGGCATCGGCTGTTTCGTTTCGAATCGCCGCGGCGCGCGGCCCCGGGCTTGCCACTGTGACCCGATTGCGCTCTTGTGACTGGATCATGAGGGCTGCAGCATACCCGTCCCTTGAACGGCCTCCGGTCATCGCCACGTCTATTGGGCGCGCCGGGTCTCCACCGTCCGGCGCCGGCGCGGCGCCACTTCCCGGGCCGCTGCCCACCCCAGTAAGGCAGAACGCATGTTGAACCTGAACAAAGACACGCTGTACCCGGTGTTGCCTCTGAGGGACATCGTGGTCTTCCCGCACATGATCGTGCCCTTGTTCGTCGGCCGCGAGAAGTCGGTGCGCGCGCTTGAGGACGTGATGAAGGAGGACAAGCAGATCCTCCTGGTCACCCAGCGCAACGCCTCGCAGGACGACCCGTCGACGGAGGAGATCTTCGACGTCGGCACGATCGGGACGGTGCTGCAGCTGCTGAAGCTGCCGGACGGGACCGTCAAGGTGCTGGTCGAGGGCGTGCAGCGTGCGCGCATCGTGCGCTATTCCGACAATCCCGACTTCTTCCAGGCCCAGGTGGAACCGCTGGAGGAGGTCACCGCCGACGCGCAGGAGGTCGAAGCCCTGGGCCGCGCCGCGGTCGCGCAGTTCGAGCAGTACATCAAGCTCAACAAGAAGATCCCGCCGGAGGTGCTGGTCTCGGTCAACCAGATCGAGGACGGCGCCAAGCTGGCCGACACCATCGCCGCCCATCTGTCGCTGAAGATTCCCGAGAAGCAGCAGATCCTCGAGATCGCCTCGATCACCGAGCGGCTGGAGAAGGTCTACGGCTTCATGGAGGGCGAGATCGGCGTCCTCCAGGTCGAGAAGCGCATCCGCAGCCGCGTCAAGCGGCAGATGGAGAAGACCCAGCGCGAGTACTATCTGAACGAGCAGCTGAAGGCGATCCAGAAGGAACTCGGCGAGGGCGAGGACGGCCGCGACGAGGCGGCGGAGCTCGAGGAGCGGATCAACAAGGTCAAGCTGACCAAGGAGGCCCGCGACAAGGCCATGGGCGAGCTGAAGAAGCTGCGCTCGATGAGCCCGATGTCGGCCGAGGCCACGGTGGTCCGCAACTACCTCGACTGGATGCTGTCGATTCCCTGGAAGCAGCGGACCCGGATCAAGAAGGACCTGCTGCATGCCGAGCAGGTGCTGAACGACGACCATTTCGGCCTGGAGAAGGTCAAGGAGCGCGTGCTGGAGTACCTGGCCGTGCAGCAGCGGACCAACAAGATCCGCGGCTCGATCCTGTGCCTGGTCGGCCCGCCCGGCGTCGGCAAGACCTCACTGGGCAAGTCGATCGCCAAGGCCACCGGCCGCAACTTCGTGCGCATGTCGCTGGGCGGCGTCCGCGACGAGGCGGAGATCCGCGGCCATCGGCGGACCTATATCGGCTCGATGCCCGGCAAGGTGCTGCAGGGCATGAAGAAGGCGAAGTCGTCGAACCCGCTGTTCCTGCTGGACGAGATCGACAAGCTGGGCGCCGACTATCGCGGCGACCCGTCCTCGGCCCTGCTGGAGGTGCTGGACCCGGAGCAGAACTCGACCTTCAACGACCACTATCTCGAGGTCGATTACGACCTGTCGGACGTGATGTTCATCTGCACGGCCAACAGCCTGCGCATGCCGCAGCCGCTGATGGACCGCATGGAGATCATCCGCATCCCCGGCTACACCGAGGATGAGAAGATCGAGATCGCCAAGCGCCACCTGATCCAGAAGCAGGCCGAGGCCAACGGGCTGAAGAAGGGCGAGTGGACGCTGACCGACGAGGCGCTGCGCGACCTGATTCGCTACTACACCCGGGAAGCGGGCGTCCGCAGCCTGGAGCGCGAGATCGCGGGCCTGGCGCGCAAGGCGGTGCGCGAGATCCTGACCAGCGACGTCAAGAAGATCGTCGTCAAGTCGGCCGATCTCGACAAATACGCCGGCGTGCGCAAGTTCCGCTACGGCGAGGCGGAGCTGGAGGACATGGTCGGCGTCGTCACCGGCTTGGCCTGGACCGAGGTCGGCGGCGAGATCCTGACGATCGAGGCCGTGCCGGTTCCAGGCCGCGGCCGCGTGGTGGCGACCGGCAAGCTCGGCGACGTGATGAAGGAATCGGTGCAGGCGGCGGAGAGCTTCGCCAAGGCCCGCGCCGTCTCCTTCGGCATCAAGCCGACCCTGTTCGGCAAGCGCGACATCCATGTCCACGTGCCGGAGGGGGCGACCCCGAAGGACGGGCCGTCGGCCGGCGTCGCCATGGTCGTGGCCATCGTCTCGGCCCTGACCGGCAACCCGGTCCGCCGCGACGTGGCGATGACCGGCGAGGTCACCCTGCGCGGTCGCGTGCTGCCGATCGGCGGGCTGAAGGAGAAGCTGTTGGCGGCCGTCCGGGCCGGAATCAAGACGGTGATTATTCCGAAGGACAATGAAAAAGACCTTGCGGATATTCCGGATTCGGTGAAGAAGGCCCTGGCAATCCTGCCGACAGCCAGTGTCGAGGAGGTTCTGAAGAACGCCCTGGTGCGTCCTCTGGAGCCGATCGAATGGAAGGAAACCGATGTGGACGATATCGCCCCCGTTGCCGCCGATGGCGACGACGAAGCGGTGATCCGTCACTGAGGTATCTCGGCGGCCTTGGAACTCGGCAGAATTCCATGTGTTTCAGGGCCGCCGACGATTGACCAGGTTTCCGCGATACGCTTACATTTCGTGACGTTTCGGTGTCGGGAAAAGGCGCATCGAACGGTTGTCGGTATGGAGATGTACCTAGCCTGTATCCGGCGAACCCGCCGGAACGACCAACACAGAGCCTGAAGGAGGCCGACACGTGAACAAGAACGATCTCGTCGCACACGTCGCGGAAAGCACCGGTCTGTCGCGTGCCGATGCTGGTAACGCCATCGACAGCTTCATCGACGGCGTCACCCAGACGTTGACGAAGGGGGGGGAAGTCCGCCTCGTTGGGTTCGGCACCTTCGCCGTCGCGGCGCGTGCCGCTTCGGAAGGCCGCAATCCGCGGACCGGCGAGACCATCAAGATCGCCGCCTCCAAGCAGGTCAAGTTCAAGGCCGGCAAGGGCCTGAAGGACTCCGTCAACGCGGCGAGCGGCAAGAAGAAGTAAGCCTCCGGGCATATGCCTGAACCGGCCGGTCGGCGCCTTGGCCCGACCGGCCGATTCATGTCCGGCCCCCGCGGGAGCGATCCCGCGGGTCCGCCCGGGCGATTAGCTCAGTTGGTAGAGCATCGGTTTTACACACCGAGTGTCGGCGGTTCGAGCCCGTCATCGCCCACCAGTTTCCCGGCGGCTTCCGCCGTCCGGGCGGCCCCGAATCCCAGGCCTCTTCCCAGGGTTCGGACTGCCGCGAAAATACCGCTCCGCCGCCGGGAATACGAGTTGACAGCCCCCGGTGGAGTGGGTATCTCAAGCGCCTCGCCGCGATGAGCGGCCAGATGCGCGGGTGTAGCTCAGTTGGTTAGAGCGCCGGCCTGTCACGCCGGAGGCCGCGGGTTCAAGTCCCGTCACTCGCGCCACTTCCCCCGACTATCGCAATGCTTGCCCCGGGCCGGCCCGTCTTTGACGGAGCGCGGGCCTTGCTGCATTTGGACGCGGCTGGACCCGCCGGTCCAACTGGCCGTCCGCGGCATCGCCCGGAACGGGCAAAGTTCCCAACAAAATCATGCGGTTGAGAAGCATTCGCATCTAAGAAATATGGCGGAAATTCGCTTCTCTCGTCCGACATGCCGGCCTATAAAGGCCGCCGGCCTTCACGACGAAGAAAGAGATTTGGGGTGGAGCGCCTGCCGATCAAGATCGCGCAGGCTCCACGTGTGACGGGTGAGCGATGACGACCTCTCTAGTGTCGGAGTACTTTCCGATCCTCGTCTTCCTGGCGATCGCCATCGCCATCGCCGGCCTGATGGTCGGCATGTCCCTCGTCGTCGGGAAGCAGAATCCGGACAGCGAGAAGCTCTCGGCCTATGAGTGCGGCTTCGATGCCTTCGCCGATGCGCGCTCCAAGTTCGACGTCCGGTTCTATCTGGTCTCGATCCTGTTCATCATCTTCGACCTGGAAGTGGCGTTCCTGTTCCCCTGGGCGGTGGCGCTCAAGGACATCGGGATGTTCGGCTTCTGGTCGATGATCGTGTTCCTCGGGGTCCTGACCGTCGGCTTCATCTACGAGTGGAAGAAGGGAGCGCTGGAATGGGAGTGAGCGCGACGCAGCCGAGCAGCCCCGTGGGCATCGGCACGCCCATCCCGCCGGGCCCGGGCCAGCAGGCGGTGATCAGCGCCGTCAATGCCGAGATCCAGGACAAGGGCTTCCTGCTGACCCGACTCGACGCGGTGCTCGACTGGGCCCGCACCGGGTCGCTGTGGCCGATGACCTTCGGCCTGGCCTGCTGCGCGGTGGAGATGATCCACGCCTACATGCCGCGCTACGACCTGGATCGACTCGGGGTCATCCCGCGGCCCAGCCCGCGCCAGTCCGACGTCATGATCGTCGCCGGCACGCTGACCAACAAGATGGCCCCGGCCCTGCGCAAGGTCTACGACCAGATGCCCGAGCCGCGCTGGGTCATCTCGATGGGCTCCTGCGCCAATGGCGGCGGCTACTACCACTATTCCTATTCGGTGGTGCGCGGCTGCGACCGCGTCGTCCCGGTCGACATCTATGTCCCGGGCTGCCCGCCGACGGCCGAGGCCCTGGTCTACGGCATCATGCAGCTGCAGAAGAAGATCCGGCGCGGCAACCGGATCATCCGCTGAGGGATCGGGAAGCGAGAATGGCATCGATCCTGGAACTGACCGATCTCGGCACGGCCCTTGCGGCGGCGCTGGGCGCGGATGTGCTCGATCACGCGGTGTCGCCGACGGCCGAGCTGACCCTGACCGTCCGGCGCGACTCGATCGTCCGGGTGCTGACCCATCTGCGCGACGCGCCCGAGACCCTGTTCGAGCAGCTGACCGACATCTGCGGCGCCGACTACCCGACCCGGCCGGAGCGGCTGGAGGTGATCTACCACCTGCTCAGCTTCCGGCATAACCGCCGGATCCGGATCAAGCTGACGACCGACGAGGACACGCCGGTGCCGTCCGCCGCCGGCACCTTCCCGGCCGCGACCTGGTTCGAGCGCGAGGCCTGGGACCTGTACGGCATCTTCTTCGCCGACAATCCGGACCTGCGCCGCATCCTGACCGATTACGGCTTCGAGGGGCATCCGCTGCGCAAGGATTTCCCGCTGACCGGCTATGTCGAGGTCCGCTACGACAACGAGCAGAAGCGGGTGGTCTACGAGCCGGTCAAGCTGACCCAGGATTTCCGCACCTTCGACTTCCTCAGCCCGTGGGAGGGCATGACGCGGCCCGGTCCTGATGTGCCCGTGGTCCTGCCGGGCGACGAGAAGGCCGCGCTGAACGAGCCGAAGGCGTAAGCATCATGGTCGAGACCCAGATCAAGCCCTACACCATGAACTTCGGCCCGCAGCACCCGGCCGCGCACGGCGTGCTGCGCCTGGTGCTGGAGCTGGACGGCGAGGTGGTGGAGCGGGCCGATCCGCATATCGGGCTGCTGCATCGCGGCACCGAGAAGCTGATCGAATACAAGACCTACATGCAGGCGACGCCGTATTTCGATCGCCTGGACTACGTCGCGCCGATGAACCAGGAGCACGCCTTCGCCCTGGCGGTGGAGCGGCTGCTGGGCATCACCGTGCCGGAGCGCGGCCAGTACATCCGGGTGCTGTTCTCCGAGATCAGCCGCATCCTCAACCACCTGCTCAACATCACCACCTACGCGCTGGACGTCGGCGCGGTGACTCCGTCGCTGTGGGGCTTCGAGGAGCGCGAGCTCCTGATGGAGTTCTACGAGCGGGTGTCGGGCGCGCGGCTGCACGCCAACTATTTCCGTCCGGGCGGCGTCGCCCAGGACATGCCGGCCGGCCTGGCCGACGACATCTTCGCCTACACCGAGCGCTTCCCGAAATTCGTCGACGACCTCGAAAGCCTGCTGACCGAGAACCGGATCTTCAAGCAGCGCCTGGTCGATATCGGCGTGGTGACGGCCGAGCAGGCCAAGGCCTGGGGCTTCACCGGCGTCATGCTGCGGGCCTCGAACGTGTCCTGGGACCTGCGCAAGTCGCAGCCCTACGAGGTCTATGACAAGCTCGACTTCGACATCCCGGTCGGCCTGACCGGCGACTGCTACGCCCGCTACCTGCTGCGGATCGAGGAGATGCGCCAGTCCAACCGCATCATCCGGCAGTGCCTGGAGCAGATGCCGAAGGACGGTCCGGTGAAGTCCACCGACCGCAAGGTGTCGCCGCCGCCGCGGGCCGAGATGAAGCGCTCGATGGAAGCGCTGATCCACCACTTCAAGCTCTACACCGAGGGCTATCACGTGCCGGCCGGCGAGACCTATGCCGCGGTCGAGGCGCCGAAGGGTGAGTTCGGCGTCTATCTGGTCGCTGACGGCACCAACCGCCCGTATCGCTGCCGCATCCGCGCCCCGGGTTTCGCCCATCTGCAGGGGCTCGATTTCATGAGCCGGGGGCACATGCTGGCCGATGCGGTCGCGATCATCGGCAGCCAGGACATCGTGTTCGGGGAGATCGACCGATGACGGCCGCAGGGATTGCGCCGGAGGCGGAGCAGCCGAAGGAGTTCGCCTTCACGCCCGAGAATCTCGAGCGGGCGAAGACGATCATCGCCAAATACCCCGAGGGCAAGCAGCAGAGCGCGGTGATCCCGCTGCTCGACATCGCCCAGCGCCAGCACCACAACTGGATCCCGCGGGTGGCGATGGACTATGTCGCCGACCTGCTGGAGATGCCGCGGATCCGGGTGTACGAGGTCGCCAGCTTCTACACCATGTTCAACAAGGCGCCGGTCGGCCGCCACTTCTTCCAGGTCTGCACCACCACGCCGTGCTGGCTGCGCGGCTCGGGCGACGTGATGAAGGCCCTGCAGGACCGGGCCGGCTGCGGCAACCACGAGACCAGCGAGGACGGCCTGTTCTCGGTGCTCGAGGTCGAATGCCTGGGCGCCTGCGTCAACGCCCCGATGGTCCAGATCAATGACGATTTCTACGAGGATCTGGATTACGACAAGACGGTCGCGCTGAGCGACGCGCTGAAGGCCGGGCAGCATACCACGCCGGGCCCGCAGAATGGCCGCACCAACTCCCAGGCGCTGTCCGGCGCGACCACGCTGCTGAACATGCGCCCGGGCCATCGCCCGGCGGTCCCGGCCTCGGCGGCCCGGCCGGTCGCGGAAGGCGACAAGGCCGATCAGCCGGATCCGGCTCCCGCCGGCGGCGCGCCGCCGGCGCATGAGGTCGCGGCCGAGGCCGAGCCCTCGCCGGGCGCCCATCGTGGCGATGCGGAGCCTCAGAAGAAGGGCAGGCCGCCGCAGAGGATCGAGCCGACCGGCGACCATGCCGGGACCGCGGATTCGGGAGAAAAGTGATGCTGCGCGACGAAGACCGCATCTTCACCAATCTCTATGGCTGGGACGACTGGGGCCTGGATGGCGCCCGCCGTCGCGGTATCTGGAGCGATATGAAGTCGCTGGTCGATCTCGGCCGCGACAAGATCATCGAGGAGGTCAAGACCTCCGGCCTGCGCGGCCGCGGCGGCGCCGGCTTCCCGACCGGCATGAAGTGGTCCTTCATGCCGAAGGAGAGCAAGGACGGCCGTCCGAGCTACCTCGTCATCAACGCCGACGAATCCGAGCCGGGCACCTGCAAGGACCGCGAGATCCTGCGCTTCGACCCGCACCGGCTGATCGAGGGCGCGCTGCTGGCCTCCTTCGCCATGGGGGCGCATGCCTGCTACATCTACATCCGGGGCGAGTTCTACGGCGAAGCCTCGAACATGCAGGTCGCGATCGACCAGGCCTATGACGCCGGCCTGCTCGGCAAGAACGCGGCCGGCACCGGCTGGGATTTCGACCTGTATCTGCACCGCGGCGCCGGCGCCTATATTTGCGGCGAGGAGACCGCGCTGCTGGAGAGCCTGGAGGGCAAGAAGGGCCAGCCGCGCAACAAGCCGCCATTCCCGGCCGGCGCCGGCCTCTATGGCTGCCCGACCACGGTGAACAACGTCGAGACCATCGCCGTGGTCGGCGAGATCCTGCGCCGCGGCGGCGCCTGGTTCGCCGGCATCGGCCGGCCGAAGAACCAGGGCACCAAGCTGTTCTGCATCTCCGGCCATGTGAACCAGCCCTGCAATGTCGAGGAAGAGCTCGGCATCCCGATGCGGGAGCTGATCGACAAGCATGCCGGCGGCGTCCGCGGCGGGTGGGACAACCTGAAGGCGGTGATACCCGGCGGCTCCTCGGCCCCGATCCTGCCGAAGGACATCTGCGACACCGTCCTGATGGATTTCGACGCGCTGCGCGAGGTCAAGTCGGCGCTCGGCACCGCCGGGCTGATCGTCATGGACAAGTCGACCGACGTGATCTACGCGGTCGCCCGCCTGTCGCGCTTCTACATGCATGAGAGCTGCGGCCAGTGCACGCCGTGCCGCGAGGGCACCGGCTGGATGTACCGGGTGATGCAGCGCATGGTCACCGGCAATGCGCGGTCGGACGAGATCGACATGCTGCTGCAGGTGACCAAGCAGATCGACGGCCGCAGCATCTGCGCCCTCGGCGACGCGGCGGCCTGGCCGGTCCAGGCGCTGATCCGGCATTTCCGCGACGAGATGGAGGAGCGGATCCGCGATCACCGCGACCGCGCCCATCGCCGCGAAGCTGCGGAATAGGAAGGCACCGATGCCCAAGCTGACGATTGACGGGGTCGAGATCGAGGTCGAGCCGGGCACGTCGGTGCTGCAGGCCTGCGAGCGCCTCGGCATCGAGGTGCCGCGCTTCTGCTTCCACGACAAGCTCTCGGTGCCGGCGAACTGCCGGATGTGCCTGGTCGAGATGGAGAAGGCGCCGAAGCCGATCGCGTCCTGTGCGATGCCGGCCGGCGACGGCATGGTGATCAAGACGAACACCGATGTCGTGCGCGATGCGCGGCGCGGCATCATGGAGTTCCTGCTGATCAACCATCCGCTCGACTGTCCGATCTGCGACCAGGGCGGCGAGTGCGACCTGCAGGACCAGGCCGTGGCCTACGGCTTCGACCGCGGCCGCTATACCGAAGGCAAGCGGGCGGTCACCGACAAGTATCTCGGGCCGCTGATCGAGACCTTCATGACCCGGTGCATCCAGTGCACCCGCTGCATCCGCTTCATCGACGAGATCGCCGGCGTGCCGGTGCTCGGCGGCGTGAACCGCGGCGAGCACATGGAGATCACCACCTATGTCGAGCAGGCGATCGCGTCCGAGCTGTCGGGCAACCTGGTCGATGTCTGCCCGGTCGGGGCGCTGACCTCCAAGCCCTACGCCTTCAGCGCCCGGCCGTGGGAGCTGCGCAAGACCGAGAGCATCGACGTGCTCGACGCCATCGGCTCGAACATCCGCATCGACGCCCGCGGCGGCGAGGTGATGCGGGTGCTGCCGCGGCTGAACGAGGACGTCAACGAGGAGTGGATCAGCGACAAGACCCGCTACGCGATCGACGGGCTGAAGCGCCGCCGCATCGACCGGCCCTATGTCCGGCGTGACGGCAAGCTGCAGCCGGCCAGCTGGGCCGAGGCGTTCCAGGCCATCGCCGACAAGGCCAAGGGGCTGGACGGCAAGCGCATGGCGGCGATCGCCGGCGACACCGTCGATGCCGAGGCGATGGTCGCGTTGAAGGACCTGATGACCGCCTTCGGCTCGCCGAACCTCGACTGCCGCCAGGACGGGGCGAAGCTGCCGGCCGGGCCGCGCGGCGCCTATCTGTTCAACAGCGGCATCGCCGGGATCGAGCAGGCCGACGTCATCCTGCTGGTCGGCACCAACCCGCGCTCCGAGGCGGCGATCGTCAACGCCCGCATCCGCAAGCGCTGGCTCAAGAACGGCCTGACCGTCGGCGTGGTCGGCCCGGCTGTCGACCTGACCTACCGCACCCGCCATCTCGGCGCCGGGCCGGAGACGCTGGCGGCGATCGCCGACGGCACCGACGGCTTCGCCGAGGTGCTGCGCAACGCCAAGGCGCCGCTGCTGATCGTGGGGCAGGGCGCCCTGACCCGCGAGGACGGCGCCCAGGTGCTGGCCGCCTGCCGCCGGATCGCCGAGACCTTCGGCCTGGTCCGCGACGGCTGGAACGGCTTCAACGTGCTGCACACCGCGGCGGCGCGGGTCGGCGGCCTGGATCTCGGCTTCGTGCCGGGCCCGGGCGGCCGTGACGTCGCCGGCATCCTCGACGGCGCCGGCAAGGGCGAGATCGACTTCGTCTGGCTGCTGGCGGCCGACGAGATCGACACCAGCCGGCTGGGCAAGGCCTTCGTGGTCTATCAGGGCCATCACGGCGACCGCGGCGCCCATCGCGCCGACGTGGTCCTGCCGGGCGCCGCCTACACCGAGAAGAACGCGACCTACGTCAACACCGAAGGCCGCGTGCAGCAGGCCCGCATGGCGGTGTTCCCGCCGGGTGAGGCGCGCGAGGACTGGAAGATCCTGCGCGCCGCCAGCGACGTCCTGGGCCGCAAGCTGCCCTATGACAGCCTGCGGGAGGTGCGCCAGCGCCTGGTCGCGGTGAACCCGGTCTTCGGGACGCCGGACGTGCAGGCGCCGGGCGAGTGGGGGGCCTTCGGCGCCGAGGGCGCGATGGGCCCGGCGCCCTTCGCCTCGGCGGTCGAGAACTTCTACATGACGGACCCGATCACCCGCGCCTCGGAGACGATGGCGCAGTGCATCGACGAGATCCTGGGCCAGCAAAAAGCGGCGGCGGAGTAGGGCGATGGGTTTCTGGAGCGGATATCTCTGGCCGATGCTGTGGATCGTCATCCAGATCCTGCTGATCGTCGTGCCGCTGATCGTCGCGGTCGCCTATCTGACGCTCGCCGAGCGCAAGGTGATGGCGGCGATGCAGCTGCGCCAGGGCCCGATGGTGGTCGGCCCCTTCGGCCTGCTGCAGCCGCTGGCCGACGGGCTGAAGCTGCTGAGCAAGGAGACGATCATCCCGTCCGGCTCCAACCGGATGCTGTTCATCCTGGCGCCGATGATCACCTTCTTCCTAAGCCTGGTGGCCTGGGCGGTGATCCCGTTCGATGACGGCTGGGTACTGGCCGACATCAATGTCGGCGTGCTGTACCTGTTCGCAATCTCGTCGCTCGGCGTCTACGGCATCATCATCGCCGGCTGGTCGTCGAATTCGAAATACGCCTTCCTCGGCGGCCTGCGCTCCGCGGCGCAGATGGTGTCCTACGAAGTCTCGATCGGCTTCGTCATCATCACCGTGCTGCTCTGCGTCGGCT
>JAEKLZ010000267.1 GCA_019508225.1 Inquilinus limosus | reverse complement strand
CATGGGCGCCATAGGCGGCCAGTTGCATCCGGTTCAGCTCCAGCAGCGGCTCGATCCGGGCCAGGCGGCGGGTGATCGCCTCGATCAGCGCCATGCCCGGCTCCGCCCAGTCCGGGTGGTGGCGCAGGATCAGGAAGAAGCCCTTCGGGATGGTCCACATCTCGAAGCCGCGCGGCAGGTAGCCGGTGAAGGGCCGGGTCCATTCATGCGCCGGATAGCCGTGCAGGTTGACGTGCAGCTGCGCCCCGGTGTGTGCGATCGCTTCGCTGCGCGCCGCGCGTTCGTACAGCCCGTCGCCCTCGCGGTACTCCAGGTCGTCGCCCAGCGCGGTGTACCGCGCGGCATGGTGCATGTGCCGCGGATTGTCCCGGCACAGGCGCTGGTGCAGGGCATAGCCGTCCGGGTTCTCCAGCGGGATCAGGGCGAGATGATACTCCGGATCCTGCAGCAGCACCTGCGCGGCGCGCAGGGCGCCGACCGGGCCGGTGGTCTCGTTGGCGTGCTGGCCGCCGGTGACCACCGCCGCCGGGCGCGATCCCGGGCGGATCAGCCCTGGCACCGCCCGGCCCTGCCGCGACCGGGCCAGGATCGGCTGCCCGCCCAGCGCCGCCAGCTCGCGATGCACCTGGGCGATCGACAGCGGCGCCCCGGCGGTGTCGAGCGGCTGCTCCGGCCAGTCGCCGGCCTCATCGGCGAGGTCAAAGGACATGATCTCGATCTGCACCCGGGGAGCGCCGGCCCGGATCTCCGGCACGATCTGCCCCGGCTGCAGTCTGCGGTCGCCCGTCGGCCGGCCGGAATGGCGCTGGAACAGTTCGAGCAGCGTGAAGTAGAGGTCCTCGTGCAGCGCCTCGTGCAGGCTGACGACCTCCTCGTGGAACGGCAGGACCCGCTCGATCGCCGGCGCCTCGACCATGATCGACAGCCGTTCGAAATACGGTTCCTCGCTGCCCCAGGGATGGGCCTGGACGGTCTCGACCACGGCGCGGAACAGGCCCTCGACCTCGGTCTCCAGCCGCTCGTCCAAGTCCGGCTGGCCATCGGGCCGACCGGTGACGCGCCGCCAGCCGGTCGGCGACAGGCAGGCGGCGCCGAGATGGTCGGGGCCGAGATGGTTCGGGGCGAAGACCTCCGTCGTCGCGGTGCGGCCGTCGCGCCAGGTCAAGGCCACGCGGTAGCGCAGCATCTCGTCGCCCGGCTCGAAACGCAGCTCGACCCCTTCCAGCAGCGCCGCCAGCGGATAGGCTTCCAGCAGGAAGCGGTCGGGCGCGGCGGCGGGGTGGACCGGATAGCGGATGGTGGCCGACGCCAGGCCTTCCGTCTCGATCTCCTCGAGGAAAGCGTGCAGCAGCGGTTTGTAAGCACTGCGCAGCCGGGCCGAGACGCCGGCCGAGGCCAGCGCCGTCTCGGCCTCGCGGCGCGCCGCCTCGTCCTCGAACAGCCAGGCCTCCACCGCCGCGCCCTGGTGGCCGTCGGACAGGTCGCGCAACAGGGCGTCGAGGGTCCGCGGCGCCTCTTGGTCCAGGAGAACGGTCATGATCAGATCTTTCCGGTCGGGTCGAGGACGTCGCGCAGCCAGTCGCCGAGGAGGTTCAGGCCGAGCACGGTGAGCATGATGGCGAGGCCGGGGAAGACGCTGATCCACCAGGCCGTCTGCACATAGGTGCGACCGTCGGCCAGCATGCCGCCCCAGCTGGGGATCAGCGGGTCGACGCCGAGGCCGAGGAAGGTCAGGCTGCTTTCCAGCAGGATGTTGTTGGCCACGTTCAGCGTCATCAGGATGACGATCGGCCCCATCACATTGGGCAGCAGGTGGTCGAGGATGATGCGGTGGTCGCGCACGCCGATCGCCGACGCGGCCTGCACGAATTCGCGCTCGCGCAGGGACAGGACCGAGCCGCGGACGAGGCGGGCGTACTGCACCCATTGCGAGATGACCATGAAGAAGATCAGCCGGTCGAGGCCGCCGCCGAGGATGGCGATGAAGGTCAGCGCGATCAGGATGAAGGGCAGCGCCTGCTGCACGTCGGCGCAGCGCATCAGCACCAGGTCCCACAGGCCGCGATAGTAGCCGGCGACCAGCCCGGCCAGCGTGCCCAGCACCACCGCGCCGGCCACCGAGACGAAGCCGACAGTCAGCGAGATGCCGCCGCCCGTCACCACCCGGGCCAGCACGTCGCGGCCGACCGGGTCGGTGCCGAGCGGGTGGGCCCAGGAGTGGAACGGCGGCAGCAGCCGGGCGGTCAGGTCGAAGCCCTCCCCGCCGTCCGGGAACAGCAGGCCGGCGCACAGCACCGCCAGCACCATGAGGCCGGTCAGCACAGCACCCAGGATGAACTCCAGGTTGCGGAGGCGGCGCGACCAGGGCCGGCGGTCTTCGATCACGGCCATCGGCTATTCGGTCCGGATGCGCGGATCGACCAGCCCATAGGCGATGTCGACCGCGAGGTTGATGACGACGATCAGGATGGCCAGCACCGTGATCACCGCCTGCAGCACCGGATAGTCGCGCGCGGCGATGGCGTCGAAGGCCAGCGACCCCATGCCGGGCCAGGCGAAGACCTGCTCGACCACGACGATGCCGCCGACCAGCCCGCCGAACTGCAGCCCGATATAGGTGATCAGCGGGATGGCGCAGTTGCGCAGCGCGTGCTTGTACAGCACCACCCGCTCGCGCAGGCCCTTGCTGCGGGCAACCATGACGTATTGCGCCGACAGCGTCTCCAGCATCGCGGTGCGCACCAGCCGGACATTGGTGGCCGTGAGGATGATCGCCATGGTGGCGGCCGGCATCACCAGGCTGGACGCATCCTCCATCCCGCTCGGCGGCAGCCAGCCCAGCGCGATGGAGAACACCAGCACCATCATCATCGCCAGCCAGAAATTCGGGAAGGACAGCCCGACCAGCGACAGGATGCGGATCCCCTGGTCGACCGCCCGGCCCTTGTGCACGGCGGCGTGGATGCCGAGCGGGATCGACAGGACGATCGAGGCCAGGAGCGAGACGAAGGCCAGCAGCAGCGTCGCCGGCAGCGCCCGGCCGACCAGCAGCGTGACCGGGGTGCCGCCAAGGAAGCTGCGGCCGAGATCCCCGGTCAGCAGGCCCTGCAGGAAGCCGAGATACTGGACCAGGAACGGCCGGTCGAGGCCGAGGGCGATGCGGATGCGCTGCAGATCCTCCTCGGTCACGCTGCCGGCGCCCTGGGCCAGCATCACCGCCGGATCGCCGGTCAGCCGGATGGCCCAGGAGACCAGCAGCGTCACCACCAGCACCACGAACACCGCGAGCGCCACCCGCCTGGCGACGAAACCGATCATGGGTGGAGGCCTTCCGGGTCGCGGCTTTTCGCGTTGCCTCTCCCGCTTGCGGGAGAGGTCGGAGACGCGAAGCGGCTCCGGGTGAGGGTTCTTTGTCGAGGCCCGGGCCAGCCCTCACCCGGTCGTCCTGCGGACGCCCGGCCTCTCCCGCCAAGCGGGAGAGGCAACGAAAAAAGACGACCCGAAGGCATCATCATTCCACAGTCGCGTCGACGAAGCGCATCCGCTCATCGGAAGGCAGCTGGGCGTTCTGCACCCGCTTGCTGACGCCGTAGATGGTGTTCGAATTGTACAGCGGCAGCTCCATCGCCTTGTCGGCGACATAGCCGGCGACCGCCTGCAGCGTCTTCTCGCGCTCAGCCGGGTCGTAGGTCTTGCGCTGCGCCTCCAGCATCGCGTCGAGCTCCGGGATGCTGTCGTAGGGGTTCCACTTCTCGCCCGTGTGGTACATCAGATAGGCGGTGTTGTCGTAGTCGAAGGTCCAGCCGCCCCAGCCCTCCTGGAACAGCGCGCCGGTCTTGCCGTTCGGCACGATGTCGTTGAGGAAGACATTGCTCTCATAGGGCTTCAGCGTCGCCTTGAAGCCGACCATCTGCAGGTAGCCGGCCACCGCCTGCAGCACCTCGCGCAGGGTGGCGTTGTCGCCGCGGAAGTCGAGCTGCAGCGGCGTGCCCGGCTTCACCCCGGCCTGGGCCAGCAGCGCCTTGGCGCCGGCCGGGTCGAAGGGCAGCGGCTTCAGCTCGGGCGGATAGCCGAAGGACAGCCGGCTCTGGAAGCTGACGATCGGCTCGGCCTGGCCGGCCAGCACGGTCTTGACGATGGTGTCGCGGTCGACCGCCATGATGATCGCCTTGCGCACCGCCTCTTTCGAGGTCAGCGGGTCCTTGGTGTTGAAGCGCATGGCGTAGACGGTCGGGCCTGGCACGCTGACGATCTGCAGCTTCTGGTCCGGCTCGATCACCGGTACCTGGGCGACCTCGACCTGGGTCGCGACGTCGACGCGGCCGGCCTGCAGCTCGGCCACCCGGGTCGAGGATTCGGCGATGAAGCGGTAGACCAGCTTGTCGATCTTCGGCGCCCCGCCCCAGTAATTCGGATTGGCCTCGAGCGTCAGGCTGACCTTCGGCTCATAGGCCACGACCTTGAACGGGCCGGTGCCGATCGGCGCGGTGTTGAAGGCGTCGTCGCCCTTTTCGGCGAGGTATTTCGGCGGCACGATCATGGCGCCGTACCCGGCCAGCTTGGTCAGCAGCACCGGGTCAGGCCGCTTCATCACGAAGTCGACCGTGTGGTCGTCGACCACCGCGACATGGTCGATCGAGTTGTAGTTCGACTGCTGCGGCCCCTTGGCGCCCTCGGCGCCGAGCAGCCGGTCGAAGGTGAACTTTACCGCGGCGGCGTCGAAGGCCTCGCCGTTCTGGAAGGTCACGCCCTCGCGCAGGTGGAAGCGGATGCGGTTGGCATCGTCCAGGAACTCCCAGCTGGTCGCCAGGCCGGGCACCAGCTTGAGGTCGGGGCCGCGCATCACCAGCCCGTCGAAGATCTGGCTGCCGACCGAGCCCCAGGCCACCAGGAAGGTGTCGATCGGGTCCCAGCTGCCGGGGTCCTGCCGCAGCGCGACGGTCAGCGTCCCCGCCGCCTGGGCCTGCGAGGCCGCGGCCGGCAGCAGCGCCGCCGCGAGCGCCAGGCCGAGGGCATGTTTTCCGATGGATCCGTTGCGCATGATCGCCTTCCCTGTCTGCTTGTTGTGGTCGCGGCTCAAGCTTCGACCGCCGCGAAATGGTCCGGCCCGACGGGCTGCAGCCGCAGGATCGGCGGCTCGTCGCCGACCGCGCGGGTCGAGCTGGGGATCTCGCCCTCCGCCACGGCGCGCGGCGCCGGTCTCCCGGGATCGGCCACCGGCACCGCCGCCAGCAGCCGCTTGGTGTAGGAGTGCCGGGGCGTCTCGAACACCGCCCGGCGCGGCCCGATCTCGACGATCTGGCCGAGATACAGCACCGCGACCCGATGGCTGATCTTCTCCACCACCGCCATGTCGTGGGTGATGAACAGGTAGGACAGGCGCTGCCGCGCCTGCAGCTCCATCAGCAGGTCGACGATCTGGGCCTGGATCGAGACGTCGAGGGCGGAGACGGATTCGTCGGCGATGATCAGCTTCGGGTCGCTGGCCAGCGCCCGGGCGATGCAGATGCGCTGGCGCTGGCCGCCGCTGAACTCGTGCGGGTAGCGCCCGGCCCGCGCCGCCGGCAAGCCCACCCGCTCCATCAGCTCGTGCACCCGCCGGGTCACCGCGGCGCGGTCCGTCGCCAGCCCGTGGGTGACGATCGGCTCGGCGATCGAGAACCCGACCTTCTTGCGCGGGTCGAGCGCGGCGAAGGGGTCCTGGAACACATACTGGATTTTCTGGCGCAGCCGCCGCCGCTCCGCCGCCCCCATCGCCAGCACGTCCTGCCCTTCGAAGCGGATGCTGCCCGAGGTCGGTTTCACCAGCTGCTGCAGGGTTTTGCCGATGGTCGACTTGCCGCTGCCGGATTCGCCGACCAGCGCCAGCGTCTCGCCCGGATAGACCTCGAAGCTGACCTGCTGGACCGCGTGGCAGCGATGGGTGGGCCGGCCGAACACGTCCTTCTTCAGGTCGAACCAGGTCGACAGCCGGTCGACCGAGAGCAGTGGCGCGGAGGTGTCGGCGGTGTCCTGCACCCGGGTCTCGCCGACGCTGCGCGGCGTGTCGCCATCCAGCACGATCAGCGGCGTGCGCTTCGGCAGGTCCTCGCCGGCCAGGCTGCCCAGCCGCGGCACGGCCGACAGCAGCGCTCGGGTGTAGGAGTGCTGCGGCGCCCGGAAGATGTCGCGCACCGGCGCCTGCTCGACCTTGCGGCCGCGCCACATCACCAGCACCTCGTCCGCCATCTCCGCGACCACGCCCATGTCGTGGGTGATGAACAGCACGGCCATGCCGAGGTCGCGCTGCAGCTCGCGGATCAGGGTCAGAATCTGCGCCTGGATGGTGACGTCCAGCGCCGTGGTCGGCTCGTCGGCGATCAGCAGCCGCGGCCGGCAGCACAGCGCCATGGCGATCATCACCCGCTGGCGCATGCCGCCCGACAGCTGGTGCGGGTAGCGGCCCAGCATCGCCCCGGCATCCGGCAGCCGCACCCGGCGCAGCAGCGCCTCCGCCTCCCGCCGCGCCTCGCGCAGGCCGAGATGCTGGTGCAGGACCAGCGCCTCGACGATCTGGTTGCCGATGGTGAAGACCGGGTTCAGCGACGTCATCGGCTCCTGGAAGATCATGGCGATGTCGTTGCCGCGGATCTGGCGCAGCCGATTCTCCGGCGCCTCCACCAGGTCGATCGGCGCCCCGCTTTCCGGCCGGAACCGGATCGACCCGCCGGCAATCGCGCCGCCGACATGCCGGACCAACCGCATCAGCGACAGCGCCGTGACCGATTTTCCCGAGCCGGATTCGCCGACGATGGCGAGCGTCCTGCCGGGGGCGAGATCGAAGCTCAGCGACTGTACGGCGGCGAAGGGTCCCGTGGACGTGTCGAAGGTGACGGTGAGATCGCGCACCGACAGCAGCGCGCCGGAGTCCGCGCCCGACCGTGGCGCCTCGAGCGTCTCGACGACGCTGGTCACAGCGTGGCCGCCGGCACGCGTCCGTTCACCTTGCCCTGCATGCCAGCCTCTGTCCGGAGATTCGACGGCGAACTGTCGAAGCCCTGCCGCCGCCCTGTCAACCCGCTCTTCGCCGCGGCGCCGCCAGCGCGGTCCAGCCGGCCATGGCGCTGTCGACCACGGCCTGCAGCGCCGGGCAGTCGGCGCCGTTGCGGGCCTGGATGGTCAGACCGTTCAGCACGGTGGCGAAATAGGCGGCGATGGCCTGGGTGTCGACGCCCTTCGGCACGTCGCCCTCGGCGACGCCGCGGTCCAGCCGCGCCTTGATCTGTGCCACCGACCGGCGGTTGGCTTCGATCAGATAGTCGCGCACCTCCGGGCTGGCCGGGATGCCGACGGCCGAGGCCAGCACGATCATGCAGCCGGGCGGCCGGTCCGGCGCCGTGTAGGCGGTCGCGTTCTCGCGCAGCATCGCCTCGATGCCGGCCCGGGCCGTCGGCGCCTCCTGCAGCGACCGGGACGCAGCGCCGCCCTCGCCGCACTCGTAGAGCTCCAGCGCCTCGCGGAACAGCGCCTCCTTGCAGCCGAAGGCGGCGTAGAGGCTGGGCGAGTTGATGCCCATCGCGGCGGTGAGGTCGGTCATCGACGCGCCGTCATAGCCGCGCGCCCAGAACAGCTCCATCGCCCGGCGCAGGGCGGCGGCCCGGTCGAAGCTACGAGGACGGCCCCGTTCGGCCATCGCGGATCCTTTCTGTGTCATCCAATACATAATTCACTGGACAGGCCGAGGCAAGCTGGCTACGAATTATGTATCGATCAACACATAAATGGAGATTCTCATGTCCGGACTGTCCGGAAAAGTCGCTCTGGTCACCGGCGGCAGCCGCGGCATCGGCGCCGCCATCGCGGAGCGGCTGGCGCAGGACGGCGCCGATGTGGCGCTGACCTATTCCGCCTCGCCCGACAAGGCGCAGGCCGTGGTCGGGCGGATCGAGGCCATCGGCCGGCGCGGTCTGGCGATCGCCGCCGATGCCACGGACGGCAAGGCGGCGCGGGCGGCGGTGGAGCGGACCGTGGCCGAGCTCGGGCGGATCGACATCCTGGTCAACAATGCCGGGGTCTTCCCCTACGGCCCGTTCGAGGAGGTCAGCGAGGACGAGCTGGACCGCGTCCTGGCGATCCATGTCCGCTCCAGCTTCCTGGCGGCGCAGGCGGCGGCCCGGCACCTCGGCCAGGGAGGGCGGATCATCTCGATCGGCTCCTGCCTCGCCGACTATGCCGGCGGACCGAACATGACCCTCTACGTCATGACCAAGGCGGCGCTGACCGGGCTGACCCGCGGCCTGGCGCGCGACCTCGGCCCGCGCGGCATCACCGCCAACATCGTCCATCCCGGCCCGACCGACACCGACATGAACCCGGCGGGCGGGCCCGGCGCGGAGGGGCAGCGCCAGCACATCGCGCTGGGCCATTACGGCGAGGCGTCGGACATCGCCGCCATGGTCGCCCATCTCGCCGGCGAGGGCGGCCGCTGGGTGACCGGCGCGTCCATCGCCGTCGACGGCGGCATCAACGCCTGAGACCTCGAGCCCGCCTGTGAACGGCGGGCTCTCT
Source organism: Inquilinus limosus (assembly GCA_019508225.1). Taxonomy (GTDB): domain Bacteria; phylum Pseudomonadota; class Alphaproteobacteria; order DSM-16000; family Inquilinaceae; genus Inquilinus; species Inquilinus limosus_D. The sequence continues at coordinate 12,234 of JAEKLZ010000267.1, read as the reverse complement.
CCTACTCCGCCGGAACCTCGACCGGCCGCTTCCGTCCCAGCGTCGCCTGGGCCAGCGCGAAGGCGATGACGGCGCAGGCGGTGATGCCCGCCACCATCGGCAACGAGGTGCCGTCGAAGAACGGGCCGATCACGGCGATCACCACGGCGCCGGTGACGAATTGCAGCGTGCCCATCAGGGCCGAGGCGGTGCCGGCGACGGCGCCGTGCTCCTCCAGCGCCAGCACCGAAGTCGTCGGGATGACCAGGCCGAGGAAGCCGTAGCCGACGAACAGCAGTGCGGCCAGCACGGCCAGCTGGTCGACCCCGGCCAGGGTGACGGCCAGCAGCACCACCATGGCGGCGGCGTAGCCGGTGACCGCGACCCGGACGATCCGGCCGAAGCCGAAGCGCGCGGCCAGCCAGGCGGTGCATTGCGACACGCCGATGAAGGACACAGCGTTGATCGAGAAGAACACGCTGTAGAGCCGCGGCGACAGGCCGTAATGCTCGATCAGCACGAAGGATGAGTTGGCGAGATAGGCGAAGAAGCTGGCGATGCCGAAGGCGCCGATGAAGGTCAGGCCCAGGAACTGCCGGTCGGTCAGCAGCGAACGATAGGCTGACAGCGCGCCAGCGATGCTGCTCTCCACCCGATGGGCGCGCGGCCGGGTCTCGCTGAGGCATAGTGCCAGCAGCAGGATGCCGAGCGCGGCGAGGACCGTCACCACCCAGAACACGCCGCGCCAGCCCGCCACCTCGATCACGAAGCTGCCGGCCAGCGGCGCCAGGATCGGCGAGACGCTGAACACCAGCATCAGCAGCGACATCAGCCGCGCCGCCTCGGTGCCGGTGTGCAGGTCGCGCACCACGGCGCGTGGGATCACCATGCCGGCACAGGCGCCGAGCCCCTGCACGAAGCGGAAGGCGATCAGCGTCTCGATGTCCGGCGCGAAGACGCAGCCGATGCTGCCGGCGAGGAACACGGCGAGGCCGATATAGAGCGGCAGCTTGCGCCCGAACATGTCGGAGAGCGGCCCGAACACCAGCTGGCCGACGCCGAGCGAGATGAAGAAGGCCATCAGGCTGGCCTGCACCGCCTCGGTGCCCGCCCCAAGATCGCGGCCGATCTCCGGCAGTGCCGGCAGGTACATGTCGATCGCGAACGGCCCCATGGCGGTGAGCAGGCCGAGCACGATCGCGTAGCGCAGCAGCGACGAGGACATGAGCGGTCTTCCGGATGAAGGCCGGCGGACGGGGATGGTCCGGGCGGATGATGAGAGCGAGCCGCGCATCGCCTCTGCGGGCGATCGCTGCGACTCTCTGTCCAAAACTTTGGACAGTATTGTCCAAATCGTCAAGCCCCCTTATGGTGGTCCCATGCAGGAGTCGGAACAGATCGGGCGGCCGGTGCCGCCCCGGCGCGGCCAGGTCGCCAAGCACGCCTCGGTGCTGGATGCGGCCGCGGCGGTGTTCTGCCGCGACGGATTCGCCGGCGCCAGCATCGACCTGATCGCGGCCGAGGCGGGCGTGTCGCGCCAGACCATCTACAATCATCACGGCGACAAGGAGGCGCTGTTCGTCGCCGTGGTGCGGGAGATGACCGAGCGCTGCAATGCCGGCCTGTTCTCGACCCTGACCACCTTTCCCGACCGGCCCCGGGACCTGGAGGCGGAGATGGCCGCCTTCGCCGGCCGGCTGGTGCGCAACTGCCTGTACAACCGCGACGGTGGCGCGCTACGCAAGCTGATCCAGTCGGAGGGCGAACGCTATCCGGCGCTGTTCGCCGCCTGGCGCGAGCACGGGCCCGGCACCGCCTGGGCCGCGATCGCCGCCCGCTTCGCCAGGCTGGCCCATGCCGGATATCTGCGGATCGAGGATCCGGACCTGGCCGCGCGCCAGTTCCTGGCCCTGATCCATGCCGATTTCCACATCTCCCACATGCTCGGCACCAGGCCGGCGGAGGCGGAGATCGATGTCGGTGTCATGAATGCCGTGCGCACCTTCCTGCGCGCCTTCGGCCCGGCCGCGCCGCCGCCGCCCGCCTTGGCGCAGCGCGCTCGCCCCAATTGACACCGGCAGGCCAGTCGGGCCTGCCCTGCGCCGATGGCTGGTGCGGATCGAAAGATCTGACATAACATCTCGTCAGACGCCGTCGAATTTCATGCCCCGTAACCGATCGAGCGATCACCCATGTCCGCTCTCTTCTCTCCGCTGACCCTCGGTCCGGTGTCGTTGCCCAACCGGATCGTGGTGGCACCGATGTGCCAGTATTCCGCCGATGACGGCAGCGCCACCGACTGGCACCTGCAGCATTGGATGACCCTCGCCATGTCCGGCGCCGCGCTGGTGGTGGTGGAGGCGACCGGCGTCGAGCGCCGCGGCCGCATCACCCATGGCTGCCTCGGCCTCTATTCCGACGCCAATGAGCGGGCGATCGCCCGCGCTCTGGCCGCGGCCCGCGCCGTCGCCCTGCCCGGCACCCGCTTCGGCATCCAGCTGGCCCATGCCGGCCGCAAGGCCTCGACCCAGCGCCCCTGGGAAGGCGGCCGCGCCCTCGGCCCCGACCAGGATCCCTGGCCGACCGTCGGCCCCTCCGCCCTGCCCTTCGACACCGGCTGGCACACGCCGGAGGCGCTGGACGAGGCTGGAATCGAGCGGGTGAAGGCCGCCTTCGTCGCCGCGGCCCGGCGCGCCGTGCGGCTGGGCTTCGACGCCATCGAGCTGCACATGGCCCATGGCTATCTGATGCACAGCTTCCTGTCGCCGCTGTCGAACCAGCGCGACGACCGCTGGGGCGGCGATGCCGAGCGCCGGCGCGCCTTCCCGCTGGCGGTGGCGCGCGCGGTGCGTGACGTGGTGCCGGCGGGCATCGCGCTGGGCGTCCGCGTCAGCGCCTCGGAATGGGTCGAGGGCGGCTTCGAGGTCGGGGAGGCCGCGGTGCTGGCCGCCGAGTTGAAGGCCCTGGGCTACGACTTCCTCTGCGCCAGCTCCGGCGGCAACGCTGCCCATGCCCGCATTCCGGTCGGCCCCGGCTACCAGGTGCCGCTGGCGCGCGAGATCCGGCAGAAGAGCGGGCTGGCCACCCGCGCCGTCGGCATGATCGTCGACCCGCATCAAGCGGAGGCCATCATCACCCGTGGCGACGCCGACCAGGTGGCGCTGGCCCGCGCCGTGCTGGACGACCCGCGCTGGGGCTGGCATGCCGCCGAGGCGCTCGGCGCCGAGCTGACCCTGCCGCCGCAATACGCCCGGGCCGGCGTCAAGACCTGGCCCGGCCGCAAGCTGCTGCAGGCCGCGGAATAAGCAGAGAGGCCCGGAATGACCGACACCATCGCCGTTCCGGGCCTGACCGCCCCGGCCGAGATCCTGGTCGACCGCTGGGGCATCCCGCATCTGACCGCGGCCAGCCAGGACGACCTGTTCTTCCTGCAGGGCTTCAACGCCGCCCGCGACCGGCTGTGGCAGATCGACCTCTGGCGCAAGCGCGGTCTGGGGCTGCTGGCAGCCGATTTCGGTCCCGGCTACCTGGCCCAGGACATTGCCAGCCGGCACTTCCTCTATCGCGGCGAGATGGCGGCGGAATGGGCCGCCTATGCAGAGGATGCGGCGGCGATCTGCGCCCGCTTCGCCGCCGGCATCAACGCCTATGTCGGGCTGACCGAGCGCGAGCCGGAGCGCCTGCCGGAGGAGTTCCGGCTGTTCGGCACCAAGCCGGCGCGCTGGCAGCCGGAGGATGTGGTCCGCATCCGCAGCCACGGCCTGACCCGAAACGCGCTGTCGGAGCTGGCCCGCGCTCATGTGATGGCGCCGGTGACCTTCCCGCCGGAGCGCCTGACGGCATCACTGGACGAGGCGCATCTGTGGCGGGTGGCCACCGATCTCGGCGAGGTGCTGCGGGCCCAGGAGCATGAGGGGTCGAACAACTGGGCGGTGCATGGCAGTCGCACCGCGACCGGCCGCCCGATCCTGGCCACCGATCCGCACCGCACCCATGCCGTGCCGTCGCTGCGCTACCTGGTCCACCTGACGGCGCCGGGCTTCGATGCGATCGGCGCCGGCGAGCCGTCCGTGCCCGGCATCATGATGGGCCACAACGGCACCGCCGCCTTCAGCCTGACCATCTTTGGCGCCGACCAGGAGGACGTGTATCTCTACGAGACCAAGCCGGACGATTCCGACTCCACCCGCTACGGCGCGGGCTGGGAGCGGATGCGGACGGTCGAGGAACGGTTCGCCGTCAAGGGCGCGCCGGAGCAGGTGCGGACGCTGCGCTTCACCCGGCACGGGCCGGTGGTCCATGCCGATCCGGCGCGGCGCAGCGCGGTGGCGGTGCGGTCGGTCTGGTTCGAGCCGGGCTCGGCCGCCTATCTCGCCAGCCTGTCCGGCATGCGCAGCCGCAGCCTGGCCGAGTTCCGCGCGGCGATGCGGCGCTGGGGCACGCCCTCGGTGAACCAGGTCTATGCCGACACCACCGGCACCATCGCCTGGCTGCCGGCCGGCCATGTGCCGCGCCGGCCGAACTGGCGCGGCCTGACGCCGGTGCCGGGCGATGGCAGCCATGAATGGGACGGCATGATGGACCCGGCGCTGATGCCGCTGCGCGCCGACCCGCCCGAAGGCTTCGTCGCCACCGCCAACGAGCTGAACCTGCCGCCGGACTGGCCGCATGCCGAGCGGCCGGTCGGTTTCGAATGGCTGGAGAACAGCCGGGCCGTGCGCGTCTACGAGGTCCTCGCCGGCCAGGACCGCCACGCCGTCGCCGATTCTCAGGCGCTGCAGGCGGATGCGCTGTCGGTGCCGGCGCGGCGGATGCAGCGCCTGCTGGCGCCGCTGGCGGCGCGGGACGCGGACGCCACGCGCGGGCTGGACCTGCTGCGCGGCTGGAACGCCCGGCTCGACGCCGGCTCCGCCGCCGCGGCGCTGTTCGAGCTATGGTGGACCAGGCATCTGAAGCCGGCGCTGTTCGCCCGGCTGGTGCCCGACCCGGCGATCCGCCGGCTGCTGGCCCCGGGCGATGTTGCCGGCATCCTGGCGGCGCTGGAGTCGCCGGATGCCCGCTTCGGCGCCGATCCCGTCGCGGCCCGCGACGCGCTGCTGGTCGAGACGCTGAGCGAAGCCGTGCGCGGCGCGGCCAGGCGGCTGGGCAATGACCCGTCGGCCTGGCGCTGGGGCGATCTGCACCAAGGCTATTTCGAGCATCCGGCCAGCGCCGTGGCGCCCGACCGCCGGGCCGAGCTGGATGTGGGCCCGCTGCCGAAGGGCGGCAGCAGCTCCACCGTGATGCACGCCGCCTACCGGCCGGACGACTTCCGGGTCACCCACGGCGCCTCGGTCCGCATCGTCATGGATGTCGGCGACTGGGACCGCAGCACCTGCATCAACTCGCCCGGCCAGTCCGGCGACCCGCGTTCGCCGCACTACCGCGACCTCGCCCCGCTCTGGGCCCGCGGCGAGCAGGTGCCGCTGCTGTACAGCCGCGCGGCGGTGGAAGGCGCGGCGGAGCAGCGAATCAAGCTGTTGCCGATGTAGGCAACGCTGACTACATATGCCGATGTAGTCGTCTGCGTGAGATGATCCATGGCGATCAACATCAACAATCCGGAAGCTGACGAGTTGACCCGGAAATTCGCCAAGCTGGAAGGCGTCGGCATCACGGAGGCCATCGTCATCGCGATGAAGGAAGCGATCGAGCGCCGTCGCAAGGCCGAGACGCCGTTACAGACGGCCGAACGCCTCCGCCGGAAGCACGGCGTGAGCCTCAACGACACGGCGCGCCGGCCTCTGCCGAAACGTGCCTTCGATGATCTATGGGACGAGCGCTGATGTTCGTGGATGCGTCTGCGATCATTGCGGTCCTTTCCCACGAGCCGGAAGCCACCCGCATTTCGGATGCGCTGATGGTGACGGAGACGCCCTTCACATCTCCGGTGGCGGTGTTGGAAGCCGCCATCTCGCTCGCCCGGCCGGACAAGTTCGATCTGCCGATCAACGCCGTCGAGCCCATCGTGCTTGAATTCCTCGACGAGCGCGGTATCGAGATCCGCGACCTGCCGCCCGCGGAGCAGGCTACGACGCTCGCCCTATCGGCAGCGCATCGGTACAGAGCGGGGCGTCGCGGCCTGAATCTGGGCGATTGCCTCCACTATGCCTGTGCCAAATACCATCAGGCCCCAATCCTCGCCACTCATGACGAGTTCCGCGGCACCGACCTGGACACCGTGCCGTAGCCGGTGCTGATGGCTGGAATTGGGGCGAGTTGACCCCTTGCCGATCAGGTTCTGAACGGCCGGAATCGTCGCCTCGGCGGTCTGGTTGAAGGCCGCCTCGCCGAACCAAGCTGCTGGCGAACGGTTACTGCTCGGTGACCGACACAGATTGGACATTCGAGGAATTCGGCGTCGGCCCGAGATTGTCCGGCGCTGCCGGCCTGCCGAGGGGTTTTCCAGGAACCGCCTTGACAGGGGTCCTGGCGCGGATGAAGATCATTTGTATACGAATGAAATCCAGCCGGAAAACGGCCGGCATTCGAAACAGGATCAGGCCAGGGAGATCCCGGATGCAGCTCCGGACAGGCGCGCTTCACGGCATCGCCGCCGTGCCGTCCCCGGCACGGGACACCGGGACCCTGTCGGCCGGACGGAACCGAGACTGACATGTCCCAGCCCACCGAGAGAACCGAGGACGGCCGCATCCGCTGCGATGCCTGCCCGGTGATGTGCTACATCAAGCCCGGCGCCGCCGGGGCCTGCGACCGCTATGCCAATCATGACGGCACGCTGGTCCGGGTCGACCCGCATGTGGTGCTGGACCGCACCCTGGCGCAGGGCGGCAGCGTGGTGCCCTTCAGCCGCACCGGCGACTGGGACGGCAAGCTGGTGCGCGGGCCGGAGACCTTCGTCACCGCGATCGGCGCCGGCACCACCTATCCGGACTACAAGCCACGGGGTTGACATGGTCACCGTGGTGACCGAGGGCATCTTCAGCTATTGCGGCGTCAAGGTGAAGGTCGACACCGACCGCCATCTCGGGCCGGAGCGCAGTCTGGTGCGGGCCCAGGGCGAGCCGGTCGGCCATGTCACCACCGGCGAGCACGGCTCGCAGATGCTGTCGCTGGGCGGCGTGCACCACCTGACCGGCGGCAGCAAGAAGGAAGGCCGCGTCACCTGCGACACCCTGCTGGAGCTGAGCAACGGCCGCGCGGTCGAGCTGACCATCGATGACGGCGCCACCGTGATCGTCCAGGCCGGAAGGCCGCCGATCGTCAACGGCGCGGCCGAGGAGCGGATGCGGGTCGGCTGCGGCTCCGCCACCATCGGCATGTTCGCCAAGCAGTGGCACGGCAAGGTCGACGAGGTGGTGGTGGTCGACGACCACATCACCGGCGTGCTGTCGGAGCACCAGGCCGGCAAGATGCTGGGCATCCCCGACACAGGCATCCACATGAAGGGCCGCCGCTCCACCCCCGGCCGCTACTTCCAGGTGGCACAGCCGGGCACCGGCTGGGGCGGCACCGACATCTCCGACCCGCTGTCGATCCTGGGGCCGTTCAACCCGAAGGCGGCGCGGCCCGGCCTGACCATGCTGATGGTCAGCACCACCGGCGAGCATTTCGCCTATTACGAGCTCGATGACGAGCTGCGGCCGGTGCAGCACGAGCTGCCGGCGCCGCTGCAGCAGTCGATCGCGCGGATCGAGGAGAATTGCGAGCCGGCGCTGTGCACCGTGCTGTTCATGGGCGGCGCCGGCGGCTCGCTGCGCTCCGGCGTCACCGAGAACCCGGTGCGGCTGACCCGCTCGGTGAAGCAGGCACTGACCTATGTCACCTGCGGCGGCGCCCCGGTCTATGTCTGGCCGGGCGGCGGGATCACCTTCATGGTGGATGTCACCCGGGTGCCGGAGAACGCCTTTGGCTATGTCCCGACCCCGGCCCTGGTGGCGCCGATCGAGTTCACCCTGCGCCTGTCCGACTATGAGGCGCTGGAGGGGCATATGGACCATGTCCGCCCCCTCTCCTCGCTCGGCGTCGACATGGCGCGGCGGCAGGTGCCGGGCCATCGCGACAACCCCTGGCCCTTCGCGCCGGAAGGCGCGAAGCGGTCGCACGGCTGACGCTCCCGATGGCCCGCCTGCCGCAGATCGCGTTGCTGCCCGACGGGCGGCGCCTGCATCTGCAGGACGGGCCGATCGACCTGATCGTCGAGGCGACCGGGACGCCCGAGGCGGTGCGGGCGGCCTATGCGGCGGCGGCGCGGCGCTTCACCGGCCTCTTGGACGAGCTGTGCGACGAGCTCGCTTTGCTCCGGACACCGGCCCGGCTTGACGTCTGTTCGCTGCAGGGCCCGATCGCCCGCCGCATGCATGACGCGGTAGCGCCCTATGCCGCCGAGAGCGTCATCACCCCGATGGCGGCGGTGGCCGGCGCTGTGGCCGAGGCGGTGCTGGCGGCGATGACCGCGGCGGCGCCGCTGGATCGCGGCTATGTCAACAATGGCGGCGACATCGCCCTGCACCTGGCGCCGGGCCAGAGCTTCACCGTCGGCCTGATCGACCGGCCGGACCGGCCTGGACTGTTCGGCACCACCGTGCTGGCGGCCGGGGACGGGATCCGCGGCATCGCCACCAGCGGCTGGCGCGGCCGCAGCTTCTCGCTCGGCATCGCCGACGCCGTCACCATCCTGGCCGCCGGTGCCGCCGATGCCGATGCCGCCGCCACGGTGGTGGCCAATGCCGTCGACCTGCCCGGTCATCCCGCCATCCAGCGCGTCCCGGCGCAGGAGCTGCAGCCCGACAGCGACCTGGGCGACCGCCCGGTGACCCGCGGCGTCGGCCCGCTGGCCCCGGCCGAGATCGACGCCGCCCTCGCCGCCGGCGCGGCCATGGCCGACACCCTGATCGCCCGCGGCCTGATCCGCGCCGCCGCCCTGCACCTGGCCGGCGAGACGCGGACGGTGGGGCTGGGACCTGATTCCTCCTCCCTCTCCGTCATTCCCGCGAAAGCGGGAATCTCGATGGGACCGAGAGCGGCAGGAGATCCCCGCTTTCGCGGGGATGACGAAAATAGAGATGCAGTAGCAGCACCCACAACACAGAGCCTGATCCATGCCTGAGGTCGAGATCCGCAAGCGCCTGGTCACCGTCGAGGAGATCTTCCACGAGGGCGGGCCGCCGGCCGCGACGCCGCTGCGGCGGGGCGCCATCATCGCCGTGATCCGCAACCCCTTCGCCGGCCGTTATGTCGAGGAGATCGCGGGCTTCATGGACGACCTGAAGCCGCTGGGCCTGGCCATGGCGCAGCAGCTGATCCAGGCGCTGGGCGGCGATCCGAAGGCGATCCAGGGCTACGGCAAGGGCGCCATCGTCGGCGCCGCCGGCGAGCTGGAGCATGGCGCGCTGTGGCATGTCCCCGGCGGCTACGCCATGCGCGAGGCGCTGGGTGGCGCCAAGGCGATCGTGGCCTCGGCCAAGAAGGTCGGCGGCCCGGGCACCCGGCTGGACGTGCCGGTGACGCATATCGACGCTTCCTATGTCCGCAGCCATTTCGACGCGATGGAGGTCGGCGTGCCGGACGGGCCGAAGGCGGACGAGATCGCGCTGGTGCTGGTGATGACCACCGGCGCCCGCATCCACGCCCGCGTCGGCGGGCTGAAGGCGAGCGAGATCAAGGGCGAGGACGGCCTGCGATGAGCGCGAAGATCCGCAAGATCGTCACCGTGGTCGAGGAGACGGTGACCGAGATGGGCCGACAGGTCACACCGCCGACCCGCCGCGCCGCCGCGGTGGCGGTGATCGAGAACCCCTTCGCCGGCCGCTACGTCGACGATCTGACCGAGCTGTTCGAGATCGGCGAGGAGCTGGGCGCGCTGCTGGCCGAGAAGGCGGTGGCGGCGCTGGGTATCGAGGGATCGCGCGCCGAGAGCTACGGCAAGGCCGCGGCCGTCGGCGAGAATGGCGAGTTGGAGCATGCCGCCGCCATCCTGCACCCGAAGCTGGGCACGCCGGTGCGCAAGGTCCTGGGCAAGGGCGCGGCGCTGATCCCGTCCTCGAAGAAGCGCGGCGGCCCGGGCGTGGCGCTGGACATCCCGCTGGGCCACAAGGACGCGGCCTATGTCCGCAGCCATTTTGACGGCATGGAGGTGCGCATCGCCGATGCGCCGCGGGCCGGCGAGATCGTGGTTGCCGTTGCGGTGACCGACAGCGGCCGCCCCCTGCCCCGGGTCGGCGGGCTGAAGACGAGCGAGATCAAGGGAGAGGACGGGTTGCGATAGAGACGAAGCCGGGCCCCTTGCTTTGCCTCTTGGTGTCATTGCCGGGCTTGACCCGGCAATCCAGTGGGCGTCGAGACCCTCTGGATGCCCGGGTCAAGCCCGGGCACGACAAACAGGGACAATAGGAACGAGGGCCTGGAAACCGGCACGGCGACAGGGCAAACCACAAGGCAGCCCGACCGACAAGGACACGAAGGAGACAGGGATGAAGGCAAGGTTTCACGTCGCGGCGGCGCTGGCGCTGTTCGCCGCGCTCGGCACCCCGGCCGCCGCCGGGGCGCAGGAGATCAAGATCGGGGAGATCAACAGCTATTCCGCGCTGCCGGCCTTCACCGAGCCCTACCGCAAGGGCTGGCAGCTGGCGATCGAGGAGATCAACGCCGCCGGCGGGGTGAACGGCCAGAAGCTGGTCGTCGTCTCCAAGGACGATGGCGGCAAGCCGGCCGATGCCGTGACCGCCGCCAACGAGCTGGTCTCGTCCGAGGGCGTCACCATCCTGGCCGGCACCTTCTTCTCCAATATCGGCCTGGCCGTGTCGGACTTCGCCAAGCAGAAGAAGGTGTTCTTCATGGCGGCGGAGCCCCTGACCGACGCCGTCACCTGGGCCAACGGCAACCGCTACACCTTCCGGCTGCGCCCGTCGAACTACATGCAGGCGGCGATGCTGGCCGAGGAGGCGGCGAAGCTGCCGGCCAAGCGCTGGGCCACGGTGGCGCCGAACTATGAATACGGCCAGTCGGCCGTGGCGGTGTTCAAGCAGCTGCTGTCGGCCAAGCGGCCGGATATCGAATGGGTCGACGCGCAATGGCCGCCGCAGGGCAAGATCGACGCCGGTTCGGTGGTGCAGGCGCTGGCCGCGTCGAAGCCCGAGGCGATCCTGAACGTCACCTTCGGCGCCGACCTGGTGAAGTTCGTGCGCGAGGGCAACACCCGCGGCCTGTTCGAGGAACGGTCCGTGGTCAGCTTCCTGACCGGCGAGCCGGAATATCTCGACCCGCTGAAGGACGAGACGCCGGAGGGCTGGATCGTCACCGGCTATCCCTGGTACGCGATCAAGGCGCCCGAGCATGACGCGTTCCTCAAGGCGTACCAGGCCAAGTACGGCGACTATCCGCGGCTCGGCTCGATCGTCGGCTACACCACCATGAAGTCGATCGCGGCGATCCTGGCCAAGGCCGGGTCGGCCGACCCCGACAAGATGATCGCGGCGGCCGAGGGCATCGGCGTCGACAGCCCGTTCGGGCCGATCACCTTCCGCAAGATCGACCACCAGTCGACCCTCGGCGCCTTCGTCGGCAAGACCACGGTCGAGGACGGCAAGGGGGTGATGACCGAGTTCCACTACCGCGACGGCGCCCAGTACCTGCCGACCGACGCCGAGGTCGCCAAGCTGCGCCCGGCGGAGTGACCATTTAGTCCCCCCTCCCCTCGCGGGAGGGGGTTAGGGGGAGGGGGTTCGTGCCGACGGACAGCCTCTGATCGTCTCGGACCCCAGACCTGCTTTGAACCGGCAACGCCTATGCCCCGCATCGGCAGCCCCCTCCCCCTACCCCCTCCCGCAGGGGGAGGGGGGACTGGAATAAATAACGGGAGAGGCTTGGTGGATTTCCTCGTCGCCCAGTTCCTGACCGGACTCGCCAGCGCCGCCTCGCTGTTCCTGGTGGCGTCGGGCCTTTCGATCATCTTCGGCGTGACGCGGATCGTGAACTTCGCGCACGGCGCCTTCTACATGCTGGGCGCGTACCTGGCCTACACCCTGACCGAGCGCTTCTCCGGCGCGCTGGGCTTCTGGGGCGGCCTCGTCCTCGCCGCCCTGATCGTGGCGGCGCTCGGCGCCCTGCTGGAGATCGTGCTGCTGCGCCGGATCTACCGGGCGCCGGAGCTGTTCCAGCTGCTCGCCACCTTCGGCGTCACCCTGATGGTCCTGGATCTGGTGGTGCTGATTTTGGGGCCGGAGGACCTGGTCGGCCGCCGCGCGCCGGGCCTGC
>JAEKLZ010000530.1 GCA_019508225.1 Inquilinus limosus | reverse complement strand
ACGCGCTCCTGCGGGTGCCAGCCGCCGGGCGGCCATCCGCGCGCGTCCTGCCGCGTGACCGCGGCGTAGAGGCCGGGCAGCACGGCGATCGAGTCCACCGGGGCATCGCTCCCCCCGGCCAGGACCACGCCCTGGTCGAGGAACGTCTTCCAGAGGTAGGCGCCCATGATCCGCACGGGGCCGACGCGGGCCTCCGCCCACCGCATGTCGCTCGTGCAGTGCGTCGGCTGCACGGAGGGGATGACGCCGAGCGACTTGAACCGGGGCACGTCGGCGGGAGCCAGCACCTGCGCGTGCTCGACCCGGAACCGGCGATCGCGGCCGCCGCCGGGCACTCCCGCGAACGCGCGCTCGTACTCGTCGAGGACGAAGCGGTTGGCGGCGTCACCGATCGCGTGCGTGTTGACCTGGAACCCGCGGGCGAGGGCCTCCGCGAGCAGGGCGTGGAACCGGGCGGCGTCGATCCGCAGCAGCCCGCGCGTGCCCGGCTCGTCGGTGTAGGGGGCGAGCAGGTACGCGCCCCGCGAGCCGAGGGCGCCGTCGGACACGACCTTGATCGCGCGCACGGTGAGGCGGCCGTCGCCGAGGCCGATCTCCGGCCTCAGTGTCCGGTTGGCGGCGAGGACGTCGCCCCGCGTGTTGTCGGGGTCGAGGGCGGCGAGCATCACGTAGGCCCGGGCCGGCATCTTTCCTTCCGCGAGCAGCTCCTTGTAGAGGGGGATCGTATCCAGGGGGACGCCCGCGTCGTGCACCTCGGTGAGGCCGGCCTGGGCGGCGGCTTCGAGGCCGCGGGCCAGGTGCCGCTTGCGCGCCGCCCGCGACGGTGGCGGGATCTTCGACGAGACCAGCGCCTGCGCGTTGTCCACGAACACGCCGGCGGGCGCGCCCTTCGCGTCGCGCAGGATCCGGCCGCCCGCGGGGTCCGTCGTGGACGCGGTCAGCCCGGCCAGCGTGATCGCCTTCGTGTTCGCCCAGCCGGCGTGGCCGTCCACGCGCTCCAGGTATGCGGGATGGCCGCCGGTGACGGCATCCATGGCCGCCGCCGTCGGGAACTGCTGGCCGGGCCAGCGCGTCTGATCCCATCCACGCCCGAGGAGCCACTCGCCGGAGGGCAGGGCCGCCG
>JAEKLZ010000378.1 GCA_019508225.1 Inquilinus limosus | reverse complement strand
CGCGGCCTGAAGGCCGATTTCCGCGCCACCGGCCAGACCGGCATCCTGATCGCCGGCGGCGGCGTCTCGGTCGATGCCGTGGTCGCCGACTTCATCTCCGGCGCCACCGAGTGGCTGGCACCGGAGGCCGAAACCGACCATTGGGACCTGATCGAGGGCCAGGGGTCGCTGTTCCACGCCTCCTATGCCGGCGTGTCGCTGGGCCTGCTGCACGGCGCCCAGGCCGAGGCGCTGGTGATGTGCCACGAGCCCGGCCGGCCGCATATGCGCGGCCTGCCGAACTTTCCCCTTCCCGACCTGGCCGACTGCATCGCGCTGAACGAGCGCTGCGCCCGGTTGACCAACCCGGACGCGAAGGTGGTGGGACTTGCCTTCAACACCTCGGCGCTGGACCCGCAGGCGGCGGAGCGGGCGCTGAAGGAGGCGGAGGATCGCTTCGGCCTGCCGGCGGTCGACCCGGTGCGCACCGGCGTCGCCGCCATCGTCGACCGGCTGCCGGCCCCGGTGCACGCGTGACCGGCCGCGTCCTCTCGGTCCGGCAGGCGGTGTGGCCGATCCGCGGCGTCTTCACCATCTCGCGCGGCAGCCGGACCGAGGCGCGGACGCTGATCGCCGAGATCGTCGCCGGCGGCGCGGTCGGCCGCGGCGAATGCACGCCCTATGCCCGCTACGGCGAGAGCCTGGAAAGCGTGACGGCGCAGATCGAGAGCGTCGTCCAGGCGATCGCAGATGGCGCCGACCGGCCCGGGCTGGAGGCGCTGCTGCCGCCGGGTGCGGCCCGCAACGCGGTTGACTGCGCGCTGTGGGACCTGGAATCCAAGCTGGCCGGGGTGCCGGCCTGGGCCCTGGCCGGGATCCTGGAGCCGGGCCCGGTCACCACCGTCTACACGCTGAGCCTGGACACGGTGGAGAAGATGGGCGAGGCAGCGCGGCAATCGGCGCACCGGCCGCTGCTGAAGCTGAAGCTGACCGGCGACGGCGACCTGGAGCGGGTGCAGGCGGTGCGCGCGAACGCGCCGGCCAGCCGGCTGGTGGTCGACGCCAACGAGGCCTGGTCGATCAGCCATCTCGAACGCTTCGGTCCGGTCTTCGCAGCACTCGGCGTCGAGGTGATCGAGCAGCCGCTGAAGGCGTCCGAGGATGACGCGCTGCTGGGCTTCGAGAGCCCGATCCCGCTCTGCGCCGACGAGAGCTGCCATGACACCGCCAGCCTGGACCACTGCGCCGGCAAATACGCGATGGTCAACATCAAGCTGGACAAGGCCGGCGGCCTGACCGAGGCGCTGCGGCTGCGTGCTGCGGCCCGCGAGCGCGGCTTCGCCGTGATGGTCGGCTGCATGGTCGCTTCCTCCCTGGCGATGGCGCCGGCGACGCTGGTGGCGCAGGGGGCGGAGGTGGTGGACCTGGACGGGCCGCTGCTGCTGGCCCAGGACCACGATCCTGCCCTGCGCTACGACGGCGCCACGGTGTACCCGCCGGAGCCGGCCTTGTGGGGGTAAGCCGGGGCTGACGGCACCGCCTGCGCTGCGGTCCGCCTGCGGCGCAAGGCAGCATTTCCTTTCATTGGTAAGAGGCTGACTCGAAATCTGGACGCGGCGCCCCTAGATGAAGGAGGCTGTGCTGCGAGGGGCGGACCATGGGCGTCGTGATCGAGAAAGAGAATCCGATGACGAGCTGTACCGGCTCACCCACGCTGGACTGGCTGCTCTATGAGGCACCGGGCATCCGCGACGTCGGCCAGCTGCTAGAGGAATTCTGCAATCGGCTGGTCGCCGAGGACGTTCCGGTCGCGCGCGGCCTGGCGATCATCCCGGCCCTCCACCCGCTCTATTTCGGCACCGCCTATATCTGGCGCGGCACCGGCGCGATCGAGCGCCGCCGCGGCCTGTGGGAGAACCGGAACTCGCCCGAATACCAGCAGAGCCCGATCCACGCGGTGATCGAGGAGGGCGCGGACGCGCTGCGCCGCCGCCTGACCGGACCGAAGGCGCAGCTCGACTTCCCGGTGCTGGAGGAGTTCCGCGACGAGGGGCTGACCGACTACGCCCTGTTCGGCCTGGCCTTCACCAGCGGCCGCCGTTCCGCCATCTCCTTCGCCACGCGCGAGGAGGGCGGGTTCACCGAGGCGGCGCTGGAGAAGGTCGACCGGCTGATGCCGATCCTGACCCGGCTGATCGAGATCCACGCCCTGCGCGCCACCGCGGTCGACCTCTTGGACACCTATGTCGGCCGTGACGCCGGCGCCCGCATCCTGAACGGCCAGATCCGCCGTGGCATGTCGGAATCGCTGCACGCCGCGATCTGGTACTGCGACCTGCGCGACTTCACCGCGATGAGCGAGAAGGTCGGGCGCGAGGAGATCGTCGCCTCGCTCGACAGCTATTTCGAGACGATGGCCGGGGCGGTGCAGGAATCCGGCGGCGAGATCCTGAAGTTCATCGGCGACGCCATGCTGGCGATTTTCCCGGTGGACGAGGATCAGGGCGTGCAGGACGCCGCGTCCAAGGCGCTGGCCGCCGCCGCGGTGGCCGAGCACGGCATGGCCGCGCTGAACGCCCGGCGGGTCGAGGAAGGCCGGCAGGCGCTCGACTACGGCCTGTCGCTGCATATCGGCGAGGTGATGTACGGCAATATCGGCGCCGCCGACCGGCTGGACTTCACCGTCATCGGCCCCGCGGTCAACCTGGCCAGCCGGGTCGAGGCGCTGTGCCGCATCACCGGCCGCCGGCCGCTGATGACCGACGCCTTCCGCCGCGCCGCGGGCGTGGAGGCCGAGCCGATGGGCCGGTTCAGCCTGCGCGGCGTGTCCGAGGAGCAGGAGGTGTTCAGCCCGGTGCGGCTGGCGCTTCCGGCCGAGGCCGAGGCCGCTGCCGAGTAGCTCAGGGCCCGCCCGACGCCTGCAGGTCTGATCCCGCAACCGCGCCGTCGGCCACGGCCCGCCGGGCCTCGCCGCGCTGCTCCGCGCCTGAGGGCAGGCCAGGCCCGGGATGCAGCACCCAGTCGGCGATGTCGCGCTGCGGCGTGCGGCGCCCGAGGTCGCGCAGCAGCCAGTGCCAGCCGCGGCTGTAGGAGGCGACGACCAGGTCCGGCCGCCGCGGCAGGCGGCGCAGCAGCAGGTTGACCGAGGCCGGCGCCAGCACCTGCTCATGCTCGCCCAGCAGAACCAGGGTCGGCTGCGAGATCTCTGCCGCGGCATCCGAGCCGCGGCCCATCAGGTCGACCAGCCCGTCGATGGTGTCGACCCGGGTCGCCCGGATGTAGAGCGGGTCGCGGCCGAGCGCGATCAGCATCGGGACGTTGTCGCTGGCCTGGACGCCGAGATTGCGCCCGGTGAAGGTCATCGCCGGGATCAGCCGGCGGGTCAGCCACAGCGCCACCCGGGGGATGGTGGCCATGCTCTGCCGCCCCCAAGTGGCCGGGGCGGACAGGATCAGCCCGGCCATCGGCGGATGGTCCGCCCGGGTCGCGGCCAGGATCGCCACCGCGCCGCCCATGCTCTCGCCCAGCAAATAGACCGGCACGCCGGGATAGCCGCGCGGCTTGTCCACCGGGCCCCAGTGCCGCAGCGGCAGGCGGTAGCCGTCGGCGGCGATCACGGCCTCGGGCTCCAGCCTCGGCGTCCCGTTCGACGCGCCCATCGGCTGGACCATGGCCCCGCAGGCGGCGACCAGGAGGAGGGCGAGGAGGGGCAGGAGGCGGGCGACGAACTGGATAAGGCGTACCTTTTTTGTCCCCCCTCCCCTCGCGGGAGGGGGGTAGGGGGAGGGGGTTCGGGCAGCAAGAACCGACGTTCGAGATATGGAAAACGGCGCCCCCTCGATCCTGCCGACGCCAGATCTCTTCGATCGACAGCCCCCTCCCCCTACCCCCCTCCCGCAAGGGGAGGGGGGACTAGAACTTGCTCTCATCGCGGTCGGATCGCTCACCATCACCCCATTTCATCCGCCCGCAGCGGCGGGATCAAGGCGCCGCGACCTCCTGCGGCAGACGGCCTTCCAGCACGTCGCGCCGTTCACGGAACAGGGCGACCAGGGAATCCATCACCCGGCGCACCCGCGACAGGGCGCGCAAGTCGCGATGCACCAGCAGCCACTGGTCGACCCCGACCTCCTCCACCACCGGCCTCAGCCGGCGCAGGCCGGGATCCGGGTCGCCGGCGTAGCAGGGCAGCAGCCCCACCGCCTCGCCGCTGCGGACCGCCTGCTGCAGCACCAGCCAGTTGTTGACCCGCACCGCCGGCCGGGCGCCCTCCAGCAGCTCCGCCACCCAGGTCTGGCCCGGCATGTAGCTGTGCTCCTCATCGAAGCCGGCCCAGGTCAGGCGGCGCAGCCCCTCCGGCGTCGTGTCGGCGATCTCGTGGCCGCGGGCGGCATAGATCGCGTACTCGACGCGCCCCAGCCGCCGCGCCACCAGGCTCGACACGTCGGGGCCGCGCCGCAGCCGTGGCAGGTGGTCGGCCAGGAATCCGGTCATCGCCTCGCCGGCCGAGACCCGGACCGTGCCATGCGCGGTGTCGCCGAGGCCGGCGCTGCGGCGCTGGATCGATTCGGCCGCGCGCTCCATCGCCTCGCTGTCGGCCAGCAGCTCCTCGCCTGCCGCGGTCAGCACGAAGCGGTCGGGCAGCCGGTCGAACAGCCGGGCGCCGATCGACTCCTCCAGGCTGCGCACCCGCCGCGCCACGGTCGGGTGGCTGACCTGCAGCCGCCGCGCCGCGGCGGTCAGGTTGCCCTCGCGCGCCAGGGTCAGGAACACGCGCAGATCGTCCCAGTCGGCAGCCATGGCCCGCATCTCCTGCCTCGATATACCTGAACAGAAACGTACAGCCCCTCCTCGAATTTGTCGAATTCCGTTCACCAGCGTTCACACTATCGTCAGGTCGGGGCCGGCCCGACCCATCCCACGACAGGCGACCGGCGGCGTCCTTTCATCAGAGGGAATGGGCAATGCATTTCGAACCGCGCCTGTGGAAGTTCACCGAGGGGGTCCGCCTCCGCATCGCCGCGGCGGTGGCGGTTGGCCTGGTCTCGGTCGCGCTCGGCGTCGCCCGACTGGCCCTGCTGGGCTGGCTGATCGGCCAGGTCTTCGCCGGCCGGCCGCTGGCCGAGCTGGTGCCGTCGATCGCCCTGATCGCCGGCATCATGGTGCTGCGCGGCGTCGCCGAATACGGTCGGGTGATGGTGGCGCACGAGACCGCGTCGCGAGTCCAGGCCCGGCTGCGCCGCACCATCTTCGACCGGATCGCGGCGCTGGGGCCCGGCACCGTGGCCCGCCGCCGCTCCGGCGCGCTGACCCTGTCGCTGATCGATGGGGTCGAGCAGCTTGAGGTCTATTTCGGCCAGTTCCTGCCGCAGTTCCTGATCGCGCTGCTGACGCCGATCCTGA